>NZ_JCAQAV010000007.1:0-154034 GCF_059617925.1 Janthinobacterium sp. JF4 | reverse complement strand
GCTCGTCGGGCTCATAACCCGAAGGTCACAGGTTCAAATCCTGTCCCCGCAACCATTTCGAAGCCGTTGATTTCTCGCAAGAGGGTCAGCGGTTTTTTCGTTCTACGGGGCGATTTCTTCTTCCACCCGGCGCGCATACACGACCAGCCGCAGATGGCGGTCCGCATCGATGGTGAGCGAGGTGTGTTCATAGGCGACCTGCTCGCCGTCGATTGTCAGGCGGCGCACGCCGGCACATGGCGCATGCACGTCATGGCGGCGCCACCATAGCTTGAATTCGGGCGAGACTTTTTCCAGTTCCTCCACCAGCGCGTGGATATCGGCTTCCTGCGTGGCGCGCGCGTAGTCGCGGCGAAAGCTCGACAGCATCAGTGGCGCCTGCTCTTCCCACGCCGTGAAGCGTGACCGCAGCAGCGGGTCGGTAAACAAGAGCCACAGCAGATTGCGGCGCGAGGCGGCATGCATGCCAAAGCTGAACAGGGCGTCCGCGCCCGCATTGAACGCCAGCACGTCCCAGCGCAAGTTGAGCACATACGCCGGATGCGCCAGTTCGTGCATCAGGCGGCGCACCGGCGGCGGCACCACGCAAAACGTCTTGCCCTCTTCGGCGGGAGGGCGCGCGTGCGCCAGCAGGAACAGGTGGCGGCGCTCGCCCGCGTCCAGCTTCAGCACTTCGGCCAGCTTGTCGAGAAAGGCGCTCGAGACGCCGATCTCGCGTCCCTGTTCCAGCCAGGTGTACCAGGTCAGTCCCACGCCGGCCAGCGCCGCCACTTCCTCGCGGCGCAAGCCCGGCGTCCTGCGCCGCCCGCCGCCGGGCAAGCCAACGTCTTCCGGCGACAGCCGCGCGCGCCGCGCCTGCAGGTAGGCGGCCAGTTCGTGGCGGGTGCGGGCCAAGGTGCGCATGGTGCTGCCTTTTCTGTGAACCTGTTGCTATGAGTAATAGCATAAACAGTTAAATTGTAATTGTTTATATTGTATTCCAGAATGCCGGCTTTCTTCCCGAAAGCTTGCCCATGTCTGACTATTCTTCTTCCAGTGCCGCAGTGCCTGCCACCACCGCGTTGCCGGCCACCGTCTACCTGATCGCCGTGGGCGCGTTCGCGCTGGGCATGGCGTCGTATGTGACGGCGGGCTTGATGCCGATGATCGCCGGCGCGTTTTCTGTCTCCCTGGCGATGGCCGCGCAACTGGTGACGGCGTTTACGCTGGCCTATGGCCTCGGTTCGCCGCTGGCCGTGGCCTTGCTGCCGGCGCGCGCGCAGCGCTCCGGCCTCTTGAGCGCCCTGGGCGTGTTCGTGCTGGCGAACGGGGCCAGCGCGCTGGCGCCCGGATTTGCCAGTCTGCTCGTATGGCGCGCCATTGCCGGCATCGGGGCCGGCGTGTATCTGGCGCTGGGCATCGCGGCGGCGGCGGGCGTGTCCGCGCCCCAGCAGCGGGGCAAGGCCATCGGCGTGATCATGGGCGGCATGGCGGGCGGCACGGTGCTGGGCGTGCCATTGAGTTTGCTGCTGGCGCAGCAGCTGGACTGGACGGCGGCCCTGTGGCTGGTCGCCATCCTCGGTGCGCTGGCGCTGGCGGGCTTGCTGTGGAAGCTGCCCCCGTTGCCAGCGGTGCCGGCCACGTCGCTTCGCCGCAAGCTGGCCTTGCTGGCCGATGGGCAGGTGCTGGCCATCCTGCTGGTTTCCTTGCTGGCGGCCATCGCCAGTCTGGGCATGTACACCTTCATCGCGCCGCTGCTGGCATGGTCCGCGCAGGGGGCGGCGATTTCCGCCACGCCCTTCCTGTGGGCGTGGGGCGTGGGAGGGATCGTTGGCAGCGTGCTGGTCGGGCCTTGGGCGGACAAGATGGCGGCGCCCGGGCTGACCATGTTCATCTTGCTGCTGCTGGCGCTGGCTTTGTGCGCGCTGCCGCTGGCGGCCGGATGGTCGGCCTGGCTGCTGCTGGCGCCGATCGTGCTGTGGGGGGCGGCTGGCTGGGCCCTGCAAGTGCCGCAAAACCAGCAGCTGCTGGCCGTGCGCGCGCGGCAGGGCGATGGCAACCTGGCCATCGCCCTCAATGAATCGGCGCTGTACCTGGGCAGCGCCGTCGGCGCCGCCGCTGGCGGCTTGCTGCTCTTGCTGCAGTGGCCAGCCTGGAGCCTGGCCCTGGGGGCGGCGGCGGCGGCCGCCATGGCGGCCTTGCTGCAGCTGATGCAGTGGCGCAAGCCCGGCAAGTGAGCCGCGGCGCCCCTGCCAAGCGTCAGCGTGACTCAGTGGGACGTTTCCAGTTGCGCGTACACGGCGTCGGCGATCTTGCCCAGTTCCTGTTTGGGCAGGCTCGCCGAGAGGGCATAACCGAGCCGGCCGTCGATCCAGTAAAACACGCTCAAATCCTTTTCCTGCGCATAGCGGAAAGCCGTTTCCTGCCTGCCGGCCCGTTCCTTGGCCACGTACAGGGTCAGACGCTTGCCACCGCCATCTTCATACATGAATTGCGCCACGGGGCCGTCGCCATCGCCGGGCAGCAGGCGCCCGCCGATCAACTGGTAGCCGAGCGGCGACAGCGCGGGCGGCTGCAATTTCGTGCCCAGGCGTTTCGACAGCCATTGCACCAGGTGCGCTTCCTGTTCTGCGCCTACCTCGACGGGGTGGCGCACTTCGGGCGTGTAGACGGCATGCGCGATGGCGGCGCTGCGCGCCAGGGAGACCGGGCTGGCGCTGGCGGTCCGCATGTCGCCGCTGTCGCCGCCAGCGCCGCGCAGCAGCCAGCCGCCCGCGCCGCCCGCGATGAGCAGCACGATGGCCGCTGCCGCCTGCATGGCGTGGCGCTGCCAGGCGCCGTTCGCCGCCGCTGGCGATGCCGCCTGCAGCAGGTCCGGCGGCACGGTTTCGTCCAGCACGGGGTCGAACAGGGCGCGCAGTTGCCGGTTCTGCTCGCGCCACGCATCCACCCGGGCGGCATCGTCCGGATGCGCGCGCAGGTGGGTCTCGATGACGGCGCGCTGCTCCTCTGGCAGGACGCCGTCGGCCAGGGCGTGCAGTTGCGCTTCGCTGATGGCTTGCGTTGTCATTTCACGACTTTCAGGGTGGGGGCGCCATGGCTGCCGGCAGGGCGGCCGTCGAGCAGTTCGCGCAGCCGGTCGCGCCCGCGCGACAAACGCGACATGACGGTGCCGACGGGGATGCCCAGGGTGGCCGCCACCTGTTCATACGGCATTTGCTCGAGCGCGACGAGCAGGATCACTTCGCGCTGCGCCAAAGGCAAACGGGCCAGTGCCGCATCCATTTCGCCGATGGCGATGGCTTGCCCGGGCGCGTGCTCCGGCGCGGGCAGCACGGCGTCGTCGTCGAGCTCCTGCAGCGCCAGGCCGGGGCGGCGCAATTGATCCACGTGCAGGTTGTGCATGATGGAAAACAGCCAGGGCCGCATCTCGCCGCCCCGTTGCCACTGGTCGAACTTGCGCCAGGCCCGCTCCACGGTGTCCTGCACCAGGTCGTCCGCGTGCACGGCGCCCACCAGCGCGCGCGCGTAGCGGCGCAGGCCGGGCAGGCACGCTTGCAGCTGGCGGCTGTCCTCTGGCGTGGTCATCGTGGCGGCGGGAAGGGGCTTACGGCTTGACGACGTGCCACACGTTCTTGACATTGTCGCCGGCCATGTCGCCCGGTTTCTTGTCTTCCTTGTACAGGTACAGGGGCTTGCCCTTGTAGGTCAGCTGCATGGCGCCGTTGTCTTCGCGCTTGATGCTGCCATACGGGGCGGCGGGCGCCGCTTCGGTGGCGATGACGGCGGGCCAGGCCACCAGGCAGCCGCCGCTGCAGGCGCTCTTGCCGCTGTCGGCGACATCCTTGTCGAACACATACACGGTCATGCCGCTGGCGTTGACCAGCATGCCGTTGGCGGGCATGACGTCGGCGGCGAAGGCCAGCGGGGCGGATAGCAGGGTGGCGAGGGCGGTGGCGGCAAAAGTGGTGAAGCGCATGATGGTCTCCTTGAGGTTTGTGGGGCTTGCAAGGGATAGACGCATGCCGCCCGCCGTTTATTCCCCTGCAGGTAAAATATTCTTTTCCGGCGCGTGCAGGCTGGCCCACAGGTGTGCGGCCGCCATGGTGCGGTGCGGCGCGTACTGGCGCAGCCATTGCTCCGTGCGCGCCATGTCCGGCTTGACCTCTTCGCCGAGCAGCTTTTGCAGGGCGGCGCGGATGGCCACGTCGCCGTGCAGCGAGCAGTCGGCATAGCCGTAGCCGCGCAGCAGCGCGTAGTTGACGGTCCACGGGCCGATGCCTTTCACGGCCAGCAGCACCTGCGAGATGGCCTCCACGTCGCCGGAGGGCGGCAGTTCCAGCGACAGTTCCCCATCATTGACGAGATGCGCCAGGCGCAGCACGGTTTCCGCCTTGGCGCGCGAGAATTTGCGGCTCGTCAAATCCTCGACGGATAGCCGCGCCACGTCGCGCGCCTCCGGGTAGCACCACAGGCCGCTGCCGTGCCGGCGTCCCGCCTGCAAGATGAAGGTGCGGCGCAGGGCGATGGCGAACGGCAGGTTGATCTGCTGGCCGATGATGGCCCACGTCAGCGCCTCGAACGGGCTGGCCGATTGCACGATGCGCAGGCCCGGGTTGGCGCGGACCAAAGGCGCCAGCAGCGGGTCGGCGGCGGCCAGCTGCGCGAATGGCTGCGGGTCGATGCGCAGGCCGAGGATGTTCAGGAGGGCGCCGTGCAGCGGTGTTTCAAGGTCGCCATCGCCATCGATGTCTGCCTGGCAGATGGCGGCATCCGGCGTGAAGGCGACGTCCAGCACGACCGGCACGCCGGCCAGCAGGATGCCCTTGCGCAGGCCTGTCGGCGTGACTTGTTCCGCCACGGCCTCTGTATCGCGGCCGTGGAAGGCGATGACATCGTCGCGGCGGTAGCCGGCGGGCAGGGGCAGGGTCCAGTGCAGCAGGGTCATGGTGGCCAAAAATCAGGGAAGGTAGCAGGGGCGCGCCGCTGGCGCATCTTGTTTCTTGCTTTCAGGCTTCAGCGCACGCAGAGGTCCGGATTGGGCGGCGTCAAGGCCGCCGCGTGCTGGATCTGCAGCGCATCGGGCACGCCATTTTTGACGGCCGTCAGTTCGGCCAGGATGGAAATGGCGATTTCGGCCGGCGTCTTGCTGCCGATGTACAGGCCGATGGGGCCGTGCAGGCGCGCCAGCTGTTCGGCGCTGACGTCGAACTGCAGCAGCCGCTCGCGGCGCCTGGCATTGTTGGCGCGCGAGCCGATGGCGCCCACGTAGAACGCCGGAGATTTCAGCGCTTCCATCAGGGCCAGGTCGTCGAGCTTGGGATCGTGCGTGAGGGCGACGACGGCGCTACGGCTGTCGAGCTTTAATTCCAGCACGAGGTCGTCGGGCATGGCGTGCAGCAGCGGCACGCCCGGCACGTTCCAGCCGCCCCGGTATTCCTCGCGCGGGTCGCAGACGATGACGTGGTAATCCATGGCCGTGGCGATTTGCGCCACGAAGCGCGACAGCTGGCTGGCGCCGATGATCAGCAAGCGCCAGCGCGGGCCATGCTGCGTGGTGAGCGCTCCATTTTCCAGGGCCAGCACGGCGCCCGGCGCGGCGCGCTGCAGGGTGACGGTGCCGCTGCGCAGGTCGAGGCGGCGCTCGACCAGTTCATGGGCTTCCAGGCGCGCCAGCAGTTCGGCCACGCGGCTGCCCGCATGCAGCGGTTCGATGGCCAGTTCGATGGTGCCGCCGCAGGGCAGGCCGAAGCGGTGCGCCTCGTCGGCGCTGATGCCGTAGCTGACGATTTCGGGCAGCGTGCGCACGATGCCGTGCACGCGCACGGTGTCGATCAAATCATCTTCGATGCAGCCGCCGGAGACGGAACCGACCACCGTGCCATCGTCGCAGATGGCCAGGGTGGCGCCCACGGGGCGGGGGCTGGAACCCCAGGTCTTGATGACGGTGACGAGTTCGCAGCGGCGACCGGCGGCAAGCCAGCTAGCGCTGGTTTTCAGAACTTCAAGGTCGATGCTGTCCATGGCGCGCGCGGGTTACATGCCGCATGTTTGCGGCAAAGTATGGAAAAGTATTCAAGATTGTGGATATACTACCTGTTCCACCACCCTGCGGAGAATTTTCATGTCAAATGAAGTCAAGACGCAAGAAGAGGGTATTCCTAAGTTCGGCAAGCTGCTCATTGTCCTGTTTCTGGCCGTGGTGTTCTGCGGCGCCCTGACCTGGGTTATGGGCACCTACTTCCCGAATTTTCCCGGCGCCTGAGCAAACCTGCTGCATCAGGCGCCTTTGGCATCAAGGTTTCAGCGGTTTCTTTGCCGCCTGCTTGGCACGCACGTCCGTCACGGCGCGGTTGATGGCCGCCATGCGCGAGTTGGTGCCCGGATGCAGGGCCGTGTAGCCATTGGCGACCGTTGCCGGCACTTGCGTGGCCAGGCGCTGCCAGAAGCGGGCGGCGTTGTCGACGTTGTAGCCGGCGCGCGCCAGCAGGTAGATGGCCAGGGTGTCGGCTTGCACGTCAAGTTCCTGCGGCATGGCCTTGATGCCGGCGGCGCCCGTCAGCATAGCCATGTCGGGCTGCACGGCGCCCAGGCTGTCGATGATGCTGCCAGCCGTCCCTGCCGTGCGCTGGCTGCGCGCGTGGCCGAGGATGTTGTGCGCCATTTCGCGGGCGATGACGAAGGCGATGCCTTCGTCGTTTTGCGCCGCATCGAGCATGCCGCGCGTGAGCATGATGCGCGCGCCGTCCGAATACGCGTTGATATTGTCCGCATTGCCCAGGGCGACGCGGAAGGCGCAGGCGCGCGTGACGGGAATTTTGAGGTCCTGCTGCTGGCCGTCGCGGGCGATGGTCATGTTCAGGCTCGCGCTTTTCGAGGCCAGCGGGCCGACGATGGCGCCGAACGGGCCTTCCGCTTTCGGGCCGGCCGGCAGCGGCTTGCCTTCGGCGGCCAGCAAGCCGTCGCCCTTGCGCAAGCCGGCGCGCGCGGCGCCGCTGCCCGGCAAGACGCCGGAGACCTGCATCTGCTCGCCGTAGCCGAGCGCCGCCTGGGCCGCATCGGCATAGATGCCGGGGTAGGAATACTTGTTCTGCGCCGTAAAGCCCAGCAGGTTGCGCGCATACGTCTTGCACAGGTCCGCATTGTTGATCAGCAGGGGCGCCGAGACTTTCGACAGGCGGTCCTGCAGCGCCACCATCTTCACCAGCTCTTCCTGTGCCGCCTTTTGCTGCGCCGTCGGGGCGGGCGCATCGGGCGCCGGCACGACGTTGAACGGGCCGCTGACAGTCGTCGCCGGCGTGGTGCAGCCGGCCAGCATGGCCGCGCCGGCCAAGAGAAGCGGAGTGGCCAGATGGCGCAGCGAAGTCGGGGCTGGGATCAGATGGCGGAAACCTGGCATGAGAAAATCCTTCTTGTAACTCCTGACAAAACCTACTGCGCGGCGCGGGTCGCGGCCTCCGATGCTCACTGTGCATTCGCACAGCTCCGCTTCTCAGCCACAACTCACATCCGCTCGCTACGGTTTGTCAGTCGCTGTTAATGTTTGCCGGTGCTGCCGAAACCGCCAACACCGCGTTCGCTGTCGCCGAATTCCTCGACGACGTTAAAGCCCACTTGCAGCACCGGCACGATAATCAGTTGCGCCAGGCGTTCCATGGGGTTGAGCGTGAAAGCGCTCTGGCCCCGGTTCCAGGTCGATACCATCAGCTGGCCCTGGTAATCGGAGTCGATCAAGCCTACCAGATTCCCCAGGACGATGCCGTTTTTGTGGCCCATGCCGCTGCGCGGCAAAATCATGGCCGCATACGACGGGTCGCCGATGTGGATGGCCAGGCCGGTGGGAATGAGCACGGTCTGGCCGGCTTCGATGGTGATCGCTTCGGCTATGCAGGCGCGCAGGTCCAGGCCGGCGCTGCCGGGTGTGGCGTAGGCGGGCAGCAGTTCTTTCATGCGGACGTCGAGAATCTTGATGTCGATATTTTTCATTAATCTAAAACGTAAAGGGTTATTTGAGCAGCGAATTTTTGGCCAGCCGCTTCGAGATTTCCGAAATCAGCTGGCGCGCCAGGTTCAGTTTCGAGGCGCGCGGCAGCACGGTATGGCCTTCCTCGTCGAACAGGATGATGGTGTTGTCGTCCTGGCCAAACGTGTTCTGGCCGATATTGCCGACCAGCAGAGGGATGCCCTTCTTTTCGCGCTTGGTCGAGCCGAATTCCACCAGGTTTTCCGATTCGGCGGCAAAGCCCACGCAGTACGGATAGCCGGCCAGGTTGGTGCGCGCCGCCACAGTGGCCAGGATGTCGGGGTTTTGCGCGAACTGCAGTTCGGGCACAGAGCCGTCGGCCTGTTTTTTCAGCTTCTGCTCGCTGGCGTTGGCCACGCGCCAGTCGGCCACGGCGGCCACGGCGACAAAGACATGCTGGCCGTCGACGTGGGCCAGCACCGCATCATGCATTTGCTGCGCGCTCTGCACGTCGATGCGGCGCACGCCGAAGGGCGCGTCCAGGGCCGTGGGACCGGAAATGAGCAGCACCTCGGCGCCCGCTTCGCGCGCCGCGCGCGCCACCGCATAGCCCATCTTGCCCGAGGACAGATTGGTGATGCCGCGCACGGGGTCGATGGCCTCAAAAGTGGGGCCGGCCGTGACCAGCACGCGCTTGCCCGCCAATACCTTCGGCTGAAAGGCGGCGATCAGTTCCGTCAAGAGCTGTTCCGGCTCCAGCATGCGGCCCAGGCCCACTTCGCCGCACGCCTGTTCGCCGGCAGCCGGGCCAAACAGCTTGATGCCGTCTTCGCGCAGCTGCTGCACATTGCGCTGCGTGGCGGGGTTCTGCCACATTTCCACGTTCATGGCCGGCGCCACCAGCAAAGGCAGCTGGGCCGGGCGGGCCAGGCACAGGGTCGACAGCAGGTCGTCGCACACGCCGTGCGCCAGCTTGCGCAGAAAATCGGCCGAACACGGCGCGATCAGGATGGCGTCGGCATGGCGCGTCAAATCGATATGCGCCATGTTGTTGTCGATGCGGGCATCCCACTGGCTCGTGTGCACGGGTTGGCCGGACAGGGCCTGCATCGTGACGGCCGTGATGAAGTGGCTGGCCGCATCCGTCATCACCACTTGCACCGAGGCGCCGGCGCGGGTCAAGCTGCGGCACAGTTCCGCCGCCTTGTAGCACGCGACGCCGCCCGAAAGTCCCAGGACGATTTTTTTGCCGGACAATTCCATGCCGTTCTCCTGCGTGTTTATTTGTTTACCCGGCGCAGTTCATCGATGATGAACAGGGCCGCGCCGATGCAGATGGCGCTGTCGGCGATATTGAAAGCGGGGAAGTGGCCCCAGCTTTTCCAGTGGAAGTCGAGGAAGTCGACCACGTGGCCGTACATCAGGCGGTCGATGGCGTTGCCCAGCGCGCCGCCAAGGATCAGCGCCAGGGCCCAGCAGAACATGCGCTGGCCGGCGTGCTTTTTCAGCAGATAGATGATGTAGACGGCGGCCGCCAGGGCGATGCCGGTGAAGAAATAGCGCTGCCAGCCGCCCTGGTCGGACAGGAAGCTGAACGCGGCGCCCTTGTTATACGCGAGCACCAGATTGAAATACGAGGTGATGACCATCTCTTGCGCATAGCGGAAGGTCTTCAGGATCGTGATCTTGGTGATCTGGTCGAACAGGATGACGATGGCGGCAATCCCCAGCCAGGGCACGAGCGACGCCGAGGATGACGATTTCGATGAAAAACGGTTTTTAGTGGCCATATTTTTCCAGGGAAGATAAAGCCGCCGCCTGGTGCCAGGCGGCGGTTGGAAGCGGGACGCAGGCAGCGTTCCGGGGTGACAGTCTATGCGAAGCGGCGCGCTTCGCCTTTTCCATACAGGTTGCTGACGCAGCGGCCGCACAGGGTAGCATGCGCGGCGTCCGTGCCCACGTCGCTACGGTAGTGCCAGCAGCGTTCGCACTTTTGCGCCGTCGACGCGGTTACGATCACTTCCTCGGCCGCTTCCTCAGGCACTTCGACAACGCTGGCCTGCGAGGTGATGAAGACGAACTTCAAGTCCTCGCCCAGGGTGGTCAACAGCTTGTACTTCATCGGCGCGGCCTTGATCGTCAGTTCCGCCTGCAGCGACGAACCGATGGCGCCCGAGGTGCGCAAGTCTTCCAGCTGTTTGGTCACGTCCGTGCGCACGGCGCGCAGTGCCGTGTACTTCTCCAGCAGGTCGGCGGCGTCAAGCACTTCCGGCAGCTGCCACCAGGTTTGCGTGAAGATGGTTTCATCGCTGGCGGCATACGCTTCGCTGCCTGCGAAGACGGCCCACGCTTCCTCGGCCGTGAACGACAGGGCAGGGGCCATCAGGCGCAGCAGGCTTTGCGTGATGTGCCACAGGGCCGTCTGCGCCGAACGGCGCGCTTGCGACGTCAGGCCCGAGGTGTACAGGCGGTCCTTCAGGATGTCCAGATAGAAGCCGCCCAGGTCTTCCGAGCAGTACGTCTGCAGCTTCGACACCACCGGGTGGAATTCGTAGCGCGCGTAGTTGTTCTCGATCTGCGTTTGCAGCGAGGCCATGTTGGCCAGCGCATAGCGGTCGATTTCGAACATCTCCGCCACCGGCACGGCGTCCGTGGCCGGATTGAAGTCCGAGGTATTGGCCAGCAGGAAGCGCAGGGTGTTGCGGATGCGGCGATACGATTCCGTCACGCGTTTCAGGATCTCGTCGGAGATCGACAGCTCGCCCGTGTAGTCGGTCGAGGCGATCCACAGGCGCAGGATGTCCGCGCCCAGGGTGTCCGAGATCTTTTGCGGCGCCAAGGTGTTGCCCAGCGACTTAGACATCTTCTTGCCTTCGCCGTCTACCGTGAAACCGTGCGTCAGCAGGGCTTTATACGGCGGACGGCCGTTCAGCATCGACGACACCAGCAGCGACGAGTGGAACCAGCCGCGATGCTGGTCCGAGCCTTCCAGGTACAGGTCGGCCGGGAATTGCAGCTGCGTCGAGTGCGAACCGTGCGCTTGCGGGCCGCCCAGCACCGTCTGGTGCGTGGCGCCGGAATCGAACCACACGTCCAGCGTGTCCTTGTTCTTGGCGTAGATGGCCGCTTCGTCGCCGATCAGGTCAGCCAGGTCCAGCGCCTGCCATGCCTCGATGCCGTCCTTTTCGATCAGCTTGGCCACTTGCTCCAGCAGTTCCGGCGTGCGCGGATGCAGGTCGCCCGTTTCCTTGTGCACGATGAAGGCCATCGGCACGCCCCACTGGCGCTGGCGCGACAAGGTCCAGTCGGGACGGTTGGCGATCATGCCGTGCAGACGCGCCTGGCCCCAGTCCGGGAAGAACTCGGTGTCGGCGATGCCTTGCAAGGCCGTCTCGCGCAGGGTCGCGCCGCCGTCTTTCGGCGTCACGTCCATGCCCGCGAACCACTGCGATGTGGCGCGGTAGATGATCGGCGTCTTGTGGCGCCAGCAATGCATGTAGCTGTGGTCGAACATCTTGACTTCGAACAGCGCACCGGCTTCGCGCAAGGCGTTGCAGATTGGCTTCGACGCTTCCCAGATGGTCATGCCGCCGAACAGGGGCAGGGTGGAGGCGAACTTGCCGTCGCCCATGACGGGCTTGATGATGTCGTCGTCCTTCATGCCGTGCGCCTTGCAGGAGATGAAGTCGTCCAGGCCGTAGGCGGGCGCCGAGTGCACCACGCCCGTGCCGCTTTCCGTGGTCACGTATTCGGCCAGGTACAGGGGCGACAAGCGGTCATAGAACGCGTCGGCCGCATGCAGCGGATGGCGGAAGCAGATGCCGGCCAGGGCCGCGCCGTCGCAGGTGGCAATCGTCGTGCCATCGAGCTTGAAGCGCGCCAGGCTGGCCACGACCAGGTCTTGCGCCAGGATCAGCAGCAATGGCTGGCCATCGCGCTCGGCTTTCACCAGCGCATATTTCACTTCCGGGTGCACGTTCAGCGCCTGGTTCGACGGGATGGTCCACGGCGTGGTGGTCCAGATGACGATGAAACCGTTATCGGTCGGCAGCGATGGCAGGCCGAAGGCGGCCGCCAGTTTTTCCGGCTCGGCGAACTTGAACCCGACGTCGATGGCGGGATCGCGTTTTTCCGCGTATTCCACTTCCGCTTCGGCCAGTGCCGACTGGCAATCAAAACACCAGTTGACGGGCTTCAGGCCGCGGTACACATAGCCTTTTTCCAGCAGCTTGCCCAGCGCGCGCAATTCGTCCGCTTCATTGCCGTGCGCCATGGTCAGGTACGGGTTGTCCCACTCGCCCAGCACGCCCAGGCGGATGAAATCCTTCTTCTGGCGCTCGACCTGCACATTGGCGTAGGCGCGGGCCTTTTCCAGTACTTCAGCCGTCGGCAGGTTCTTGCCGTGCAGTTTTTCGATCTGGATCTCGATCGGCATGCCGTGGCAGTCCCAGCCCGGTACATACGGCGCGTCGAAGCCGGCCAGCGAACGCGACTTGACGACCATGTCCTTCAGGATCTTGTTGACGGCGTGGCCCAGGTGGATGTCGCCATTCGCGTACGGCGGGCCGTCATGCAGGATGAATTTCGGGCGGCCGGCGGCGGCCTTGCGCACGCGCTCGTAGATTTTCTTGTCTTGCCATTGCTGTACCCATTGCGGCTCGCGCTTGGCCATGTCGCCGCGCATCGGGAACGGGGTTTCCGTCATGTTGACCGGGTATTTGCTTTCAGGCTTCTTGTTCTGCTTGGGCGTGGCTGGCTTGTTTTGATCGGACATAATCTTCTTTAATGATATTGAATGGTTTGCGGCGGCAGGGGCCGCCAGGCGGCGGAGTTGGCCGGCGTCAAATTCGGTCGGTGGCGGTAATGGCGCCGCTGCGCTGCTCGAAGTAGGCGCGCGCCTGGTTCGAGTCGCGCTCGATGGCGGCCGTCAGGGTGGGCAAGTCGTCGTACTTTTCTTCGTCGCGCAGCTTTTGCAGGAATTCCACGCGCACCAGCTTGCCGTAGCAGGATTGATTGAAATCAAACAGATGCACTTCCAGCAAGACGCGGCCGCTGTCGTCGACGGTGGGGCGCACGCCCAGGCTGGCCACTGCTGGCAGCGGCACTGGTCCCAGGCCGTGCACTTGCACGATGAAGATGCCGGACAGGGCGGGGCGGTGCGCCACGCGCAGGTTCAGGGTGGGGAAGCCGAGGGTGCGGCCCAGTTTCTGGCCATGGATGACATGGCCGGAAATGGCATACGGATGGCCCAGCAACTGCGTGGCCAGCGGGAAATCACCGGCAGCCAGGGCCAGACGCACGGCCGACGAGGAGATGCGCGTGCTGCCGTTCATCACGGTAGGCAAAGTTTCTACATGGAAACCATATTTGCGGCCCGCTTCCTGCAGCATGGCGACGTCGCCGGCGCGCCGGGCGCCATAGCAGAAGTCGTCGCCGACCATCAGCCATTTCACGTGCAAGCCGTCGACGAGGACTTTTTCCGTGAATTCCTGCGGCGTCAAGGCGGCGAACTGGGCGCTGAAGTGCTCGACGACGACACGGTCGATGCCGGCGTCGTCCAGCGATTGCAGCTTGTCGCGCAAGTTGGCAATGCGCTGCGGCGCTTTGGACAGGTCGCCCGCGCGCTGCGCGAAGAATTCGCGCGGGTGCGGTTCGAACGTCATCACGGCCGCTTCAATGCCGAGTTCGGTCGCCGCGCCGCGCACGCGCGCCAGCAACGCCTGATGGCCGATGTGGACACCGTCAAAATTGCCGATGGTCAGAGCGCAAGGCGCTCGTGCCTGGGCATTGGGAAGTCCGCGGAATACCTTCATAGGAATCTGATGAAAAACTGTGCCAAAAGGGGGATTATACGGACTGTTTCAGGGATGCACACCCGGCAGGGCGGGCGCAGGGCGAATTTCACTGCTGAAATAACAAAAAGCGTTGCCGGCGGGTGTGCTGGCAACGCTTTTGGGTGGCACTCGACTAGCTGCCTGCAACTCCCGGAGGATGTTGTCTTATTTATTCATTAACGTCCAGTAACGGGCCAGGTCAGCCGCGCCATCCGTGCCCTTGACGGCTTTGAGTGCCGTCGCGGCGTTGGACTTCTTGCCGGCGTGAATGTAAGCGATGCCCAGATGCAGCTTGGCTTCTTCCGCATACTTGGCGGTGCCCATTTTCACGGCGTCGTTCATCAAGCCCAGGCCCTTGTCGGCCTGGCCATCGTAGACCAGGGCGAAGCCCAGCTTGCTCAAGCTGTCGGCGTCCTTGTTCTTGACGTATTCCGCTTCCGACTTGGCGGCGTTGGCTTTCAGCTCGGCCTGGGTTTTCAGGGCCAGGTCTTTCAGGCGCTGGTGACGCGGCGCATCGGCACCGGTGCCCAGCACGCCTTTTTTGTAGCCTTGCTCGATGATGGCCAAAGCTTCGCCAGGATTGCCTGCTTGCAGGGCCAGCTGGCTGATTTCCATGTATTCGGACGGCTTGGTGAACAGGCCGTTGGCCAGGCGCAGGCGCTGGACGTCCAGGCCCAGGCGCTGCGAGAAGCCAGGCTTGCCCGAGACGCGGTTCAGCAGGTCAGCCCAGTAGCTGGTCTTCGGATAGCTGCCCGCCAGTTTTTCCAGGGTGGCGACGTAGCCGGCCTTGTCGTTCTGCTTCAACTGGATGTTGGCCAGCATTTGCAGGCTCGCTTCCGAGTTGCCGCCGCGCGCTTGCAGCTCTTTCGCCGCTTCGGCGTAGTTGCCGCTGACGTAGTAGGTCTGGATCAGCAGTTCGCGCATCTGTGGATCTTCGCGGTCTTTCAGCGAGCGTTTGATCCAGGTGATGGTATTTGGCCAGTCCTTGGCGCGGTAGTACATGCCGGCCAGGGCTTGCGTGAATTTGGGGGCTTCGGCGGCGCTCAGGCGGCCGGAATTGATGACAGCTTCAAAAGCCTTGATGGCGGCGCCGTTATCGCCGGCGGCGGCAGCGGCCGAAGCGCGCACGCGCTCGATCTGGTAGCTTTCAAAGGCGGTCTTGCCGCCGACGCTGTCAGCTTCGCGCAGCTTGGCCAGCGCTTCCTTGTTCTTGCCGCTGCCAGCGAGTTTTTGCGCTTCTTGCAATGGCTTGCCCACTTCGGCACGCACGGTGTCCGCGGCGTATGCCAGCGAGCCCAGGCCGATTACGGGAGTTGCTGCGGTAAAACCGATAGCGGCCATGACGAGGCCGAGATGAGCGAGACGAAACTTGGACATGAGAAAGTCTTTCAGTAAAAAGCGAATAGGCAGGAAGTCCTGCCTATTCGGATGTAAAGAGAACCTGATTGCTGCAGCTTACTGGAATTGCTCGTTGCCGACCAGACCGATTTTGGTCACGCCCAGACGCTGCGCCGACGCCATCACACCGGCGACGACTTTGTATTCCACCAGCTTGTTCGGACGCAAATGCACTTCCGGTTGGTCTGCTTGCGCAGCAACGTTGCTCAGCTTGGCTTCCAGCGAAGCGCGGTCAGGAATGACCTGATTGTCCCACAGGATCGTACCGTCAAAATCGACATCGATCGTGACGACCACTGGTTCGGTTGTCGGTGGCGGCGGAGTGCCGACCGGCATGTTCAAGTTCACCGAGTGGTTTTGCTTAGGAATCGTGATGATCAACATGATAATCAGCACCAGCATCACGTCGATGAGGGGCGTCATGTTCAGTTCCATCATTGGTTCCGGATCGGCGCCTGGAGCGCTTCCCGAACCGACATTCATACTCATAGTGTTTCCTTTAAGAAGTCCAACGAAGCACCGGGCGAAACTGCCGCCCGGTCAGCTTCCGGCAGTGGCATCCCCGTGTTGCCGGGACGCCGCTGCCAGTCGCTATCAGCCCTTGTCAGGTGGTTCGGTGATGAAGCCGACCTTCTGGATCCCGGCACGTTGGGTCGTGTAAATAACCCGGCCGATCGATTCGTAGCGTGTTTCTTGGTCGCCACGAACGTGTACTTCCGGCTGCGGTACTTTCACTGCTTCAACTTTAAGATAATCGAACAATTCGTTCGTGTCTCTCAGTCTGGTCTGGCCCAGGTAAATCTCGCCGTCCTTGTTAACAACGATGTTAACGTTTTGCGGCTTGGTTTGAAGGGCTTGGTTGGCCTCGATCGGCAGATCGATTTTCTGCAGCTTGAGGACAACCGGACTGGTGATCAAGAAAATGATCAGCAAAACCAACATGATGTCGACAAGCGGCGTCGTGTTGATTTCTGACATTACCTGATCTTGTTCTCCGCTGTCGGAGCCGACGGACATCGACATGACTTATCCGATCTTTTTAGCGCCGGCAGCACGGCCAGCTTCGCTGGTGGACATTACGCCGGAAACCAGAACCGAGTGCACGTCGGCGCTGAACGAACGGATGTCTTCCATTGCGGTTTTGTTACGACGCACCAACCAGTTGTAACCCAGAACGGCAGGAACGGCGACCAGCAGACCGAAAGCGGTCATGATCAGTGCTTCACCAACTGGACCTGCCACTTTATCGATCGATGCGTTACCGGTCATGCCGATGTTGGTCAGCGCGCCATAAATACCCCACACGGTACCGAACAGACCGATAAACGGTGCGGTCGAACCAACGGTTGCCAGGAACGACAGGCCATCTTGCAGACGCGATTGGACTTTGTCCGAAGCGCGCTGGATCGACATCGTCACCCAGGTCGACAGATCGATTTGTTCCAGCAGGGCGCCGTCATGGTGAGCCGTTGCCTTGGTGCCCGATTCAGCGATGAAGCGGAATGGCGAACCTTCTTCCAGGGTTGCCGAACCAGCAGCGATCGAAGGCGCTTTCCAGAATTTGGCAGCGGCTTCTTTAGCTTGCTTGAAGATCTTCATTTGATCGATCAGCTTGGTGATGATGATGTACCAGGTACCGATCGACATGATGACCATGATGATCAGGGTGGCGCGTGGCACGAAGCCGCCGTCCCACACGGCTTGCAGGCCGAACGGGTTGTGCACTTCTTCGGTTTTTGGAGCGGCTGCGTCAGCGGCTGGAGCTGCTGCGTCTGCTGCTGGAGCGGCTGCATCTGCGGCAACTGGTGCTGGTGCAGCGTCTGCCGCAGGAGCCGTAGCGGCAGCCGGTGCTGGCGCGTCAGCGAATGCCGGAGCTGCTACCAGAGCGGTAGTAGCGGTAACGGACAACAGAACCGCGGCAAAAAATGCGGACAAACGGGTATTCTTAAACATGCTTCCTCCAAAATTAAAAATAACAGATCGCTGAACGTAATGACAACGAAATCATGGTGTGAGACAGGGGATAACTGTCTCGGGTTTTAATCCAGCGACCAAACGTATTGCATTTGCTGCCAGCCTTGTTCCGGCTTGCCGTCAACTGTTGCCGGCTTAAATGTACAGCGGCTGATACCTTGCACCGCGGCTTTGTCCAGGTCTCTGAAGCCGCTGGACTTCACGATCTTCGAATCAGCGACCTTGCCGTCTACACCGATCAGGAACGACAGTGTCACCACACCGGTTTCCTCATTGCGCTGCGACGACTTTGGATAAGCCGGTTTTTCGCAGACACTGAAGTCAACCACGGCCGGCGTACGCACCGATTTGGCTGGTCCAGGAGTTGGCGCAGGCTGTGCAGGCGGTGCTGGCGGTGCCAATACATTCGTGGCTGGCTTCACAGCAGTCGTATTTGCAATCACGTTCTGTTGTGGTGGCGGCTGCTGCACGTTCACCTCGACTGGCGGAATGAATGGCGGCGGTGGCGCTTTCATTTCTGGCGGCGGTGGTGGCGGTGGAAGATCCTTCGGTGGAGGCGGTTTGACTTCCTCGATAATCTTGGTTTCAACCGGTTCCATCATTTTGGTGACCAACCGCTTGCCCAAGCCCGTCACGATCCCGTAAGCCGCGAGAACGTGCAGCAGGACAACGATAGTGATGCCTGTGTAGTTCTTGGGACTTTTCTCGTTCGAAAAATTCATGCCTGCTTTCTCCAAATACCATCTCTTGTCTTGCAACTGAACCCCAAAATGACGACACAAAGCTCCAGCCGTATCCGGGACGTCGCCGAATTATACATACGAATTCTTTATTTTACACAGATTTTTAACGCCTAAAACCGGTTAAATTTTTGGCGCTTTTGCGCCCTGAAAACGTACTTGCTTATGTCATCTTTGCACGCTTTCGGACAGAAAAAAAGGCGGTCTTATCGGTTTTTTACAGCCGTTTTGGGCGACCGCTGCTAAGTTCTCCGATGTGCCTATCTGGCGGAATTATATTTCGTGATATTGAATATGGAAACTGCTAAATTTGGATAAAAATCTTTCCCGTGGGAAATATTTTGACGCGGAACCAGACCACTTAAGCTTCCGCGCGCACCAAACGGGTGCGGAAGACACTTTACCCAGGTCAAAAAAGGCGCTCCCGGAGGCCGTTTCGACGTCGCCAGGCCATACTGAATTCCTATACAGGCATAGGAAACGCTTATATTCTTGCCATTGATTATTATCAACAAATCATTTCATGGCCGGACAGCAGGGTCATCGCGCCGGTTGCGCTTCTCGCGCCGGCAATTCAAGGTGCCCAGAACCACGCCTGCCGGATCGACCGTATCGAGGTGCACATCGAAGCCCCATAGCCGCGCCACATGCTTGAGCACCTCGGCCGCCTGCTGGTTCAGCGGGCGGCGCTGGAATTGCGTGTGGCGCAGGGTCAAGGCGCGGTCGTCGCGCGTATTCACGGACCAGACCTGGATGTTCGGCTCGCGGTTGCCCAGGTTGTACTGCTCTGCCAGCTGCTGGCGCACGTAGCGGTAGCCGGCATCGTCGTGGATGGCGGAAATGGCCAGTTTTTCATTCTTGTCGTCGTCGAGCACGGCAAAAAAGTGGAATTCGCGGATCAGCCGCGGCGACAGGTACTGGGCGATGAAGCTTTCATCCTTGAAATTGCGCATGGCAAAGTCCAGGCTCTTGCGCCAGTCGCTGCCGGCCATGTCGGGAAACCAGGCGCGGTCTTCGTCCGTCGGATGCTCGCAGATGCGGCGGATGTCGCTCATCATGGCGAAACCCAGCGCATACGGGTTGATGCCGCTGTAATACGGGCTGTCGATGGGCGGCTGGTAGACCACGTTGGTATGGCTTTTCAGAAATTCCATCATGAAGCCGTCGCCCACCACGCCTTCGTCATACAGCTGGTTCAATATCGTGTAGTGCCAGAAGGTGGCCCAGCCCTCGTTCATGACCTGGGTTTGCCGCTGCGGGTAGAAATACTGGGAAATCTTGCGCACGATGCGCACCATCTCGCGCTGCCACGGTTCCAGCAGCGGCGCATACTTTTCGATGAAGTACAGCAGGTTTTCCTCGGGTTCGGGCGGAAAGCGGGGGGCGGCCTTGCGCTGGTCTTCCTCGTCTTCGTCTTCGTCGCGCCGGGGCAGGGTACGCCACAGCTGGTTGATCTGCGACTGCACATAGGCTTCGCGTTCTTTCTGGCGCGCATATTCCTTCGCCATCGACAGTTTCGCCGGGCGCTTGTAGCGGTCCACGCCGTAGTTCTGGATGGCGTGGCACGAGTCGAGCAGCAATTCCACCGCATCGACGCCATGGCGCTGTTCGCATTCGGCGATGTAATTCTTGGCAAACACCATATAGTCGATGATGGCGTCCGCATCCGTCCAGGCGCGGAACAGGTAATTGCCCTTGAAGAAGGAGTTATGGCCATATGCCGCATGCGCGATCACCAGCGACTGCATGGTCAGGCTGTTTTCCTCCATTAAATAGGCGATGCACGGGTTCGAGTTGATGACGATCTCGTAGGCCAGGCCCATCTGGCCGCGCTTGTAGCTTTTCTCGGTGGACAGAAAGTGCTTGCCGAACGACCAGTGGTTGTACGAGACCGGCATGCCCACCGAGGTGTAGGCATCCATCATCTGCTCGGCCGTGATGATTTCCAGCTGGTTCGGATAGGTGTCGAGGCCAAACTGTTTCGCCACACGGCGGATTTCCTCGTGGATTTGCTCGATCAGCTCGAACGTCCATTCCGACTGCTCGGGCAGGGCGTTCGGGTGGCGCAGGCGCACGAACGGTTCGCCCGGGGTGTTGCTGGCACGGTCAAAGGCTGCACTCATCATTTCACCTGTTTCTTGAACAGTTCGCGGAAGACCGGGTAGATATCGGCCGGCGTGACGATCTTTTGCATGGCGAAATGGGCGTGATGGTCGAGCACGCCCGCGTATTGCTCCCACAGGTTTTGCTGCGGGCCGTCGGTGATCTCGACATAGGTGTAGTACTGCACCTTGGGCATGATGGTATTAATAAGCAACTGGCGGCACAGCACGGAATCGTTGTCCCAGTTGTCGCCGTCGGACGCCTGCGCCACATAGCTGTTCCATTGCCCGGCGCCATAGCGCTCGTCGATGATGGTGTTGAGCAAGTGCAAGGCGGAGGAGACGACGGTGCCGCCGGACTCGCGCGAATTGAAGAATTCATGCTCGTCCACTTCGGCCGCCGCCGTATGGTGGCGGATGAAGACGACTTCGATCTTGTCGTAGACGCGCTTGAGGAACAGATACAGGAGGATGAAGAAGCGCTTGGCCGTGTCCTTGCGCGACTCGTCCATGGAGCCGGAGACGTCCATGATGCAGAACATGACGGCCTGCGTCATCGGCTTGGGCACCTTGATGCGGTTGCTGTAGCGCAAGTCGAACGGGTCGATGAAGGGAATCGCCAGCAGGCGCGTGTGCAGGTGATGGATCAGGCGGCGCAGCTCCGTGACCAGCGGGTCGCTGTCGGACACGCCTTCGTGCAGCAGTGCCGCCAGTTCTTCCTCGGCCTGCGCCAGCTGCTTGCGGGCGCCGCCGCCAACGGCGATGCGCCGGCCCAGTGCGCCACGCAGGGAACGCAGCACGTGGATGTTCGAGGGCGTGCCCGACATATTGTAGCCGGCGCGCTGGTTCTTGAATTCCGTGGTGGCCGTCAGCTGGGTTTTCACCATGTGCGGCAATTCCAGGTCCTCGAAGAAATAATTCATGAATTCTTCGCGCGACAATTCGAAGATGAAGTCGTCTTCCGTCGTCTCGTCGCTATTGCCTGCCTTGCCCCGCCCGCCGCCACCGCCGCCTTTCGGCCGGGCGATCTGGTCGCCTTTCAGGTATTCCTTGTTGCCGGGATTGACCACTTCCCACACGCCGCCATGCGCGTGGCCGAACGACGGTTCGCCCACGTCCTTGACGGGGATGCTGACCTTCTCGCCATTTTCGACGTCCGTGATCGAGCGCCCCTTGATGGCGCGCCCCACGGCATCCTTGATCTGGCCCTTGTAACGCCGCAGGAAACGCTCGCGGTTGACGGCGGATTTATTCTTGCTTTGCAAGCGCCTGTCGATAAGGTATGTCAAAGGGTGCCTCCTTGCCTCTCGTCTTGCACGCCCCGCCAGCCCTCGGGCGGGAGCGCGCCTTCGCTGTCCGCGCTATGACGACTTGCGTACGCGCAAGTACCATTCGCATAACAGGCGTACCTGCTTGGCCGTATAGCCTTTTTCCACCATGCGGGCCACGAAGTCGGCGTGCTTGTTGGCATCGTCGGCGCTGGCCTTGGCATTGAAGGAAATTACGGGCAGCAATTCCTCCGTATTCGAAAACATTTTCTTTTCAATCACGGTGCGGAACTTTTCATAACTGGTCCAGGCGGGATTCTTGCCGCCGTTGGAGGCCCGCGCGCGCAAGCCGAAGTTCACGATTTCATTGCGGAAATCCTTCGGATTGGAAATGCCCGCCGGCTTCTCGATCTTTTCCAGTTCATTGTTCAGCGATTCGCGGTCGAAACTTTCGCCCGTGTCCGGATCGCGGTATTCCTGGTCCTGTATCCAGAAATCGGCAAACGTCACATAGCGGTCGAAAATGTTCTGGCCGTATTCCGAATAGCTTTCCAGGTAAGCCGTCTGGATCTCCTTGCCGATGAATTCCACATAGCGCTGCGCCAGGTGCTCTTTGATATACGAGAAGTAGCGCTGCTCGAGTTCCGGCGCGAACTGCTCGCGCTCGACCTGCTGTTCCAGTACATATAATAGATGCACGGGATTGGCGGCCACTTCGGAATTGTCAAAGTTGAACACTTTCGACAGGATCTTGAAGGCAAAGCGCGTCGACAGGCCGTTCATGCCTTCGTCCACGCCCGCGTAATCGACGTATTCGTGCATGGACTTGGCTTTCGGGTCCGTATCCTTGAGGTTTTCGCCATCGTAGACGAGCATCTTCGAGAAAATGCTGGAGTTTTCCGGGTCTTTCAGGCGCGACAGGATGGCGAACTGCGCCATCATGCGCAGGGTGCCGGGCGCGCACGGGGCCTTCACCAGCGAGGAATTGGCCACCAGTTTGTCGTAGATCTTGATTTCATCGGACACGCGCAGGCAGTACGGCACCTTGACTATATAGATACGGTCAAGAAACGCCTCGTTGTTGCGGTTGTTTTTAAAGGTCTTCCATTCCGACTCGTTCGAGTGGGCCAGGATGATGCCGTCGAACGGAATTGCGCCGAAGCCTTCCGTGCCCTTGTAGTTGCCTTCCTGTGTGGCCGTCAGCAGCGGGTGCAAGACCTTGATCGGGGCCTTGAACATTTCCACGAATTCCATCAAGCCCTGGTTGGCCAGGCACAGGCCGCCCGAATAGCTGTAGGCGTCCGGATCGTCCTGCGCATAGTCTTCCAGCTTGCGGATGTCGACCTTGCCCACCAGCGAGGAAATGTCCTGGTTGTTTTCGTCGCCCGGTTCCGTTTTCGAGATGGCAATCTGTTTCAGCACGGAAGGATAGCGCTTGACGACGCGGAACTGGTTGATATCGCCATTGTATTCATGCAGGCGTTTCACGGCCCAGGGGCTGGGGATGTTGCGCAGGTAGCGGCGCGGGATACCGTAGTCCTCTTCCAGGATGGTGCCGTCCTCTTGTTCATTGAACAGGCCCAGCGGCGATTCGTTGACGGGCGAGCCTTTCAGGCAATAGAAGGGCACGTGTTCCATCAGCGACTTGAGTTTTTCCGCGATCGACGACTTGCCGCCGCCGACAGGCCCCAGCAAATACAGGATCTGCTTGCGTTCTTCCAGGCCTTGCGCCGCGTGGCGGAAGTACGAGACGACTTGCTCGATGACTTCCTCGGTGCCGTAGAACTCGCGGAAGGCGGGATAGATCTTGATGATCTTGTTGGCGAAGATGCGCGACAAGCGCGTGTCGTTGCGCGTGTCGACCAGCTGCGGCTCGCCGATGGCGGCCAGCATGCGTTCGGGCGCGCTGGCATACGTCAGCTTGTCCTTCTTGCACAGGGCCAGGTATTCGGTGAGCGACATTTCCTCTTCGCGGGTGCGCTCGTAGCGTGCTGCATAGTTATCAAAAATGGTCATGTCAATGTCCTTTAATGTAAACCCGTACTGCCAGTCACCATGGCCGCCCGCCTGGCACTCGCCTGGGCTTGCCGTCTGAACTTTTCCTGTACCCCGTATCGATTTTTATTGTTGTTTCAAGCCCGGCTGTCTTTGCGAGTCCGGATTGCCCGGACCAAAAAACTGGCGCTTGATGCCGTGCGCTGACGTGGCCAGCCGGCTTTTTTTTCACTGTTGATAGCGCTTGTTGCACCTACCTTTACCCCATGAAATTTATTATTGCTCTAAAGGATCAGGAAGTCAAAAGATATGTCGGCATATCCTTAATACTTGTTTGTAAATTGTTGATTTAATTGGATAAATCATCAGATTTTTCATCGATTTCAATGAACCTTTTTGTACCTTTTAAATCATCATACGACAATTCGCCAGCGCGTGCCGGTGCCGGCCATGCCGCTGCTGTCGCCACCGCCATGGCGGCCGTCCGCCGGTGAGGCAGGCCATCTTGCGCTAAGATGCCTGCATGTCTGATGGCCCTGCGCGCCACGCGTGCGCGTGCCAGCATTTTTATCGTCACCCTATAAGGAACACCCATGATGAACCCACAATTGCGCGCGATCGTCCGCGGCATGCCGAAGGCCGAACTGCATATCCATATAGAAGGTTCGCTGGAGCCAGAACTGATTTTCGCACTGGCAGAGCGCAATGGCGTGCCGTTGGGCTATGAATCGGTAGAACACTTGCGCAGCGCCTATGCTTTTACGGATTTACAGTCTTTTCTCGACATTTATTACGCTGGCGCAAGCGTGCTCTTGAAAGAGCAGGATTTCTATGACATGACGCAAGCCTACCTGCGCCGCGCCGAAGCCGATAACGTCTTGCACACGGAAATCTTCTTCGACCCGCAAACCCACACGGCGCGCGGCGTGCCCATTGCCGACGTGATCAATGGCATCTACCGCGCCTGCCAGGACAGCCCCGTCAGCGCGGCCCTGATCCTGTGCTTCCTGCGCCACCTGAGCGAGAAAGAGGCGTTCGAGACCCTGGAAGACGCCTTGCCGCACCGCGACAAATTCATCGGCATCGGCCTCGACTCCTCGGAAGTGGGCAACCCGCCCGAGAAATTCTCGCGCGTGTTTGCCCGTTGCCGCGAGCTGGGCCTGCACCTGGTGGCCCACGCGGGCGAGGAAGGTCCGCCCGCCTACATCCGCACGGCGCTCGACGACTTGCAGGTCGAACGCATCGACCATGGCGTGCGCTGCCTGGAAGACGCGGACCTGACGGCCCGCCTGGCGCGTGAGCAAATCGCCCTGACGGTCTGCCCGCTGTCGAACACCAAGCTGCGCGTGTTTGACCAGATGCATGACCATAATCTGGTGCAATTGCTCGACGCGGGCCTGCTGGTAACGGTGAACTCGGACGACCCTGCGTATTTCGGCGGCTACATGAACGACAATTTCGACGCCATCTTCGACGCCTTGCCGCTGGGCCTGTCCCATGCGCAACGCCTGGCGCGCAACGGTTTCATTGCCGCCTTCCTGCCGCAGGCGCAAAAAGACGCCTTCCTCGCTACCGTCGATGCGTATTTTGCACAGCACGCGGCCGCCCACGGCATAGCTCAATAAATCTTCATAAAGACCCGCCGCCCATGTTCCGCCTCTCCCTGAAAATGACCGGCCGCGACTGGCGCGCCGGGCAACTGCGTTTCCTGCTCGTCGCCCTGATCGTCGCCGTGGCGGCCCTGTCGGCCGTCGGTTTCTTTGTCGACCGCCTGCGCGCGGGCCTGAACCGCGACGCGCACCAGCTGCTGGGGGCCGACCTGGTCATCAGCGCCGACCAGCCCGTCAATGCGGCCTGGCGCGCCGAAGCGCAGCAGCGCGGTTTTATCCTGGCCGACACGGTGACGTTCCCCAGCATGGCGCAGGCGGGCGAGGGCGAGCAGTCGAGCTCGCAGCTGGCGTCCATCAAGGCCGTCTCGCCCGGCTACCCGCAGCGCGGCAAGCTGAAGATCACCACCCAACTGAACGAAGCGCAGGATGCCGTCGGCCAGCCGACCAGCCAGGTGCCGGCGCCCGGCACCGTGTGGGTCGATGCGGCCATCCTGGCCAGCCTGAACGCGAAGCTGGGCGACACCTTGACCCTCGGTGACAAGGCATTTACCGTCACGCAACTGATCGCCAGCGAGCCGGACCGCGGCGCCTCCTTCCTCAACTTCGCGCCGCGCGTGATGCTGCCCTTGAGCGACCTGGCCGCCACGGCGCTGGTGCAGAACGGTTCGCGCGTGTCGTACCGGCTGCTGCTGTCGGCGCCGCCCGCCAAGGCGGCCGAGCTTGCGCAGTATCAAGCCTGGCTGGAAAGCCAGATCAAGACGCAGGCAATCAAAGGCGTGCACATCGAGTCGCTGGAATCGGGCAGCCCGCAGATGCAATCGACCCTGGACCGCGCCGACCGTTTTCTGTCCCTCGTCGGCTTGCTGTCGGCCATGCTGGCGGCCGTCGCCGTGGCCATGGCGGCGCGCCGCTTCATGCTCCGGCACCTCGATGCCTGCGCCATGTTGCGCTGCCTGGGCTTGACGCAAAACCAGGTCACGGCCATGTACGTGATCGAATTTCTCCTGGTCGGCCTGGCCGGCAGCGTCGTTGGCGTAGCCGTCGGCTTCGGCGGCCATTTGGTGCTGCTGGAGCTGTTGGGCAAGCTGGTGCAGAGCGATTTGCCGCCCGTCTCCATGCTGCCCGCCCTGCAGGGCGTGGCCACCGGTATGCTGCTCTTGCTGGGCTTTGCCCTGCCGCCGATTTTGCAGTTGCGCAATGTTCCCCATAACCGCGTGATCCGCCGCGAGCAGGAGCCGCCGCAGGCGCTGGCCGTGGCCACGTACGGCCTGGGCATCGCCGCCTTTGTCGTGCTGCTCTTGTGGCAGGCGGGCGACGTGAAACTGGCGCTGCTGACGGCGGCCGGCTTCCTCGGCGGCTTCGCCCTGTTCGGCCTGGCCGGCTGGCTGGGCATCCGCTCGCTGAAAACCCTGCGCGGCGCCTTCAATCACCAGGGCTGGCGCTTCGCCGTCACGTCATTGCAGCGCCGCCCGGGCGCCACCGTCATCCAGGTGGTGTCGCTGGCGCTGGGGCTGATGGCCTTGCTGCTGCTGACGGTGGTGCGCGGCGACTTGATGGTGGCCTGGCGCAATGCCACGCCGCCGGACGCGCCGAACCGTTTCATGATCAATATCCTGCCGGAACAAAAAGAGCCGATTGCCGCGCGCCTGGCGCAGGCCGGCGTGGCCAACGCGCCTTTGTATCCGATGATACGCGGGCGTCTGGTGGCCGTGAATGGCAACGCCATCACGGAAACCACCTACGAGGACGACCGCGCCAAGGGCCTGGCCGACCGCGAATTCAACCTGTCGACGATGGCCACCATGCAGCAAGAAAACAAGCTGGTCGCCGGCAAATGGTTCGGCAATGCGCCCGGTGCGCCGGCTGAGGCGTCGGTGGAGGAAGGCATCGCCAAGACATTGAAACTGAAACTGGGCGACAAGCTGCGTTTCGACATCGCCGGCCAGCCCGTGGAGGCGGCCATCACGAGTTTGCGCAAGCTGGAATGGGGTTCGATGCGCGTCAATTTCTTTGTCATCATCAATCCGGCCGCCATGGCGGACACGCCGCAGACGTGGATCACGGCGTTTCACTTGCCGCCGGCGCAGGCGGACCTGGGCAATGCCTTGCTGCGCGACTATCCGAACCTGACGGTGGTCGACGTGGGCGGCGTGCTCAAGCAAATCCAGGGCGTGCTGGACCAGGTGGTCACGGCCGTCGAATTCCTCTTCGCCTTCACCCTGGCGTCGGGCTTGCTGGTGCTGTATGCGGCGCTGATGGGCTCGCAGGACGAGCGCACGCGCGAAGCGGGCCTGCTGCGCGCGCTGGGCGCCACGCGGCGCCAGCTGGCGCAGGCGCAGCTGATCGAGTTTTCGCTCGTCGGCGCCCTGGCCGGCTTGCTGGCGGCATCGGGCGCGGCCGCCATGGGCTGGGCATTGGCCACCTACCAGTTCAAGTTCGCCTGGAGCTTCGCGCCCGGCGTGTGGGCCTTTGGTTTACTGGCCGGCGCCCTGTGCGCGATTGCCGGCGGCTGGCTGGGGCTGCGCAACGTACTCAAGCATCCGCCGCTGCAAACCTTGCGCGAAGGCTAGTCCTAAGCGCTGACGCTGTCGCCCGCGCCCGCGCGTAAAAATTGCGCATACGACATGACCGGCTGCCCCAGTTGGTGCACCGGCACGTCGAACAGGGCCCAGAGATACGTCACGCGGCCCAGGCAGATGGTGGGCGCGGCGCAGTAGCGGAACCAGTTTTCGCCGATGTGCGCCGCGTACATGCCGTCGCTGTCGGCATCGGAAAAGTAGGGAATCACGCGCATTTCCAGCAGGGCCTGCAGCAATGACTCGGGCGCATCGCTGTCGCGCGCCATTTCGTATTGCGTGTGCAGGCCGCGTTCCGTCTCGATGATCATCAGCTTGGCGTGGCCGTCGCGCGTGAAGAACAGGATGCCGCTGGGATTGGGGAAAATATAGTATTCGACAAAACCATGGCGCTGGCACAGCTCGTGCACGACGGCGGCCAGCGCTTCGTCTTGCAGGAAACTGTAGTCGTGCAGCAATAGCAAGTCGCGCACGGTGTCCGATTGCTGCAGGAAGAACTCGCGCTGCAGGGCATGGATTTCCTGTTCCAGGATGTCGAGCGCGTCGTCGTCGCTCTTTTTGATGTAGCGGTCGATCAAGCCCCGGTTGAAGGCCGTCACGGCCACTTTTTCATCGGCCGCGCCCGTAAATAGAATCTTCTTGCACGGCAAGTCGCGCACGGCTTGGCAAAATTCCAGGCCATTCATCTGCGGCATCGAATAATCGACCACCAGCACGGAGGGCACGGCAAAGCGCTGCGGCTGGCCGCTGATGCGCCAGATGCGTTCGAGGTCGAGCGCCACGTTGCACTGGTCGGACGGCAGGTTTTGCGTGTCGAAATTGACGTGCAGCGGCGTTTCGCCTGGTTGCGCGCTGTGACGCAGCCAGTGCAGGGCGCTGCTGGTGTCGTGGAAAGTCTTGCGCGCCAGGCCGGGATCGAGCTGGAACGCCAGGCTTTTCAGGAAGGAATCGCTGTCGTCGATCAGTACGGTCAGGGTCGGATGGGTGTAGACGGGCAGTTGCATGCGTCACCTTGGGGGGGAGAGGGTTGGAAGCGGGCAGGCAGGGGGTGTGGAAATTCCAGGATGAAAATCGCATACGCATGCTCGCGCGACACGCAGCGGATGCGCGCCTGCCAGGCATTGATGATCTGCCGGCACAGGGCCAGGCCGATGCCGCTGCCGTTGTGCGCGGGATAGGAATAGAATCGGTCGAAGATCAGCGGCAATCGGCTGGTGGCGATGCCGCAGCCCGTGTCGATGAACAGCAGGCGCGGCACGGGATGGGCGCCATCGACGATGATGCGCACGCGGCCCTTGCCGGCGCGGTGGATGCTTTTCAAGGCATTGCGCAGCAGGTTCAGCAGGATCACCACGCACAGCTCCGACTGGCCGGGAAATGTGAAATCGGCGCGCACGTCCACCTTGACGATGTCGCGCTGCGCCGTGCTGGTAAATGGATAGCGGCGCAGCACGGCCATCACGCTGTCGTGCATGGCCACCGCTTCGTTGGCTTCGAGCTTGCGGTTGACGGCGCTGGCGCTGAGCAGGAACAAATCGATCATGTGGTGCATGTGGCGCACCTCGAACTGGATGCGCGCCAGCGCTTCCCGGCTGGCCGCGTCCGGCGGATCGCCTTGCGCATTGTGTTGCAGCCCGCGCTGCAGCCCGCGCACATTCGCCTCGACGCTGACCAAGGGCGTGCGCAATTCGTGCGCCACGCTGCCCAGCCCGGCCGCCAGCCCGGCCAGTTTCTCTTGCGCGCCCACGTGGCGCCCCACCTTGACCACCGACAGCACGGCAATCGTGAACCAGTGCACGGGCAATTGCTGCAAGACGTCGCGGCTGAGGAAAAATGCGGGATCACCAAACACGGCAAACGCCAGGCAGGCCAGCAGGGTGCCGCTCAGGTAGGCCAGCATGGCGATGCGCGTGTCGAAGTGGAACAGCACGACCAGCGCCACGAGCAGTGAATGCATCCACAGCGGCGAGGCGTGGTTCATCAGGAACATGTACGTGAAGAAAAACGGCAGCTCGAAGGTCAGTCCCAGGAACAGGTACACGCTGAACCAGGTATTGCTGAATCGGTCTGGCCATAGCGCGGGCAGGAACAGCAGTGCCGCCACGGCGCGCAGCAGCGGTGATTCATATTCTTGCGGAAAAAAATAATGCCACAGCGCGTAGTACAGGGGCATGCCCAGCGCACCGATGAGCGCCAGGGTGCGCACTTGGGCGCGCCGTACGGGCGTGTGTTCGATGGCGTCGTGGAAATGCAGGAAAGGCTGGAGCAGCTTGCCTTGCCACTGTTTTCCGGAAGGGAACTGCGCAGGCATCATGGTCAGGGGAGGTGTTCGTTGAGGCGTGTCAATACAATATGATCGGCGGGTTCCCTCTCTATCAGCACGATATCAGCATAACTGTTGAGCTGTATCAAACGCTTGCCGGATGGCTCGCGCATGTTGGACGCGGTAGTTCCCCCCGCAACCAATCAGGAGTTCCTATGTCACACGCCCTTTTTCCCCTGTCATCCCGCGCTGTTCACGCCGAGCAACACATGCCTGCCTTCGTGCGCGCGCGCATGGATGAGCATTACGTCGAGCGTATCGAGAAATTGCTCGGCGGCGAGCACTTGCATGAATGGCAAGCCATGCCGGTCAGTGCCGTCATGCTGGCAGGTAATGATTACCTGAACATCGCCGGCGAGGCGGCGCTGCTGGCAGCCCAGGCGCGCGTCTTGCAGGGCGGCGGCGCCGTGCTGATGTCGTCCGTGTTCCTGCAGGAAGGCAGCCGCCAGCACCGGCTCGAACAAGAATTCGCGGACTATCTCGGCAGCGAAGCCTGCGTGCTGGCGCAGTCGGGCTGGGCCGCCAACGTGGGCTTGCTGCAAAGCCTGGCCGGGCCCGGCGTTTCTGTGTACCTCGACATGCAGGCGCACGCCTCGCTGTGGGAGGGCGTGCAATCGGCCCAAGCCGTGCCCGTCGCTTTCCTGCACAATGATGGCGCGCACCTGCAGCGCCAGCTCGACAAGCATGGCCCCGGCATCATCGTCGTCGATGCGCTGTACAGTACCAACGGCAGCGTGGCGCCACTGCTGGAAATGGTGGAAATTGCCGAGCGCAGCGGCAGCATGCTGATCGTCGACGAGTCGCATTCGCTGGGCACGCACGGCCCGCACGGCGCCGGCCTGGTGGCGGAGCTGGGCCTGGCCGGGCGCGTGCATTTCCGCACGGCGTCACTGGCCAAGGCATTTGCGGGCCGGGCCGGGCTGATTACCTGTTCGGCCCGCTTCAAGGGCTATTTTTTGTCTGCCTCGCGGCCTGCCATCTTCAGCTCCTGCCTGCTGGAACACGAGCTGGCGTGGTTCGATGCGGCGCTCGATTTCATCCGCGCCGCCGATGCCCGCCGCGCCGCCCTGCGCCACCACAGCGTGCAGCTGCGCCAGGGGCTGGCTGAGCTTGGCTACAACGTCAGCGACGGCAGCGAACAGATCATCGCGCTGGAAGCGGGCAGCGAACCTGATACCTTGATATTGCGCAAGGCGCTGCAACGGCATGGCATCTACGGCGCCGTCTTCTGCGCGCCGGCCACACCGAAAAACCGTTCGCTGGTGCGCCTGACCCTGAACGCGGGCTTGCGCGAGGATGAGTGCGCAAGCGTGCTGGCCGCCTGCGCCGCCATCCGCGATGAAACGGGCATGGCGCGCTGGCCATCGACGCGGCGTTTGCGCAAGCTGGCGCTGGTGTAAGGATGATGCGTCAGCCGTTTGCGGGCTAGCTGCCGGCGATGCCAGCCAGCAGCCTGGACAGCGGTGCCAGCTGTTCCGCGCTGGCGCTGCCCAGCAATTCCTGGCCCAGCGCCTGCGCCGTCGCATCGGCGTGGACCAGCAGGGCTTGTCCCGCCTCCGTGATGACGGCATAGCCGACGCGCGCATCGCGGGCATCGGCCTGGCGCGCCACCAGGCCAATCTTTTCCAGCGGCATCAGCGAGCGCGTGATGCCCGAGGCCGTCAGCGCCAGGCGCTCGGCCAGGTCGATGCGGCGCAGGCGGCCACCGGGCGCGCGCTGCAAGTGGTACAGCAATTGATAGTCGCCAAAGCTCAAACCATGCAGATTGCCGAGGATGCTGTCGAAGCGGCGCACGATGAGCGCCTGGGCGCGCGCCAGGCGCAGGCAAAAATTCAGCGCGCCATCGCTGTCCTGCGAGAGGGGAGTGTGATCGTTCATGCCATCCTTTGTATTGACTGCGAAGTGCTTGAGTACGCAAGTGTAATGCACTGCCGCTCAATACAGTGGCTGACCCTGTTCCAGCCAGTGCGCGCGGTGCAGGGCCAGCAGGGCGCCCAGTTCGGCGTCCGCATCGAAGGCGGGGTCATCTAGCAGCTTGACGCTGTCGATGATCTCGCAGGAAAAGGCCGCCGCGCCATCGCGCCGCCAGTCCGCCTGCAGCAGGGCATTGCGGTGCTTGCCCAGGTTCAGTTCGAAGCGGTGCCGGTTCAGCATGCCTGGGGCGTTACGGCTGCATTCGAGCAAGGTCCGTCCGCTGGGCAGGTGCCGCAGGGCGATGATGCCCAGCGGCGGCGGCTGTTGCCGGTAGGCCGCTTTCAGGGCCGCTTGTCGTGTTTTATCCATGCTGTGACTGCCTTAAGGTTAAATGACGTAATCGCTCGTTCCGATGCGGGGAATGTCCGTCCACAGGACGGCGGCCAAGGCGGCGGCCAGCAGCAGGGCGCCGCCGCCGCAGAACAGCTCGCTCACGCTCAGGTGGCGCAGCAGTGCGCCCGTGGCCGCCGCCGACAGGGGCGCCAATCCCAGGAAGATGCCCATGAACAGGGCCATCGCCCGGCCCAGCATGGCGGGCGCCACGCGCCGCTGTATCCACGTAAAGATGGCCACCTGCACATAGCCGCCCAGCATGCCCGTGACGGCCAGCAGGGCCGCGCCTTGCCAGGCCGTGCTGACCTGGCCCAGCGCCATCAGCAGGATGGCGACGATGGCGTCGGCGGCCAGCAAGGTGGCGCCGAAATGGCGGCGCAGCCAGGCGCCGCCCAGGCTGGACGCCAGCATGCCGGCCAGGGTGCCCGCGCCGTGCGCGCCCATCAGCAAACCCAGCGCCGCGGCGCCGTGCAGGCGTTCGCTGGCCAGTACGGGCAAGGCCACCTGCAGCGGCCCCATGACGAAGAACGCCACCACCGCCCAGTACACATAGCAACTGCGCAAGGGCATGTCGCGCCACACCATGGCCAGGCCTGCCGCCATGTCGCGCCACATGCCCTGTGCCGCCGCCACGGCCAGTTGCCGCAAGGTGATTTGCCGCAAGGTCCAGGCGGAGAACAGAAACGTCAGCGCATCGATGGCAAAGGCGGCGGCCAGCGCCGCCATGCTGGTGTGACGGGCACCATCGTGGGCGCCGAGCACGAGCGCCGCCAGCAGGGGGCCGGCCAGCAAGGACAACTGGCGCGCACCCATCTGCAGGCTGTTGGCCGTTTGCAGCGACTGCGGCGGCACGGCTTGCGGCAGGATGGCCGTGCCTGCGGGAATGCCGAAGGCGGAAGCGATGCCGAGCGCCAGCGCGGCCGCATACGCCAGCGCCAGGCTGGCCTGGTCCAGCATCAGCAGCCCGGCCAGCGCCAGCAGGATGGCGGCATTGGCCAATTTGCTCAGCAGCAGCACGCGCCGGGGAGAGTAGCGGTCGGCGACCGTGCCGCCCAGCAAGATGAGCACGGCGCGCGGCGCGCCCATCAGGGCCACGGCGATGCCCAGGCTGAGGCTATCGCCCGTCAGGCTCAGCACCAGCCACGGCAGGGCCAGCATGCTGAACTGGTCGCCCAGCATGGACACCAGGCCGCCGCCCAGCAGCCAGCGGAAGTTGCTATTGCGCATCAAGTGGGATTCTGCGGTGGTCGACATGGTTTAGCCGTTTGTGTGTAAAAGTTGAATAGTAGTTGATATAAGCTTGATCAGTCAAGTATATTGCTCTTTATTCCGGCAGTAGCAGCGGGCGCCGCATGGGCCGCTGGCGCTTGCGCTATCATGGCGGCCATGACTGATACCACTGCCCCCACCCTGTACGAGACCATCGGCGGCGCCCCCGTGCTGCGCGAAATGGTCGACCGTTTTTATGACTTGATGGAACTCGAGCCCGAGTTCGCCGGCATCCGCGTCATGCATCCGCCCTCGACGGACGGTTCGCGCGACAAGCTGTATTTCTTCCTGACGGGCTGGATGGGCGGACCGGATTTGTATATCGAGAAATTCGGCCACCCGCGCCTGCGCGCCCGTCACTTGCCCTACGCCATCGGCACGAGCGAGCGCGACCAGTGGCTGCGCGCCATGGCCTGGGCCATGGAAGACACGGGCATCGAAGAGTCCTTGCGCGTGCGCCTGATGGAATCGTTCTATCAGACGGCCGACTGGATGCGCAACAAACCTGACTGAGACCCATGAGCCCAATCGAGTTTTACAGCCTGCTGGGCGCCGCCATCGTCGCCATCGTCTTGTTGCTATTGATCTTGCTGCGCCCGCGTGGCGCGGCCGGCGATGGCGCCACCACCCTGGCCCTGGTGCAGCAGCACCAGCAGCAAAGCCTGGACCGCATCGACCGGGTCGAGCGCGAAGTGCGGCTGCAATTGCAGGCGTCGGCGCAAGCGGCGCGCCAGGATATGGCCACCGGCCTGGCGCAATTCCAGGCGGCGACCCTGCAACAGCTCGACGGCCTGCGCACGCAGATGCAGGCGCAGGGGAAAGTCGGACGCGAAGAACAGGCGCAAAGCCTGGCGCGCTTTGCCGAGAGTACCAATCAAACCCTGGCGCAGCTGACGGAATCGAATGCGCAGCGCATGCTGGAAGTGCGCGCCACCTTGGAAAACAAGATTCGCGACTTGCAGGCCGACAACGGCGCGCGCCTGGAAGAGATGCGCAAGACGGTCGACGAGAAACTGCACGCCACCCTGGAAACGCGCCTCAGTGCATCGTTCCAGCAAGTGTCGGAGCGGCTGGAAAAAGTTCACCAGGGTCTCGGTGAAATGCAGCAGCTGGCGCTGGGCGTGGGTGACCTGAAGCGGGTGCTCACCAACGTCAAGACGCGCGGCACCTGGGGCGAAGTGCAGCTGGAAATGCTGCTGGAGCAGGTACTCACTGTCGACCAGTACGCGAAGAACGTGGAAACGCTGCCCGGCAGCGGCGCGCGCGTGGAATTCGCGCTGAAGCTGCCGGGCATGCTCGATGGCGGGCCGCCCGTGTGGATGCCGATCGATGCGAAGTTTCCCAAGGAACAGTACGAGCGCCTGGTCGACGCGGCCGAGCGGGCCGATGCCGACGGCGTGGCCCAGGCCGGCCGCGAACTGGAACGGGCCGTGCGGGGCGAGGCGAAAACCATCGCCGAGAAATACCTGGCGCCGCCGCAGACCACCGACTTTGCCATCCTGTTCCTGCCCACGGAAGGCTTGTATGCGGAAGTGCTGCGCCGTCCGGGACTGGCCGACGAATTGCAGCGCGTGCACCGGGTCAGCATCGCCGGACCTTCCACCTTGACGGCCTTGCTCAACAGCCTGCAGATGGGTTTCCGCACCCTGGCGCTGGAAAAGCGCTCGTCGGAAGTGTGGCAGGTGCTGGGCGCCGTCAAGACGGAGTTCGGCAAGTTCGGCGACGTGCTGTCGCAAACCCGGCTGACCCTGGAAAAGGCGGCGAAGAATATCGAAAGCGCGGAAGTGCGCAGCCGGCAGATGGCGCGCAAATTGAAATCCGTGGAAGCCTTGCCGGGCGAGGCGGCCGCCTTGCTGCTGGGAGCGACGGATGCCAGCTTGCCAGGCGACGGCGAGTAGGATTGTCGTTCAGGCCGCTGGCGCTTGCCTGCGGCGCAGCGCGGCATAGGCGACCAGCGCCAGTCCTGCCAGCAGCATGCCCCAGGTTTGCGGTTCCGGTACGGCCGGCAGGACTGTCGGGCCGGTAGGCGGCAGCGTCGGCAGGATCACGGTGGGCGGCACGATGATGCTGCTGCCCTGGTCTGGCGGCAGGCCACCGCCGCCACCACCTCCTCCTCCGCCGCCGCCCATGCCGGCAGGCGGCGCGATGCCGCCAGCGGTACGCACATAATCGAAGGGCAGGAAAGGAATGCTGGCCACCTCGGGCGGCACGGCGCCGCCCGTGAAGGAACCGCCGCGCAAGGCGTCGGGATTGTCGATCAGGGGCACGCCTGCCGCTTCCGGGGCGGCGGGCGCGGCGGCAACGGGCGCGCCGCCGCCGGGAGCGGCACCGCCTGCCGCCGGTGGCGCCGATGCGGGTGCCTGCGTGATGCGGCTGACGTTGCGGCAGATCGTCGGCACGAGGATGCATTGTCCCTGCACGCAATACACGAGTCCCCGTTCCTGCATCTGTTCGCTCCACCCCGCGCGCGTGACATTGCGGCAGACGCGGCCCGGGCCGAAATGCATGTCGCTGATGCGCGCGTTGTAATTGCCCTTGCCGCGGATGGCGTCGCGGCTGATCACGACGATTTCATCATACTGGCGCGCGCGCATGCGCGCCTTCAACTCTTCGCGGACTTGCGGCGCGATGTCCGGATACCGGTCCACGGCCGCCACCACGTCGCCCATGAACGGGTCGACGCCGGGCCGGTTCCAGCTGCAGTGTTCCAGCACGTCGGCCCGTGGTGCCCCTTTGGCATAGGCGGGCAGCGGCGCCAGGGACAGCATGCCAAGCAGGCAAGCCGCTCCCAGCATGCTGGCGCCCGCGATCCATGAACGGTGTCTCATTATTAGTTTCCCCATGAAAACAATATCAAAATTGAACTTTTTGTACGAGTTCGAATGTTATCACCGAAGAAACTTCAATATCAACTAATAAATAAAATTATTACAATTAATGTTGTGTTTATTGATTTATTTTAATGAGAAAAGATTAATATTTTTATCTTGGTTCTGGGAGCGGCTGCCGTACAGGGAATTTGATTGCGAAGGGGCAATGTAAACGGCCCGCGCAGGGCGGGCCGTTGAGGGGGAGGAGGGGGGGGGCTTACATCAATCCATGGAACAGCACGATGTCGACCAGGTCGCCGGCCGCCACGTGGCCTTGCGCCTCGTGCAGCACGATCATGCAATTGGCTTGCGTCATCGAGCGCAGGATGCCCGAGCCTTGCGCACCCGTCACGCGCACGTGCTGGCGTCCGTCCGCGCCGCGCTCGACGATGCCGCGCTGGTATTCCGTGCGGCCCCGTTTCTTGCGCATCGGCGCTTGCGCCGCCACCTGCAGCAGCGGCAGGGGGGACGTGTCCGCATCGGCGCCCATCAGGCGCAGCAGGGTCGGGCGGGCGAGGAAATAGAACGCCGCCATCACGGCCACCGGGTTGCCGGGCAGGCCCAGCAGCAATGCCGTCTCGCCCTCGCTGGCAATCCGGCCAAAGGCCATGGGGCGGCCCGGGCGCATGTTGATTTGCCAGAAGGCCACTTCACCGAGGCGCGCGAGGATGTCGCGCGTAAAATCGGCCGCGCCGCTGGACACGCCGCCCGAGGTGATGATGATGTCAGCCTGCGCGCAGGCGCCGCGCAGGGCCGCTTCCAGCGCTTGCGGATTGTCCTTGACGATGCCCATGTCGAGCACCTCGCAGCCGAGGCGGGTCAGCATGCCCAGCAGGGTGTAGCGGTTGCTGTCGTAGATGCAGCCCGCGTCCAGCGGCTCGCCGATCGAGCGCAATTCGTCGCCGGTGGAAAAGAAGGCCACGCGCAGCCGGCGGCGCAAGGGCACCGTGGCGATGCCCAGCGATGCCAGCAGACCCAGTTCGGCCGGGCCGAGTATCTTGCCCTGCAGCAGCGCAGGTTGGCCTTGCATCAAGTCCTCGCCCTTGAAGCGGCGGTTGTCGCCGGCGCGGATGCAGTCCGGCGCCACGGTGATGCTGTGCTCGCTGGCTTGCCGCACCAGTTCCTGCGGCACCACGCTGTCGCAGCCATCCGGCATGACGGCGCCCGTCATGATGCGCGCGCATTGCCCGCGCCCCACGTTGACCGTGCCGGGGCGGCCGGCCAGGATGGTGTCGACCACAGCCAGGGTCACGGGCGCGTCGCCACCGAGGTCCGCGCCATGCAGCGCGTAACCATCCATGGCGGAATTGTCGTGCGCGGGCACGCTGATGGGCGAGACGATGTCGGCCGCCAGGATGCGCTCGAGCGCTTGCGGCAACGGCAGCTCGTCGATGTCGGCGACGGGGGCGACGGCGTCGGCCAGGATGGCTTGCGCCATCGGCACGCTCAAGCCCTGCGCCTGCAGGGCGGCCAGTTCGTCCGGGGTATTGATGTTGCCGAACGCGCTATTGTTCTCGAACAGCACTTCGGCCAGTTTCAAGGGGCCGTGCCAGGTGCGCATGCGGCGCTCTCCGCTGCGCAGATACGCATCGAGCTGGGGCAGGGCCGATGTTTTCACCAGGCAAAAGACGGGATGTGGGCGGCGCACCGTCTGACCCGTCGCCGCATCGATCTCTTCGGTGACGGCGATGGCCAGGTCGGCATCGCTGTCGCTCAAACCGGCCGCCAGGCGCGTGGCCAGGTCGGGCGGCAGCAGGGGCGAGTCGCACGGTACGGTCAGCAGGTAGGGCGTGCCGGCGTGCTGCATGCCGCTGTGTAAACCTGCCAGCGGACCGAGCTGGCCCGGCAGTGCGTCCGGCCACACGGACAGGCCGAAGCGCGCGTACTCGCCGGCATCCGCGTGGACGCTGATGGCCAGTTGGCCCACTTGCGGCGCCAGGCGCTGCAGCACGTGGCGGGCCAGGGGCTGGCCATGCAGGGGCAGCATGCCCTTGTCGCGCTGGCCCATGCGCGTGCCGAGGCCGCCGGCCAGGATCAGGCCGGTAATGTCGTGTGTGTTGATCATGTCAGGTAGGAAGTGGGTGCATGCGCCATGGTAGCAGCGGCGGGCGTGCGCCGCGCCTGATTCAGCCGCCGATGTACGACATTTCCACTTTCTTTTTACCGTGCTCAAGCGCGCCGCCCGTCAAATCCGTCTGGCTGGTGCGCAATTGCGAATAGCGGTCGCCACGGCCACGCCACAGCTGCGCCACGGCCGATGAAATTTCCGCGTCGCTGTGGCCGCCGCGCAGCAGGCTGCGCAAGTCGTGGCCGCTGCTGGCGAACAGGCACGTGTACAGCTTGCCCTCGGTCGAGAGGCGGGCGCGGCTGCAGTCGGCGCAGAACGCTTGCGTGACGCTGGAAATGAGGCCGATCTCGCCGCCGCCATCCGCATAGCGCCAGCGCGCCGCCGTCTCGCCCGTGTAGTTGGGGTTGATGGGCAGCAAGGGCATGTGTGCACCGATGCGGCGCACCACTTCCGCGGACGGGATGACTTCCTGCAAGTTCCAGCCGTTCGACGCGCCCACGTCCATGTATTCGATGAAGCGCAAGATGTAGGGCGTGCCCTTGAAGTGGCGCGCCATGGGCACGATTTCCTGCTCGTTCATGCCGGCCTTGACGACCATGTTGATCTTGATGGGGCCGAGTCCTGCCTGGTGCGCCGCATCGATGCCCTGCAGCACGTCGGCCACGGCGAAGTCGACGTCGTTCATGCGCTTGAAGGTGGCGTCGTCGAGCGAATCGAGCGACACGGTGACACGGTTCAGGCCCGCATCCTTCAAGGCTTGCGCCTTTCTGGCCAGTAAGGAACCATTGGTCGTCAGGGTCAGGTCCAGCGGCTGGCCCGAGGGCGTGCGCAGCTCGGCCAGCATGGCGATGAGCTTTTCGATATTCTTGCGCAGCAGCGGCTCGCCGCCCGTCAGGCGGATCTTTTCCACGCCGTGCGCGACGAACAGGCGCGCCACGCGCGTGATTTCCTCGAACGACAGCAAGTCCGTGTGCGGCAGATACACGTGGTTCTTGTCGAACACGTCCTTCGGCATGCAATACACGCAACGAAAATTGCAGCGGTCGGTAATCGAGATGCGCAAGTCGTGCAGGGGCCGGCCCAGGCTGTCGGCCACGTTGCCGCTGGGACTTTCCAGCCGCGCGGGGATCGCCAAGGCCCCGTTGCGGGCCTCGGCGAGGTAGATAATCTTGTCAGCCATGAAAGGTGATACCACTTACGTTAAATCGGTCAAGGCAGATACGATAGCACGAGGCCGAAGATGGCACAGGCGAGCAGCAATTTGATGGTGCTCACTTGAAACCTGAGCAGCGCCACGCCGGCCGCCAGCGCGATGAGCATCGCCAGCCAGTCCCAGTGCGGCAGCGGGTTTGCTTGCCAGAAGACATGGCGGCCAAAGAACAGGGCCAGGCTGGCGATGACGCCCACCACGGCCGCCGAGATGGCCGTCAACGGCGCGCTCAGGCGCAAATTGCCGCGCGACGCTTCCACCAGCGGCGCGCCGGCGAGGATGAAGATGAACGAGGGCAGGAAGGTGAACCAGCTGGCGACCAGGGCGCCGCACACGCCTGCCAGCCACAGGTGTTCACCAGCGATGCCTGCGGCATGGCTCCAGCCGCCGACAAAACCGATGAAGGCGACGATCATGATCAGGGGGCCGGGCGTCGTTTCGCCCAGGGCCAGGCCATCCATCATTTGCGCGCTGCTGATCCAGTGGTAGTGGTCGACGGCGCCCTGCACCAGGTAGGGCAGCACGGCATACGCGCCGCCAAACGTGAGCAGGGCGGCCTTGCTGAAAAACACGCCCATCTGCGCCAGCGGCTGGTCCGCGCCACCCGCCAGCGCCAGACCCAGCCAGGCGAGGAAGGCCAGCGCCAGGCCCACGGCGGCCGTGCCGAGCAGGCGCGGCCAGCTGAAGCGCGCATGGTGTGGCGTTGGCGTGTCGTCATCGATCAGGGCGGCGCCGTAGCGGGCCGCGCCGCCGTGTTGCGTGCTGCTGGCATGAAAGTGGGCCGGCAGCCAGCGCCCGCCCGCCATGCCGAGCAGGGCGGCGGCGAGCACGATCAGTGGAAATGGCAGCTGTAGCGCGGCGATGGCGACAAATGCGCCCGCCGCGATGGCGATCAGGCCGGGACTGCGCAAGGTGCGCCGGCCCAGGCGCCAGGCGGCCGCCAGCACGATGGCGACGACGGCCGGTTTGATGCCGTACAGAATGCCGGCGACGGCGCCCACGTGGCCATACGCCATGTAGAGCCAGGACAGGACGATCAGCACCAGCAGCGAGGGCAGCAGGAATAGCAGGCCGGCCACCAGGGCGCCACGCGTGCGGTGCATCAGCCAGCCGATGTAGATGGCCAGCTGGGTCGCTTCCGGTCCCGGCAGCAGCATGCAGTAATTGAGGGCGTGCAGGAAGCGCTGTTCGGAAATCCAGCGCCGCTTTTCCACCAGTTCCGCATGCATCATGGCGATTTGCCCGGCCGGGCCGCCAAAGCTGACGCAGCCCAGCTTGAGCCAGTACCAGAAGGCGCTGCGCAGGCTGACGGGGGCGGGACGGGGAAGGTTGGCGTTGTCGTGCATGGCGGCTGGCTGGCAAGGAAGTGGACGTAAAAAAGGGGAAGCCTGAGCTCCCCCTTTCATCATTGGCGGCTGGGCGAACCCGGCGCGCTTATGGACGTTGCGTGTTGACCTGGATCAACGGCTCATCCGATTGCGGCGGCAATGGCTTGCGTTCGCGCGGCTTGCGCACGGGAGCGACGGCCTTGGCAGCGGCTTCCTGCGCCAGGCGCAGCTTTTCCGGATCGGTGGCAGCCAGGGTCAGGCCGGCCGAACCGAGCACTGCGCTCAAGTCCAGCGGCGCGGCAGGAGCCGGTGCCGGAGCAACGACAGGAGCAGGAGCAGGAACAGGAGCAACCACCTCCGGAGCAGCTTCCACCACGGCAGGCGCCGCTTCAGCCACTGGCGCTGGTGCTTCCTCGATCACGGCGATGGCTTCCACCAGCGGCGCAGCTTCCACGACCGGCACGGCTTCGACGATGATTTCAGCGGGTGCTGGTGCCGCTTTCTCGGCAAAGCTGTACTCGGCAGCTGGTGCAGGTTCGGCAGCGGCTGGTTCAGCTTGCGCTACAGCAACGACGGCCTCCACCGGGGCTGCCGGTACGATCACTTCAGCGGCAGGAGGGGCTTCTTCAACCTTGGCTACGTCGACCACTTCCACTACTTCGAGCACTTCTGCCACGACGGCAGGAGCGGTTTCGACAGCCGCTTCCACTGGCGCAGCGACGGCGACGACAGCGGCGGCAGCCACGACGGCGACCGGGGTAGCCTCAGCGGCAGCTTCCGGCGCCGGAGCGACCGTAAAGCTGATGACTGGCGCTTCCTGGCCTTCGTTCTCGCCATTTGCCGATTCGATCAGCTCGCCCGTTTCGCGGTCGCGGCGGTTGCGGTTGCGGCCACCACGACGACGGCGGCGGCGCGGTTCTTCGCCTTCCACGTCGTTTTCCGTCTCTTCGCCTTCAGGGCCGGCATTCGCCGGCGCTTTCAGCAAGCTCATTGGTGCTGCATCAGCGTCCGGACCGCTTGACGGCACGACGACGTTGACGGCACTGGCGGTAGCGCCAACCAGGGCCAGCTCTTCAGCTTTCACTTCAGCAACAATAGCCTTGTCGGCGCGTGGTTCGCGGCCTTCGCGTGGCTGGCGTGGCGGACGTTCGGCGCGTTCCGGGCGCTCTGCGCGCTCAGGGCGTTCCGCGCGTTCAGGACGCTCGCCGCGTTCGCGTGGTGCTGCCATTGCCTCGCCCGCTTCACGCGGTTCGCGTGGCGGACGCGGTGGGCGTGGCGGACGGGCCGCCTTTTCCAGTGCTTCGGCTTCCTTGGCAGCATCGTCCTGGGCAGGACGGGCCTGGCCTGGTTCGCGTTCTTCGCGGCCAGGCTTGCCGTTGCGGCCACGGCCACGCGGGCCACGGCTGTTGCGGTCGCCGCGGTCGGCGCCGGCCGGTTTGGCTGGAGCAACAGGTGCAGGTGCCGGTGCCACCGGTGCCGGTGCGCCGGTGAAGAAGCTGATGATCTTGGCGATCAGGCCCTGAGGTGCGGCAGGCGCGGCCACCGGAGCCGGTTTCGCTTCGACAGGCTTGCGCTCGACCAGCGGTGCCGGCTGGTCAGGCGTGATCGTCTTGACGACGGCTTCCTGGCGCGGCTTGGCTTCTTCCTTCTGGCGCTTGCTGTAAGCCATGTCGGTTTCAGCGCTTTCGGCCAGGTTGTAGCTGGCCTGGCTGTCTTCCAGACGCGGATCGTCGTGCTTGATGCGTTCCAGCTTGTAGTGCGGCGTTTCCAGATGCTTGTTCGGAATCAGGATCACGGCGATGCGGTGGCGGTTCTCGATCTTCAGCACTTCGCCGCGCTTTTCGTTGAGCAGGAAGGCGCCCACATCGACGGGCACTTGCACGTGGATGGTGGCCGAGTTTTCCTTCATCGCCTCTTCCTGGATGATGCGCAGCACCTGCAGGGCGGACGATTCCGTATCGCGGATGTGGCCGGTGCCGGAGCAGCGCGGGCACGTCACGTGCGAGCCTTCGGACAGCGAAGGGCGCAGGCGCTGGCGCGACAGTTCCATCAGGCCGAAACGCGAAATCTTGCCCATTTGTACACGGGCACGGTCATGGTGCAGCGCATCTTTCAGGCGCTGTTCCACTTCGCGCTGATTTTTTGCCACTTCCATGTCGATGAAGTCGATGACGATCAAGCCACCCAGGTCGCGCAGGCGCAGCTGGCGGGCCACTTCTTCGGCCGCTTCGCAGTTGGTGTTGAAGGCGGTCGTTTCGATGTCCGAGCCGCGCGTGGCGCGGGCCGAGTTGACGTCGACGGACACCAGCGCTTCCGTATGGTCGATCACGATGGCGCCGCCCGATGGCAGCGGCACGGTGCGGCTGTACGCCGTCTCGATCTGGTGTTCGATCTGGAAGCGCGAGAACAGCGGCACGTCGTCGCTGTAGCGTTTTACGCGGTGCACCATGTCGGGCATCACGTGGCTCATGAACTGGTGCGCCTGGTCGTAGATCTCGTCGGTGTCGATCAGGATCTCGCCGATGTCGGGCTGGAAGTAGTCGCGGATGGCGCGGATGACGAGCGACGATTCCTGGTAGATCAGGAAAGCGCCGTTGGCCGATTTGCCTGCGCCTTCGATGGCGCGCCACAGTTGCATCAGGTAATTCAAGTCCCACTGCAGTTCATCGACGTTGCGGCCGATGCCGGCGGTGCGGGCAATAACGGACATGCCAGCGGGCAAGTCCAGTTTATCCATGGTTTCGCGCAATTCCTGGCGCTCTTCGCCTTCCACGCGGCGCGATACGCCACCGCCACGCGGGTTGTTCGGCATCAGGACCAGGTAACGGCCGGCCAGCGAGACGAACGAGGTCAGGGCGGCGCCCTTGTTGCCGCGCTCTTCCTTTTCCACTTGCACCATGATTTCCTGGCCTTCGCGCAGCGCTTCCTTGACGGAAGCGTTACGCACGTCGACGCCTTCGCGGAAATACGTGCGGGCAACTTCCTTGAAAGGCAGGAAGCCGTGGCGGTCTTCGCCATAGCTGACGAAGCACGCTTCGAGCGATGGCTCGATGCGCGTGATCACGCCCTTGTAGATGTTGGATTTGCGCTGTTCGCGCCCGGCTGTCTCGATATCGATGTCGATCAGTTTTTGTCCGTCGACAATCGCTACGCGCAGTTCTTCTTGCTGCGTGGCATTAAACAACATGCGTTTCATTTTTATAACTCCGCGACCCGTAGGCCATCTCAAAGCCGCTTCCGGGGAAGCGGCGAAGTACAGGGATATATGCGAGAACGGGAGTGCTGGCGGGGGAAATGCCCAGGCGTGCGGAGCAACAACGCGTACGAGGTATACGTTACGGCCGCAACAGGCGCGGTGAGGTCGATCGTCATGCCGAGTGCACAGGACACTTGCAACTCATCTGAAACAGCCCGGATGAGAATGAACTGCATCGGGGGCAGAGAATGCAAGTGGTCAGCAAATTCAGAGCCAAAATCGTTAGCCGGCTCATTACAGGGATCGCGATGGCGAGGCTTGGCCTCAGCCTATTCATCGACAACCCTCAGTATTTGGCCACATACGGGGTTTGGCGAAAACGGCAAGCGTTATCAACTTCATCAACCCGCGAGCCCGACTCGATAAGTCGCGCTAACGGGTACTTATCCTTATAATCCCACACTCACTTCAGCATCTCCACGCGTTATCCGATTACAACTACGGTGCAACCTTGATTCGCGCAGCGATGGTGCATATACATTTTTTTCCACCGAATTTGCAATTTGGCGAGGCCGGTGGAGACGCCCCTGTGTAAAATGTGCTTTTATTCTTACACTCGCAGCAGCCAGGGCCGCAGCAAAAACAATTATATATTCAAAATGAAGGACTTAGAGAGATTTCTGGGAAGACATAGTAAATGAAGAGTCAAAATGATGTTGTTCCCCCTTCAACACCCCCGGTTCAGCCGCAAGCCCAATTCGTAACGATCGCCGAGGAAGAAGCAGGCCAGCGCATCGACAACTACTTATTAAGAGTGTGCAAGGGAGTGCCTAAAAGCCACATCTACCGGATCTTGCGATCGGGAGAAGTGCGGGTGAATAAAGGCCGTATCGATCAGCTGTACCGTCTCGCCGCTGGCGACGTGGTGCGCATTCCACCCGTGCGCGTGGCCGAAAAGGCCGCCACGGGCGCGCCGGCCGCCGAGTTCAAGATTATCTTCGAAGATGCGCAGCTGCTCGTCATCGACAAGCCGGCCGGCGTGGCCGTGCATGGCGGCTCGGGCGTCTCGTTCGGCGTGATCGAGCAATTGCGCGCCTCGCGCCCCGACGCCAAGTTCCTCGAACTGGTGCACCGCCTGGACCGCGACACGTCCGGCTTGCTGTTGCTGGCAAAGAAACGCACGGCATTGACGAATTTGCACGAGCAGATGCGCGACGGCGTCACGGACAAGCGCTATCTGGTGCTGGTGGCCGGCGACTGGAAGAATGCGCGCCAGCATATCAAGTTGCCGTTGCATAAATATACGACGGCCGAAGGCGAGCGCCGGGTGGCCGTGCAAGCCGATGGCCTGGCGTCGCACACGGTGTTTTCACTGTTGCATAAATATCACAACTTCGCCTTGCTGGAAGCGGAATTGAAGACGGGACGCACGCACCAGATCCGCGTGCACCTGTCCTCGTCCGGTTTCCCCATCGCCGGCGACGATAAATATGGCGACTTTGCCCTCAACCGTGCCCTGTTGAAAGCCGACAGCACGCGCGGGGCCCTGAAACGCATGTTCCTGCACGCGCACCAGATCACGTTTACACACCCTGAAACGGGCAAGACGATGACACTGAACGCGCCGCTGGCTGCCGAATGCGAGCGTTTCTTGGTAAGCTTGGGCAAACCATTGGCCGTTGCTGCACGATAAGTGTGGCCGGGACTATCCACAAGATAGTGAGGCCATTATTCATTCTCAAGGAGCCGGCGGCTATGCCGTCGGGAAACATGGCAAGAAAGCAATTTGATCTGATCGTCTTCGATTGGGACGGTACGCTGATAGACAGTACCTCGACCATCGTCAAGTGCATCCAGGCATCGGCCAAAGACCTGGGCTTGCCAATTCCCACCGAGTTGCTCGCTTCGCACGTGATCGGCCTGGGCTTGCAGGAAGCCATGCAGCTGGTGATGCCCGACGTGGAGCCGAAATACCATGCGCGCATGGCGGAACGCTACCGCTATCACTATCTGTCGCGCGACCACGAACTGGCGCTGTTTCCAGGCGTCTACGAAATGCTGCAGGAACTCTCGCAGCAAGCGTATTTCCTGGCGGTGGCCACGGGCAAGAGCCGCGTCGGCCTGAACCGTTCGCTGAATGCCGTCAAGCTGCTGTCGCTGTTCGATGCGACGCGCTGCGCCGATGAAACCTTTTCCAAGCCCCATCCGGCCATGCTGCAGGAGCTGACGCGGGAACTGGGGCAGGATATGCGCCGCACCGTGATGATCGGCGACACCAGTCATGATTTGTTGATGGCAAGCAATGCAGGCGCGGCCAGTATTGCCGTAGAGTATGGAGCGCATCCGGTGGAGCAGTTGCAAGCTTGCAATCCCCTGTATTCGGCTGCCACGGTGGCCGAGCTGCACCAATGGCTGAGCGAGCACGCATGATGAACGAGGTTGTCGATGTATTCATTTGCGCCGCCGACGCTGTCGCCGATGGCGGCAAGGGCGTGCGCTTTCCCGTCTCGGCCGGTGGCGAAGCGACCACCGGCTTTGTCGTGCGCCATGGCGGCAAGGCGTATGGCTACCTGAACCGCTGCGCCCACGTGCCGATCGAACTGGACTGGGCAGAGGGCGAGTTCTTCGAGTCCAGCGGCTTGTACCTGATGTGTTCGACGCATGGCGCCATCTATGTGCCGGAAAGCGGCTTGTGCGCGGGCGGTCCCTGCAAGGGCGGGCGCTTGCGTCCGATTGCCGTGGCCGAACGCGATGGCCAGCTGTACTGGCAACCCGACGAGTATGTCCAGCCGCTGCCGGCCTGAAGCCGGGGCAGGCCTTATGTAATTTAAGCAAAGTGAACCATGAGCGATAACACGAATGACAAGCTGGACAGCAGCGCGCCAGCCGCCGGCCACGGCGCCCCTGCGGGACACTGGGAGCGCGACGTGCTGGAAAAGCTGGTATTTGCCACTTTGCAAGAGCAACGCGCGCACCGCCGCTGGAGCATCTTTTTCAAGCTCTTCGGCCTGCTGATCGTGCTGTTCGCCCTGTGGGTGTTTTATGAGTACAACACGGCCGACGACAGCGAGACCCTGGGCCGTCACACGGCCCTGATCGACATCAGCGGTGCCATCGAGTCCGAAGGCAGCGGCTCGGCCGCCGTCGTCATCCCCGCGCTGGACAAGGCATTTTCCGATGCCGGTTCCGTGGCCGTGGTGCTGCATATTAATAGTCCGGGCGGCAGTCCCGTGCAGGCCGGCATGATCGTCGACGAGATGCAGCGCCTGCGCAAGGGCTATCCCGACAAGCCTTTATATGTGGTGGTCGATGAAATGTGCGCCTCGGGCGGCTATTACATCGCCGCCGCCGCCGACCGCATCTACGTCAACAAGGCCAGCGTGGTCGGTTCCATCGGCGTGCTGATGGATGGCTTCGGTTTTACGGGCGTGATGGAAAAGGTCGGCGTCGAGCGCCGGCTGCTGACGGCGGGCGAGAACAAGGGCTTCATGGACCCGTTCAGTCCCCTGACGGAAAAGCACAAGGCGTATGCGCAAGGCATGCTCAATGAAATCCACCAGCAGTTCATCGACGTCGTGCGCACGGGACGGGGCAAGCGCCTGAAGGAAACACCGGATACCTTCTCCGGCCTGTACTGGACGGGCGCGAAAGCCGTGGAAATGGGCCTGGCCGACGATTTCGGCACGGTCGACAGCGTGGCGCGCGACGTCGTCAAAGCGGAAGACATCGTCGACTACACGCAGCATGAAGGCTTGCCGGAACGGGTGCTGAAGAAGTTTGGCGCCGCCATGGGTGCCGGCGCCATGAAGGCGGCCGTGCAGCAGTCACAACCGGCGTTGCGCTGAGGACATCACTCTTGGCTGGCAGGCAAGCCAGTCGAGAATGATTTTCAATAAGGTGGTAAATTGACTTGAAAACAGGGCTGCTTGGGCTATAGTGAAAGCGTAGTTCTTTTCAAGGAGGGGCGATATATCAACTATGTTGTCAGTACTAACTTGATTGGCAGGTCTTGGAACTACTCGCCGCATCGCAGATGTGGTTTTGAGTGAATTTACATTCCTCACTAAAGTCCCGATGGGGCTTGGGAACGGCGGCGCAATGCCGCCGTTCCCTTTTGTGCGTGCTCGATGGGCTGGTGCGAGTCGATATTGTTGCGTTGTCTGGGCGAGCTGGCAAGGCAGGCATGCGAGGGCAGGGCATGGCTGGTTCGATGGCGGCGCGTTCAGGCGGCGCAGCCGTTACAGTGGGCAGGCTGCGGCGGGGTGGCTGCTTGCCGGGCTGGCGCCGTTGCTGTGCTGCCGGTATCGGGCGGCGTGTCCGTCATGGCGGTTGCGCTCACGTTATCGGCTGCCGCATCCGCATCCGCGTGCATGAAACCGCCCTGTTCCAGCCAGCACATGAAATGGCATTGCGCCTCGGCATGCCAGTGCGTCTGGCGGGCTGGCGCTGGCGGCGCATCCGCCTCCCGCGGCGCGGCGGCGTTGCTCCAGCGCGCCACGCCGAGTCTGACCTTGTGCATGGCCGCCTGTTCTGCGGCGATGCGCTGGCGCATGTCGGCGATGCTGCCTTGTAAGGCGATGGTATCGGTATGCTTCATACGATGTCCTTATGAGGGGTGGCGTCTGCCACAATTCCTAAAGTACATTAGGCGGATTCCTAACGAAGTTTCAGTCTATCAAGGCGATATTTCGGGCGCTTGATATTTCTCAAAGGAATCAATCATTTCTCGCCAAATCTCACCTTGTTCTTTTTGGTATTTCTGCATGCGCCATAGTTTGATGCCGCTGGCGCCGCCGCTTCACGCTGCCAGCCGCTTCTGGTAAAGTCACGCCCATGAGTAAATTATCCCTAGACCGCATCCTGCAATCGCAGGGTTTTGGCACCCGTAAATATTGCCGTTCCCTCATCGAGGATGGCGATGTCGTCATCGATGGCGTCACCCAGACCAATTACCGCACCACCGTCGAGACCGAAGGCCTGGTGCTGCACGTGTTCGAAGAAGAGTGGGTGTATCGCGCACATCTGTACCTGGCGCTGAACAAACCCGCCAACTTCGAATGCTCGCGCAAGCCCAGCCATCACCCTGGCGTGCTGACCCTGCTGCCGGAACAGTTCACCTGGCGCGAAGTCCAGCCCGTCGGCCGGCTCGACCATGATACGACCGGTATGCTGCTGATGTCCGACGATGGCCCCTTTATCCATGCACAATCGTCGCCGAAGCGTCACGTTCCCAAGATTTACCAGGCTACCACGCAAGCGCCCGTGACCGATGAACTGGTGGCGCAGCTATTGGCTGGCGTGCAATTGCACGACGAGCCTGCCCCGCTGGCGGCCCTCGTTTGCGTCCAGCGCGGAGAATTCCAGCTCGAAATCGTGCTCGAACAAGGCAAATACCACCAGGTCAAGCGCATGCTGGCCGCCGCCGGCAACCATTGCAGCGCGCTGCACCGTTCCGCCATCGGCAGCCTGACGCTGGAATCGCTGGGCATCGCGGAAGGCGAGTGGTGCTATCTGACGCCAGAGCAGATCGCGCTGCTGGCCTAAATCCTGCCTGACCGCCAAAGCCGGGAATGTCCCGGCTTTTTGGCGTCTCTCGTCCCCACTGCCTGCATTTGACGAAGTTTCCTCCACATGAAATTAGCAACTTTGAAAGACGGCACGCGCGACGGCCAGCTGGCTGTCGTCTCGCGCGACCTGAAAACGGCCCATCTGGCCGATGGCATCGCCCCGACCCTGCAAAAGGCGCTCGACGACTGGAGTTTCATCGCGCCCCAGCTCGATTTGCTGTACCAGACCATCAATAGCGGCCGCGGCCATCGCGCCTTCGAGTTTGATCCCGCCAATTGCATGGCGCCCTTGCCGCGCAGCAGCTTGCGCGTGGCGGGCGCGTCCTATCTGCAGCAGATCGAGCGGGCCTGCAAGGCCGCAGGCGTGGAGGTGCCCGCCAATCTGCGCGAGGCGCCGCGCCTGTACCAGGGCGCCAGCGACGATTTCCTCGGTGCCCACGACGACATCACCCTGGCGCACGAGCAGTGGGGCATCGACTACGAAGCGGGCATCGCCGCCATCACGGATGACGTGGCCATGGGCTCGACGCCCGATCAGGCCCACCTGAACATCAAGCTGTTGATGCTGGTCAACGACATCACCCTGCGCAACCTGGCGCCCGATGAGCAAGCCAGTGGCTACGGCTTCCTGCAAGCGAAACCGGCCATGGCCTGCTCGCCGGTGGCCATCACGCCCGACGAGCTGGGCGACGCCTGGCGCGGCGGCAAGGTGCATTACGCCCTGCGCTGCAGCCTGAACGGCAAGTTGACGGGTCAGCCCCACGCGGGCGCCGACATGGCCTTCAATTACCCGCAATTGCTCGCCCATCTGTGCCAGACGCGCAATGCGCGCGCCGGCAGCGTGGTCAGTGCGGGCGGGATCGCCAACAAGGAAGTCAAGAAGGGATTTTCCAGTATCGTTGAGCGACGTAACCAGGAGATGATCGCCGATGGCGTCGTCGGCACGCCCTATTTGCTGTTCGGCGATGTCGTCCGCCTGGAGATGCTGGGCGATGATGGCAAGTCCCTGTTTGGCGCGATAGAACAAACGGTGAAACAGGCCGAGGCGCGCAAATCGCGTTAAGTTTCTTATAGGCAAAGGGAAATACAGGGGAATTGTGCCCCTGTTCCGCCGATGGCGTCCGCACACTTGAACCGATAATGAGTCATGCCCAGTCCGTATTGCGCCTAGCCAGGCTGCAGGACTTCACCGGAGTTGATTGATGTCGGAAGACAGCGACGCAGAAAAGACCGAAGCCGCGTCACCGAAGCGCCTCGAGCAGGCGCGTGAGGAAGGCGACGTTCCGCGATCGCGTGAAGTGGCGACGTTCACGGTGCTGATGGCGTCCGGCTGCTGCCTGTGGTTTGCCGGCGACACCATCGTGCGGCGGCTGACGGCCGTCATGGTCTCCGGGCTGACTCTGGACCGCGAGCAGATACTCAATCCCGACGCGATGATGCTGCGCATCGGCTACGACGTGGGCTCGGTCTTGCTCACTTGCCTGCCGTACGCGCTGGCCATCATGCTCGTCGCCCTGGCGTCGCCCGTGCTGGTGGGCGGCTGGCTGTTCAGCTCCAAGGCATTTACCCCCAATTTTGGCAAGCTCAACCCGATTCGCGGCCTGGGCAATATGTTTTCGAAGAATGCGCTGGTGGAGCTGCTCAAGGCGATCGCCAAGACCCTCGTCGTCGGCGTCGTCGCCTGGATGGTGATGCAGCATCAAAAGGACGCCGTGCTGGGCCTGTCGGTCGAATCCTTGCGCGCCGGCTCGGCCCATCTGATCAGTCTCTTGATCTCGGCCTTCCTGCTGATCGTCGGCGCGCTGGGCCTGATCGCCGCCATCGACGGTCCGTACCAGATGTGGCACTACGCCAACAAGATGAAAATGTCCTTGCAGGAAGTCAAGCAAGAGTCGAAGGAATCGGACGGCAATCCGCAGATCAAGGCGAAGATACGCCAGATGCAGCATGAAATGTCGCGCCGCCGCATGATGGCCGACGTGCCGACGGCCGACGTGGTGGTGACCAATCCTACCCATTACGCGGTGGCCTTGAAATATGGCGAGAATTCGCGCGGCGCGCCGCAGGTGGTGGCGAAGGGCATCGACGAGGTGGCGGCGAAGATCCGCGAACTGGCCGGCGAACACAAGGTTGCCATCCTGGAAGCGCCAGCCCTGGCGCGCGCGCTGTACAAGCATACGGATATCGGCGACGAGATTCCCGAGGCGCTGTATGGCGCCGTGGCCGAAGTGCTGGCGTATGTGTTCCAGCTGCGCAGCTACGGCAAGGGCCAGGGCGAGCGACCCGACAAGCCGAAGAAACTCGACGTGCCGCCCGAGCTTGACCCGCAGAATCCCGCATCGCAGACCCCGCCCGCAGCCGGCGCGGCAGACAAGAATAGAGGAAGCACATCATGAACGGCCTGAGAATGCCAGCCTGGCTCAGTGGAATGGGTGGCAACGCCAGCAAGGGCATCGCCGCGCCTATCATCATCATCATGCTGCTGGCGATGATGGTGCTGCCGCTGCCCGCCTTCATCCTCGATATTTTCTTCAGTTTCAATATCGCGCTGTCCATCATCGTGCTGCTGACGGCGCTGTACACGGTCAAGCCGCTCGACTTCATGGCATTCCCGACCATCCTGCTCGTGTCGACCATGCTGCGCCTGTCGCTGAACGTGGCGTCCACGCGCGTGGTGCTGACGGAGGGCCATACGGGTGCCGACGCGGCCGGTAAAGTGATTGAAGCGTTCGGTCACTTCCTGATCGGCGGCAACTACACGGTCGGTATCGTGGTCTTCATCATTTTGACGATCATTAACTTTACCGTGGTGACCAAGGGTGCGGGCCGTATCGCCGAGGTGGGCGCCCGCTTCGCGCTGGACGCCATGCCTGGCAAACAGATGGCCATCGATGCCGACCTGAACGCCGGCCTGATCGGCGAAGACGAGGCGCGCCGCCGCCGCACGGAAGTGGCGCAGGAGGCGGAATTCTACGGCGCCATGGACGGTGCCAGCAAATACGTGCGCGGTGACGCCATCGCCGGCATCATGGTCACTGTCATCAACATCGTCGGCGGTTTGCTGGTGGGCTTGCTGCAGCACGACATGGGCTTTGCCGATGCGCTCAAGAACTACACCCTGCTGGCCATCGGTGACGGCCTGGTGGCGCAGATTCCATCGCTGATCATTTCCACGGCCGCCGGTATCGTCGTCTCGCGCGTGGCCAGCGACCAGGATATCGGCACCCAGCTGGTGGGGCAGCTGTTTGCGAAACCGCAAGTACTGTATATTACCGCCGGCATCATCGGCGGCATGGGGCTGATTCCCGGCATGCCGAACATGGTCTTCCTCTTGCTGGCCTCGCTGCTGGCCGGCTCCGCCTATCTGATCACCAAGAAGCGCACGCAGGAAAAAGAAGCGGCCGAAAAGCCGGCCGAAGTGCCGCAAGCGACCGTGGCGCCCGAGCAGGAAGAAGCCAGCTGGCAAGACATCATGCCCGTCGATACCCTGGGCCTGGAAGTGGGCTACCGTTTGATCCCCCTGGTCGACAAGACGCAAGGTGGCGAATTGCTCAAGCGCATCAAGGGCATCCGCAAGAAATTTGCCCAGGAAGTGGGCTTCCTGGCGCCGCCCGTGCATATCCGCGACAACCTGGAACTCAAGCCGTCCGCCTACCGCATCACCCTCAAGGGCGTGGAAGTGGGCGTGGGCGAAGCGTTCAATGGCCAGTTCCTGGCCATCAATCCCGGCATGGCCAGCGGCACCTTGCCGGGCCTGGCCACCAACGACCCCGCCTTCGGCTTGCCCGCCACCTGGATCGACGCCAGTTTGCGCGACCAGGCGCAATCGATGGGCTACACGGTCGTCGATGCCGGTACCGTGGTCGCCACGCACTTGAACCACCTGATCACCTCGCATGCGTCCGAGCTGCTGGGCCGCGCGGAAGTGCAGTCGCTGCTCGACCACCTGGGCAAGGATGCGCCGCGTCTGGTGGAAGACCTGGTGCCGAAGATGCTGTCGCTGTCGACCCTGCAAAAAGTGCTGCAGAACTTGCTGGCCGAGGGCGTGCACATCCGTGACATGCGCAGCATCATCGAAACCCTGGCCGAGCATACGGTCAGCACGCAAGACCCGAACGACCTGACGGCGCTGGTGCGCGTGGCCCTGGGCCGCGCCATCGTGCAGCAACTGTTCCCTGGCGCGGCCGAACTGTCCGTGATGACCCTCGACAGCCGCCTGGAGCGTTTGCTGATGCAAGCGATGGGCAACGGCGGCGATGGCGCCGGCATCGAGCCGGGCCTGGCCGATACCATCGCGCACCAGGCAGGCCTGGCCGCGCAGCAACAGGAAGCGCTGGGCCTGACGCCGGTGCTGCTGGTGCCGGCGCCGCTGCGCGCCTTGCTGTCGCGCTTCCTGCGCCGCGCCTTGCCGCAGCTCAAAGTGCTGTCGCATGCGGAAGTGCCGGAAACCAAGACCATCCGCGTTACCAGCCTGGTGGGCGCGCAATAGTTGACATGGTTAATGCCGGGGTCAGACCCTCAACACCACCAACACGAAGGTCATCGCCAACGTGCGAGGGGGTCTGACCCCAGCCTTCGTTTTTGCTTATTTTTTCATCAATTTCCTGCTGGCAAACTGAATAACGGGTACTTTCCCGTCCTGTTCCTTCGATCATTTCCTGCAAGCATCGCTAATAATGGAAACTGTCCGGGTGATCTGTGTCCATGTGGAAGACAGCACCCAAGCAACAGGAGTCGACGATGGTCACACAGTTCAGCCAATATTGCGCCACCCCCGCCTTGGGAGGCCGGTCATGAATGTGAAGAAATTTACGGGCGCCTCGTCGCGCGATGTGCTGCGCAAGGTGCGCGAAGCGCTGGGCCCCGACGCCGTGATCCTGTCGAACCGCCAGGCCGATGGCGTGGTGGAAATCCTCGCGCTGGCCAATGACGATGCCGCTTCGCTGGCGTCGCCGCCGGCCGCCTCCGAAATGGCCCAGCCCCGTCCCCAGTTGCAGACCCAGTTCGCCACGCCGCAGCGTCAGGCCGCCCCGGCCCAGCGCCCGGCTGCGCCGCGTCCTGCCGCACCGCGCCAGGCTGCCTCCGAGCCAGTGGACATGGCCCGCATGCAGCAGATGATGGCCAGCGCGCTGGCGCACGTCAAAGAGAATGCCGCCGCCGAGATGAGCGGCATGATGAATGAAATCCGCGCCATGCGCGGCATGATGGAAACCCAGCTGGCGGAAATCTCGTGGGGTTCGACGCAGCAGCGCGAGCCGCAAAAAGCCGTCGTGCTGCGCGAAATGCTGGCCGCCGGCTTCTCGGCCAGCCTGGCGCGCTACCTGATCGACAAGCTGCCGGCCGGCCTCGATGGCGCGCAAAGCATGCGCTGGATCAAGACCGTCCTGAGCCGCAACCTGAACACGGTGGCCAATGAAGACGCCATGCTGGAGCAGGGCGGCGTGTTTGCCCTGGTCGGCCCGACGGGTGTCGGCAAGACCACCAGCACGGCCAAGCTGGCGGCCCGCTGCGTGATGCGCCATGGCCCGGAAAAGCTGGCCCTGATCACCACGGATGCCTACCGTATCGGCGCGCATGAACAGCTGCGCATCTACGGCAAGATCCTCGGCGTGATGGTGCATTCGGTGAAGGACGAAGCGGACTTGCGCATCGCCCTGAAGGAGCTCAAGAACAAGCACACGGTGCTGATCGATACGGTGGGCGTGAGCCAGCGCGACCAGATGGTGACGGAACAGGTGGCCATGCTGTCGGGCGCCGGCGCCGACGTGAAACGCCTGCTGTGCCTGAACTCCACGGCGACGCAGGAAACGCTTAACGAAGTGGTGCGCGCCTATCAGGGCAGCGGCCTGGCCGGCTGCATCATGACCAAGCTCGATGAAGCGGCCTCGATCGGCAATGTGCTCGACGTGGTGATCCGCCAGAAACTGAACCTGTTTTATGTGTCGAACGGCCAGCGCGTGCCGGAAGACCTGTACCTGGCAGACCGCGGCTACCTGATCGACCGCGCCTTCAAGCTCAAGCGCGACTCGGCGGCGACGCAGTTTTCCGATGCCGAACTGCCGCTCTTGATGGCGCAGGCTGCCGCCCGCAACAATGAAGCGCGCGGGGTGCGCCTTGGCTAATTTCGATTTCGACCAGGCCGAAGGCCTGCGCCGCATGCTGGCCGGCCCGCAGCCGCGCGTGATGACATTTTTATCGGCCACGCCGCAGGACGACAAGGGCGCCATGCTGGTCAACCTGGGCGCCTCGCTCGTCTACGGCGGCAATGACGTGCTGCTGCTCGACGCCAGCGGCGGCAGCGATGGCGTGGCGGCGCGCCTGGGCCTCGCGCACGGCGCCAGCCTGCGCGACGTGGCGCGCCAGCAGTGCGGCCTGAACCAGGTCATCCACCAGGTGCCGCAAGGCTTCGGCGTGGCCAGCCTGGGCGCGCGCAACCATTTGATGGATAGCATGGACTATGCGGGCGAGGACGAACTGCGCCGCCTGGGCAAGACTTTCGACGTGCTGGCACGCCAGAGCGGCATCGTGCTGGTCGACGGCGTCATGGCGGACGAGGGCGATTGCTTCCCCGTGCCGCTGATGGCTTCTTCCGACATCGTCGTGCAGGTCTCGACCAGCGCCACGTCGATCAAGGCGGCGTATTGCCTGATCAAGCGCCTGAGCCAGCAACTGGGACGCCGTCCGTTCGGCATCCTCGTCACCGGCGCTTCCGAATCCGAAGCAAAAGTGGTATACGATAATATGGCGCAGGCGGCGAGCCGCTACCTGGCCGTGAAGCTGACCTCGATGGGTTCGGTGCCTGCCGACGAGTATCTGCACCGCGCGGCGCGGCTGGGCCGCAGCGTGGTCGATGCGTTTCCGCTGGCGGGAGCTTCGGTGGCGTTTCGCGGACTGGCCGAGCGGCTGGCCCGTTCGGCGGCGCCGGTGCTCGGCGGCACCTTGTACCAGACGGGGAGCCCGCACCAGTTCAGCGCCTGAATCGAACCGTAGCACCAGATAAGATGAGAAAACAATAAGCAGCCTATGTACACGGTCAAAGGGAAATCGAACAAGGACTATTTGCTGACGGAGCACATTCCGCTGGTGAAGCGTCTGGCGCACCATATGAAGGCGAAATTGCCGCCTTCGGTCGAGGTCGATGACCTGATCCAGGCCGGCATGATCGGCCTGCTCGATGCCATCAGCCGCTATGAAGAAACGCATGGTGCGCAATTCGAGACATATGCCGTGCTGCGCATCCGCGGCGCCATGCTCGATGAATTGCGCACCAGCGACTGGCTGCCGCGCAGCATGCGCCAGAACATGCGCAAGATCGAAGAGGCGATGAGCACCTTGCAGCAGCGCCTGGGCCACCCGCCGACGGAATCGGAAGTGGCGAAACTGCTGAAGATGTCGCTGTCCGACTACCAGGAAATGCTGGGCGATGGCGGCGGCCACCAACTGCTGTACTACGAAGACTTTCATGACCCGGACGGCAATGACAGCTTCCTCGACCGCCACTGCGTGGACGAGGACAGCGACCCCTTGCGTTCCCTGCTCGATACCGATTTCCGGCAATCCGTGATCGATGCCATCGACGCGCTGCCGCCACGCGAGAAAATACTCATGGGCCTGTATTACGAAGAAGAGCTGAACCTGAAGGAGATCGGCGCGGTGATGGGCGTGTCCGAATCGCGCGTCTCGCAGCTGCATACCCAGGCCGTCGCGCGCCTGCGCGCAACCTTGAGGGAGCTGGCGTGGACTGGTCCAGCGTAATCGGGCTGGCGCTGGCGCTGGCGGGCCTCTTGGTCGGCCAGGCACTGGAAGGCGGCAAGATGGCCTCCCTGCTGCAGCCGGCCGCCTTTGCCATCGTGGTCATCGGCACCTTCGGCGCCGTGCTGCTGCAAACGCGGCTGCGCACCTTCGTGCGCGGCCTGGAAATGCTGCGCTGGGTCTTCCTGCCGCCGCTTGATACGCGCGCCGCGCTGGCGCGCGACATCGGGCAATGGAGCTTGACGGCGCGCCGCGACGGCACGCTGGCGCTCGAGCGCCTGATGGAAAACACGGCCGACCGCTTCAACGCCAAGGGGCTGAGGATGATCGTCGACGGCATCGCGCCCGACAAACTGCGCCAGCTGCTCGACGTGGAAATCTCCGCCTACGAGCTGGCCGAGCGCCAGGCCGTCAAGGTGTGGGAATCGGCGGCCGGCTATTCGCCCACCATCGGCATTTTGGGCGCCGTGCTGGGCCTGATCCACGTGATGGAAAACCTCACCGATCCGAGTAAATTAGGCAGCGGCATCGCCGTGGCGTTTGTCTCGACCATCTATGGCGTGGGCCTGGCCAATCTGCTGTTCCTGCCGGTGGCCAATAAACTCAAGGCCATCGTCTCGCGCCGCGTGCTGCAATACGAAATCACGGCCGCCGTGCTGTACGACATCGCCACGGGCGACCACACGCGCATCATCGAAGAGCGCGTGGCCAGCCTGCTGCACGAGCATTGACCATGATGCGGCGCGCGCGCAGGAAGTATGACGAGGAACCAGACAACCAGGACCGCTGGCTGATCTCGTATGCCGACTTCATCACCCTGCTGTTCGCCTTCTTCGTCGTGATGTATGCGATTTCGCAAGTCAACGAGGGTAAGTACCGCGTCTTCCAGAATGCCATCGGCCAGGCCTTCAGCCTGGAAAAGGGCGCGCCGCCCATCATCATGGAAGCGCCGCAGGCGATCCCGTTGCCAAACCCCGCCCTGAAACGCCGCGCGGAAGCCATCCGCCGCGAGCGCGAACACATGACGCGCCTGGCGCAGGATCTGACCTCCACCCTGGCGCCGCTGGTGAAGGAAGGCAAAGTGCGGGTCACGCAGACGAGCCGCGGCGTGAGCGTGGAAATCAATGCCAGCGTGCTGTTCGACCCGGGCGCGGCGCGCCTGACGATGGAGTCGGACCAGGCCCTGCGCGCCGTCGCCGTGCTGCTCAAGGACGATACGCACGACGTGCAGGTGGAAGGGCATACGGACGTGCAGCCGATCAGCAACTCGACCTTTGCCTCGAACTGGGAATTGTCCGCCGCGCGCGCCAGCGCCGTGGTGCGCCTGTTCATCGCCAGCGGCGTGCAAGCGTCGCGCCTGACGGCCGTGGGCCACGCCGACAATATCCCCGTGGCGCCCAATGAAACTGCGGAAGGGCGCGCGCGCAACCGCCGCGTCGCCGTGACGATCTTGTCGGGCATCCCTGAAACGGTGACGGAAGTGCCGACGCCGCCTGTCGCGCCTGCGCCTGCGCCGGCCAACTGACGCGCGTCAATTGCGGGCTGCCGCTTGGTACAATCGCGCTTTCTTCCTCTTTATCTCTTCATCATGAAAAGCAGTTCCCTGGGCGGTCTCGTCTACTCCACCGAAACGGGCCGCATGTGTCCTGCCTGCCGCCAGCCGCTGGCGCAATGCGCGTGCAAGACGCAAGCGAAGGCGGCGCCCGCGGGCGACGGCGTGGTGCGCGTGTCGCGCCAGACCAAGGGCCGTGGCGGCAAGAGCGTTACGGTGGTCAAGGGTTTGCCGCTGGACGCCATCGCGCTGGCCCTGCTGGGCAAGCAGTTGCGCACGCAGTGCGGCTCGGGCGGCACCGTCAAGGATGGCGTGATCGAAGTGCAGGGCGACCATGTCGACACCATCCTTGCTGCGCTGACCAGGCTGGGCCATCAGCCGAAAAAGGCGGGCGGCTAGCCGGGTCGCGTGCGTGCGGCGCTGTGCCGCGCGCCTGTGGTAACGTGCATTTCCTTTGATGCGCCACCTCATGATGAATAGCAAACTGACCGCCATCGCCATCGCCATCGCCGCCGCCGCCAGCGCGGCAGTGCTGGCGCTGGTGTACTGGCCCGCACCCGATGGCGGCGCGCCCGCAGCCGTGGCCGCCGCCGGCGCACCGCCGGGACGCAGCCTGGAATCGTACTTGCCTATCGATGCCAGCCCGCTCGCCGCTGCCGCACCCGTTGCCGCGACCCTGGCGCAGCAGCTTGCGCGCCTGGCCGACAGCGGCAAGCCGGAAGACGCGTATGCGGCCTATCACCTGCTCGACGACTGCATCGTCTTCCAGCGCGAAAGCCGCTTGCCGGAGATGGAATTCGAGCTGGGACGCGAGATGACGGCGGAAGAAAAAGCCGCCCAGCAGCAGCTGTGTGCGGGCCTGACGCAGCGCCAGCGCGACGACCGCCTCGGCTACCTGGCCACTGCCGCCAAGGCGGGCGTGCCGGGTGCGGCCACCCTGTTCCTGTCGGAAGGGCCGTTCGGCGACCGCAGCGCGCTGCGCAACCGTCCCGACGATCCGCTGGTGCAGGCGTGGAAGCGGCAAGCCATCGCCCAGCTGACGGCGCAGGCGGACGCGGCGGAACTCTCCAGCGTGTCGACGCTGATGATGGCGTATCTGCGCGATGGCGAGGTGGTGCAGAAAGACGCGCCGCAAGCGTATGGCTACCTGCTGGCGCTGCGCCAGGTCTACGACGAAATCCTGGCGCCCGGCGTGACGAATCCGTATCAGGATGAATACTGGCACTGGCTGCAGGCGGAACTGACGCCGGAGCAGCAAGCGGCCGCCAGCGCCAGGGCGCAGGCCATCGTGGCGAAGTATCGCCAGCACGCGGGGCGTCCCGCGCACGGTTGAACGGGCAAATAAGGGAAATTAGCCGATGACGACGCGCCGGCTGGCCGTGTTCGTCGTCGCCTGGCCGCTGGGGCCGTAGAAATTGCCGCTCTGGGCCGGGGGGCGCATGGCGTTCAGGGCGCCTTGCGTATGTACCATGTGCTTGTTGACGAGCAGGCTGTTCAGCCGGTTCTGTTCCTTCGCTTCGCGCGTCGTCTCGAGCAGGGCTTTCCACAGGGACGCCGCTTCGGCCTCATGGGCGCCGACCAGCCAGTCTTCCATGCCCGCCTCCGCAGCCGTGAAACCGGCTGCCGCCAGCGCCTGGTGGCGTTGCGCCGCCAGCTGGCTCAATTGTCCTACGAGTGCCGTCTTGCGCGCCGTGAGCTCCGTGATTGCATCGATGTCAGCGGCAACCAGATGCCGCTGTTCTTCTTTCATCAATGCCAGCAATGTGGTCATGAGCTGTTGCTCGTCGCGCAGGCTGGAAAACGGAGTCACTGATTGCATGAGGGAACCTATCTATTTCGTGAGTGCAGCAAGTCCTTGACCGTGTCGAGGAGACCGTCCGCCACTTTTTCTGAGTTGACCTGGAACTGGCCGTCGGCGATCGCCAGCTTGATGCGTTCGACTTTTTTTGTGTCGAACACGGCGCCGCTGCCGGCAGTTGCACTGGCCGCTAATGCCTGTCCTTGCGGCGACAGGCGTACATTGTCCGACGTCGTCGGTGTTGCCTGGGCTTTCTCGGCATGCCGGGCGCCGGAGGTGCTGGCGGGCGCCACCGGCAGGCCGGGATTGCTTTTAATGGTGTTGTCGGTAATTTTCACAGCGTGATCCTCGTCTGGTCGAAGTCAAAAAACTCCGGGATATGTGTCATTATCGGCACCTTCTGCCGAAACTTTAGTGCGCCAGACCACAATATCGCTGTCCATCCGTGTTTAAAACGCCACCTCCACCAAGCCGCCTGCGCGCGCCACGCCGCTGATCTGCTGGCCGCTCTGCGTGCGTACCTGCACCGTCTGGCCATCGCCGGCGCTGCCGATGGCGCGTCCTTCTGATGCCACCTGGAAACCATTGCCACTCGAAACGACGCGCACCAGCTGGCCCTGCATCACCACCGGCTTGCGGCGCAGGGTGTCGAGGCGCATCGGCGTGCCGGGTGGCAAGGAAATATTCGTGCTGGCGCCCACCACCTGGGCCATGTCGGTGGCGATGCCTGCCGGCAATGCGGCCAGGTCGCCCTGCATCGTCACGAGCTGGCTGGCGTCGATGGCTTGCCCTTGCGCCAGCGGCACGGCGCTGGCCACGTAGTCGCCGACGACGGCCACGTTCGCTTGCAGATAGATGGTCCAGTTGGAGGGCGCCGTGCAGCGCACGCCGACGGTGGTCTTGCCCCAGGCGCGCGCGCCCGGCGCCATGAACGCTTGCGGCGCGGGGCAGGCAGCCAGGTTCAGGCGCGGATCGACGGCGCCGACGGTGACCGTCACCTTGCCCGGCAAGCCGTTGCTTTGCACTTGCAGGAATTGTTCGACGCTGTTGCGCAGCGCTTCCGGCGTCTGCCTGCCGGCGTTTTGCGCCTGGGCCAGCAGTGGCAGGACGGCAAGAGCGAAGAAGAAAGCAAGCGGTGTTTTCATGGTGATAGGCCTCTGGAATACTGCCATGATAGTGCGCGCGGCCCCGTTCGAAGCGCCGATTAGGGGGTAAAAGTATGGTCTGATCCGGCGATGGTCATGCCGGTGGGCGCCGTACTATGTTTCCTGTCATCACTATACCGCCATCCTTCCGCCATCTCGGGCGCCAGTGGCAGATCTTTCCGGAGCCTGACATGATAGGGAAACTCGACGATTACATGCGCTTCAACGAGACGGCGCTGAGCCTGCGCTCGACGCGCCAGGAATTGCTCGCCTCGAATATCGCCAATGCCGACACGCCCAACTACAAGGCGCGCGACGTCGATTTCGCCGCCGCCCTGAAGGGCGCGATGGCGCGCAAGGATGGCGTGCCGCCGGCCCTGAAGGGCACGGCGCCGCAGCATATGCCGGGCAAGGGCGTGGCCGCAGCTGCGGGCGCAACCGGTGGCGGCAAGGTCGAGACCCTGGCCGACGGCACGCCGCTGCTGTACCGCGCGCCGGCCCAGGGCGCCGTCGATGGCAATACGGTCGATATGGACCTCGAGCGCAACGCGTTTGCCGACAATGCCATCCGCTACGAGGCGGCCGTGACGTTTCTCAACTCGCAGATCAAGGGCATGCTGACGGCCATCCAGGGAGGACAATAATCATGTCGCTATTTAATATCTTCAATGTTTCCGGTTCGGCCATGAGCGCCCAGGCGCAGCGCCTGAACACGGTGGCCAGCAACCTGGCCAATGCCGACAGTGCCACCAGCGCCACGGGCGAAGCCTATCGCGCCAAGCAGGTGGTGTTCGAAGCCGTGCCCATGGCCAATGGCGCCACTGCCGTCAAGGTGCAGAAGGTGATCGAAGACCCGTCGCCGATGAAGCTGGTCTACGACCCGAAGAACCCGCTGGCCGACGAGAAGGGCTACGTCACCATGCCCAACGTGAATACGGTCGACGAGATGGTCAACATGCTGTCGGCCTCGCGCTCGTACCAGACCAACGTGGAAACCATGAACGCGGCCAAGTCGCTGCTCCTGAAAACCCTCACCATCGGCCAATAAGGCTGACTGATCATTATGGCAACCATCGATACCAGCACCTCCAAAGTCACCGACCTGATGGCGACGATGAATCCGAAGAAGACGACGGCCGCTGCAGGCAGTGTCGAGGCGGAAACAAACAAATTCCTCACCCTGCTGGTCACCCAGCTGAAAAACCAGGATCCGATGAATCCGCTGGACAATGCACAGCTGACCAGCCAGCTGGCGCAGCTGTCCACGGTGACGGGGGTCAACAAGCTCAATACCACCGTGGAAAGCTTGAAAGCCAGCTACCAGCAGGCCGAATCCATGCAGGCGGCCAACATCATCGGCCACGGTGTGTTGACGGCGGGCAAGGATATCAACCTGAGCAAGAGCGCCGCGCTGCTGGGCGTGGACCTGGCCACGCCAGCCGACAAGGTCAAGGTCGTCATCTACAAGGATGGCAAGGAAGTCCATTCCATCGACCTGGGCGCACAGGCGGCGGGCACCTTGCCGCTGGGCTGGAACGGTTCCACCGCCGATCTCGACAAGGACGGCAAGCCGGTCGTGCTGGCCGATGGCGCCTATACCTTCACGGTGGAAGCGACGCGCGGAGGTACCAAGCTCAAGGATGCAACGGCGCTGATGTTCGGTTCGGTCGCCAGCGTGTCGACGGGGGCAAATGGCGTGAAATTGAATGTCCCGGGCGTGGGCAGCATCACCATGGCCGACGTGAAACAGATTCTGTAAGCCGCTTCCCCTTAGCGTGACCCTCTACCCCTAATTCCTACCAGGAGAACACAATGTCTTTCCAACAAGGCCTGAGCGGCTTGAATGGCGCCGCCAAATCGCTGGACGTCATCGGCAACAACATCGCCAACTCGTCGACCGTGGGTTTCAAGCAGTCGCAGGCCCAGTTCGCCGACATTTATGCCAACTCGCTGTATGGCGTGGGCGGCAACCAGGCGGGGATCGGCGTGTCGGTCTCGCAAATCGCCCAGCAATTCAATCAGGGTAACCTGGAATCGTCGTCGAATCCCCTCGACATCGCCATCAATGGCGGCGGCTTCTTCCGTACCAGCGTCAACGGCGCCATCCAGTACTCGCGCAATGGCCAGTTCCAGGTCGACAAGAGCGGCTTCATCGTCAACGCCCAGTTGGCGCAATTGACCGGCTATCCCGCCGACGTCAACGGCAAGATCGTGGCTGGCGCCATCGTGCCCCTGCAGATCGACCAGTCGGACATGAAGCCCCAGGCAACGACCAAAGTCAACACGGAAGTCAACCTCAATTCGAATACGGCCATGCCGACCACGGTGCCGTTCAAGACAGGGGAAGACACCTCGTACAGCAAGCAGTTTCCTGTCGAAGTCTTCGATTCGCTGGGCAATTCCCATATCATGTCGAATTTCTACGTCAAGACGGGCACCAACACCTGGGATGTCTATTCGGCCGTTGACGGCACGGAAGTGACCAGCATGAAGGCCGCGGCCGCCCTGCAGACGGACCCTGCTTCGCTGGCCGCGCGCGCCGCTTACCAGGCCGCCGCCACGGCCGTGCCGCTGGTGCCGGCCAATGTGACGACCGCCGCCGTTGCCTATGGCAACGCGGTCGGCGCCGCCGTCTCGGCCGCCGCCGCCGCCGCAGGCGCCACGCCGGCGCAACTGGCCGCCATCGCCGCCACCTACGGCAGCGCCGTGCCGAATGGCGTCAACTCGAGCCGCACGCCCGACCAGATCGACGCGGCCATCCGCGCCGTCACCAATGTGCCAGCCGTCAAGACCGGTTCGCTGGTCTTCAACACGGTCGGCAGCCTGGACCGGGCCGCCATGCTGGCCCTGACGCCGCCGCAGACCTTGCCCGTCACCGTCAACCTGCCGATCTTCCCGGCCACAGGCGCGAATGCGACTCTGTCGGTGCAGGTCGACTTCACCAAGTCGACCCAGCTGGGCAGCCCCACGGCGGAAAAGAAAACGGAAGCGGATGGCTACAAGGCGGGCCAGCTGAGTCAATTCATCGTAGGCGACGACGGCGTCATCCAGGGCCAGTACAACAATGGCAAGACGCGCAGCCTGGGGCAGGTGGTGTTGAGCAACTTTGTCAACCCGAACGGCCTGGAGCCGCTGGGCAACAACGCCTGGGTGGAAAGCTCGGCTTCGGGCAAACCCGTCACGGGTGAACCCAAGACGGGCAACCTGGGCAATTTGCGCGCCTCGTCTGTGGAAGTGTCGAACGTCGACCTGACGGCAGAACTGGTCAACATGATCACGGCCCAGCGCGCCTACCAGGCAAATGCGCAGACCATCAAGACGCAGGATTCCGTTTTACAGACTCTGGTGAACTTGCGCTAATCGTTTGAACCCCTGACGGCGAAAGGCTGGGGTCGGACCTTAAGGACTTGGCGTCCCCGTCCGACCCCGGTTTTTGCCTTGGTTTGAAGGCAACAGGAGAAATAAAAAATGGACCGTCTCATCTACACCGCCGGCTCGGGCGCCAAGCATATCCTCGACAAGCAGGCGACCACCGCGAACAACCTGGCGAACGCGACCAGCACGGGTTTCCGCGCCCAGCTCGACTCGTTCCGCGCCGTGCCCGTGGTGGCCGACGGCATGATGCCGACGCGCGCCTTCGTCGTCGATTCGACGGTCGGATCCGATTTCACGCAAGGTCCCATGCAGCACACGGGCCGCGCGCTCGACGTGGCCGTGGAAAACGGCGGCTGGATCGCGGTGCAGTCGGCCGACGGTTCCGAAGCCTACACGCGCAACGGCGCCTTCAAGCTCAATGAAAACGGCATGCTGCAGACGCAGGGCGGACTGATGGTGCAGGGCGATACGGGGCCCATGGCCATCCCGCCCGGCGTGACGGTGGCCATCGCCAGCGACGGCACGGTGGGCACGATTTCCACCGACGTGCCGCCAGGCCCATCGACGGTGCTGGGGCGCATCAAGCTGGTCAACCCGCCCGAGCAGCAACTGGTGCGCGGCGACGATGGCCTGTTCCGCCTGAAGGATGGCACGGTGGCGCAGGCCGACCAGGCCGTCAAGCTGACCACGGGGGCATTGGAGGGCAGCAATGTCAGCCCCGTCGACTCGATGGTCAGCATGATCGCCCTGGCGCGCCAGTTCGAAACGCAAATGAGCCTGTTGAAGAATGCCGAGAATAACGCGGCGAAAGCCACCCAGATCCTCGCTTTGAATTGATGGGGGCCACCGCATAATGGTCACATAGAAATAGTCTACAGGGCTGGTTAGCGCTGTTATTGGAGAAAAATCATGATTCGTTCCCTTTGGATTGCCAAGACCGGCCTGGAAGCGCAGCAAACGCAGATGGACGTGATCGCCAATAACCTGGCCAACGTCAGCACCACCGGCTTCAAGAAGTCGCGCGCCGTGTTTGAAGACTTGCTCTACCAAAATGTGCGCCAGCCGGGCGCGCAATCGTCGCAGCAGACCCAGCTGCCATCGGGTTTGCAGATCGGCACGGGCGTGCGCACCGTGGCCACCGAACGCATCCATACGCAGGGCAATCCCCAGGCATCGGGCAATTCGCGCGACGTGATGGTCAACGGCACCGGTTTCTTCCAGGTGCTGATGCCGGACGGCGCCACCGCCTACACGCGCGACGGCTCGTTCCAGACGGATGCCAATGGCCAGCTGGTGACGTCCGAAGGTTTTGTGATCCAGCCCGCCATCACCGTGCCGACCAATGCGCTGAGCCTGACCGTGGCGCGCGACGGCACCGTTTCCGTTACCTTGCCCGACACCGTTGCGCCATCGCAAATCGGCTCCCTGCAGCTGACCACCTTCGTCAATCCGGCCGGCCTGGAATCGAAGGGGGAAAACCTGTACATGGAAACGGGTGCCTCCGGCGTGGCGCAGACCAACACCCCGGGCACGAATGGCGCCGGGGTGCTGATGCAGGGCTATATCGAGACGTCGAACGTCAACGTGGCCGAAGAGATGGTCAACATGATCCAGACGCAGCGCGCCTACGAGATCAACAGCAAGGCCATCACCACATCCGATCAAATGCTGCAGAAATTGTCGCAACTTTAATTTTCATAGTCGTCATGCCATCCGCCGCCGGATGGCAGCGGAGGTTCGCCATGCAATACCCCATCATCGCCCTGTTGTCCGCAGTCCTGCTGTCCGGCTGCGCCATCACGCCCACGTCCATCGTGCAATATCCCACCAGCACGCGCGCGCCGATGCCGGAACCGGTGGTCGTCAGCAACGGTTCCATCTACCAGCCGTCGACTTACCGTCCCGCCTTCGAAGACCGCCGCGCGCGCCATGTGGGCGATACGATGACGATCGCCATTACCGAGCGCACGAATGCCGTCAAGGCGGGCGCCAGTTCCGGCAACAAGTCGGGCAGCGTGGGTTTCAGCACGCCGGGCATGCTGCAGGGCCGCCTGGGCGGCAGCGTGGCGGCGAATGGCGCAACGAAATTTGCCGATGGCGACAACCAGTCCGCCAGCAACACCTTTAACGGTACGATCGGCGTGACGGTGATCGAGGTATTGCCAAATGGGAATCTCATCGTCGCCGGTGAAAAACAGATCGCCATGAACAAGGGCACGGAATTCATCCGCTTCTCGGGCATGGTCAATCCGGACACCATCGGCACGGGCAACGTCGTGCCATCGACGCAGGTGGCCGAAGCGCGCGTCGAATATCGCACCAACAGCCAGATCGACCGCGCCGAAATGGCCTCGATGGCGTCGCGCTTCTTCCTCAGCCTGCTGCCATTCTGATCATGGCAACGTTGACCTTTCCCCGCTTTGTCGCCATTTTCGGCCTGGCCATCACTCTGCTGGCGCCCATGGCGCAGGCCGAGCGCATCAAGGACCTGGCCAGCATCGCCGGCGTGCGCCAGAATCAGCTGATGGGCTATGGCCTCGTCGTCGGCCTCGACGGCAGCGGCGACCAGACCACGCAAACCCCATTCACTATCCAGAGCGTGGCGGCGATGTTGCAGCAGCAAGGCATCAACTTGCCGCAAGGCACGAGTTTGCAGCTGAAAAACGTGGCTGCCGTGATGGTGACGACGGCCTTGCCCGCGTTTGCCCAGCCGGGCCAGTTGCTCGACGTGACGGTATCGTCGATGGGCAATGCGAAAAGCTTGCGCGGCGGCACCTTGCTGATGACCCCATTGAAGGGCGCCGATGGCCAGGTGTACGGCATGGCGCAAGGCAACGTGCTGGTGGGCGGCGTGGGCGCGCAGGCGGCCGGCAGCTCCGTCGTCATCAATCACCTGAGCGTGGGACGCATCTCGGGCGGCGCGACCGTCGAGCGCAGCGTGCCTTCGGTGCTGGGCGCCAACAACACCATCCGTCTGGAATTGAATGCCACCGATTTCGCCACCGCCAGCCGCGTGGTCGACGCCATCAACAGCCGCTATGGCGCGGGCACGGCCGCCGCGCTCGATGGCCGCGTGATCGAGGTGCAGTCGCCCAGCGGCAGCGACCAGCGCGTATCCTTCCTGGGCCAGCTGGAAAGCATCGAAGTCAATCCGGCCCGCCTGGCGGCCAAGGTCATCATGAATGCGCGTACCGGTTCCGTCGTGATGAACCAGTCCGTGACGCTGGAAACGTGCGCCATTTCGCACGGCAACCTGTCCGTCACCATCAATGTCGAGCCGCAAGTAAGCCAGCCGGCCCCCCTGTCGGGCGGGCGCACGGTGGTCACGCAGACGGCGCAGATCGATATCAAGAAGGAACCGGGCAAGGTCATGCTGGTCAAGGGCGGCGCCTCGCTGTCCGACGTGGTGAAAGCCTTGAACGCCATCGGCGCCTCGCCGCAAGACTTGCTTGCCATCCTGCAGGCGATGAAAGCGGCCGGTTCGCTGCGCGCCGAACTCGAAATCATTTGATAGGCATGCCATGATCAGCCAAACCGACCTCAGCAATACCGCCGCCTATGACGTCAAGGGCATGGATGGCTTGCGCCAGTCCGCCAGGGCGAAGGACCCCGCCGCCCTGAAAGAGGCGGCCACGCAATTCGAAGCCATGTTCATCAACATGATGATGAAAAGCATGCGCGAAGCCACGCCGCAGGACGGCATCATGGATAGCCAGCAAAGCAAGATGTACACCTCGATGCTGGACCAGCAGACGAGCCAGAACCTGGCCAAGCGGGGCACGGGCCTGGCCGACGTACTGATCCGCCAGCTGTCGTCGTCGAACCAGGCGCTGGCGGCCGATGGGGCCGAAGCGCCGTCGCCCCGGTCTTCCAGCATGGCACAGGCGCTGGCCGCGTTCCGCCAGCAGCAGGGCGCCCTCACCGAGGGTGCCGGCAGCGCCACCGCCAGCGGCAAGACCCTGAGCGAGAAGGCCAATGCCACGCAGGCGCCGCACGTGCGCGCCTTCCAGGAAAAGCTGGGCGTGCATGCGGAAGAAGCCAGCCGCGCCACCGGCATCCCGGCCAAGTTCATGCTGGGCCAGGCGGCGCTGGAAACGGGCTGGGGCAAGCGCGAAATCATCAGCCGAGACGGCAGCAGCAGCCACAATCTGTTCGGCATCAAGGCCACCGGCGACTGGAAGGGCAAGGTCACGGAGGCCGTCACCACGGAATATGTGAATGGCAAGGCGCAGCGCAAGGTGGAAAAATTCCGCGCCTATGACAGCTACGCGGACAGTTTCAAGGATTATGCGCAGTTGATTACCAATAACAAGCGCTATGAAAAAGTGCTGGCCAGCGCGGGCGACGCCAGCACGTTCGCCCAGGGCTTGCAAAAGGCCGGCTACGCGACGGACCCGAATTACGCTGCTAAATTGACAAAAATTATCAAGCATTCGCTGGTCGGTTAAGGCGCGTCCATCCCCTTGTGCAGGCCGCGCGCTTCAAGTTTTCGTCGCGGCTGCCGTAAATACATTTGACGGTAACCAATAAGACACCATGACTTCGAATCTACTCAGCATCGGTAAAAGCGGTTTGCTTGCAGCGCAGGTGGGCCTGTCGACGACCGGGCATAACATCACCAATGCCAACGTGGACGGTTACAACCGCCAGGTGGTGCTGCAGCAGACGGCGCAGTTCAACAATGCCGGCTATGGCTTTGTTGGCAATGGTACCGAGGTATCGCAAGTCAAGCGCCAGTACGACGGTTTCATGGCGGCCCAGGTGAATGGCGCGCAGTCGGCCACCAGTTCGCTCGACGCGTACTACACGCAGATCAGCCAGATCGACAATATGCTGGCCGACCCCACGGCCGGGCTGTCGCCGGCGATGGCCGACTTCTTCAAGGGCGTGCAGGATTTCAGTTCGAATCCCTCGTCCGTCTCGTCGCGCCAGGCACTGTTGTCGAGCGCAAACTCGCTGACCGCGCGCTTCCAGGGCCTCAGCGCGCGCCTGACGGAAATCGGCGACGGCGTCAATTCGCAGATCACCTCGAACGTGAAGGTGATCAATTCCTACGCCAAGCAGATCGCGGAACTCAATACCGCGATTACCAATCTGACCGTGAATGAAAGCAATCAGCCCAACGATTTGCTGGACCAGCGCGACCAGCTGATCACGGAGCTGAACAAATACGTCAAGGCAACGGTTCAGCCTGGCGCCGGCAACTCGATTTCCGTCTCGATCGGCTCGGGCCAGCCGCTGGTGGTGGGCAACAAGAACTTTGAACTGGCCACCACGCCGTCGCCGACGGATCCGAACCGCCTGGATGTGGGCTATGTGACGGGCACGAGCGTCACCAAGCTGTCGGAAAGTTCCCTCAGCGGCGGCGCGCTGGGCGGCTTGCTGGAATTCCGCAGCGGCAGCCTGGACCGCATCCAGAATTCGCTGGGCAAGGTCGCCATCGCGCTCGCTTCCACCTTCAATGAACAGCACAAGCTGGGCCAGGACTTGAATGGCGACATGGGGGGCGACTTCTTCAAGCTGCCCGATCCCGTCATCGGCGCCGACTACCGCAACAATGCGACCAGCACGACCGTGATATCGGCCAAGGTCAGCGATCCGACCAAGCTGACGGCCAGCGATTATGCCGTCAAGTATGACGGCGCCAATTATGTGGTGACGCGCCAGAGCGACGGCGCGAAAACGACCATCAACCCGTTTCCGCAAACCGTGCCGCAAACCATCGACGGCGTGGATTTCTCGATCACGGGCGCGGCTGCCGAAGGCGACAACTTCATGGTCAGGCCGACCGCCCACGGCGCTTCCGACCTGGCCGTGGCGATTACCGACCGTAACAAGCTGGCCGCTGGCGCGCCGATCGCCACGGGCGCGCCCGTCAGCAACACGGGCAGCGGCAAGCTCGGCGCAGGTAGCGTGGACAAGGCCTATTTAACGCCGGGCAATGCCTTGACCGGTAGCGTCACCTTGACGTACGACAAGGCGACCACTTCGCTGTCGGGTTTCCCCGCGGGCCAGGCCGTGACGGTGAAAGGCTTGAACGGCGCGACCACCACGTATCCGGCCGGCACGGCGAACATCCCGTACACGGAAGGCGACAGCTTCAGCTTTGGCGGCATCAATTTCAATATGACGGGGGCGCCCGCGCAGGGCGATAAATTCACCATCGCGCCGAACTCGGGCGGCGTGGGCGACAACCGCAATGCCGCCTTGCTGGCGGGCTTGCAGACGAAAAACATTCTCGATGGCGGCAAGGCCACGTTTCAGGGTTCGTACGCGGAAACCGTCAGCTATGTCGGCAACAAGACGCGCGAAGTACAGGTCAGCGGCCTGGCCAGTCTTGCGTTGTTGCAACAGACCAGCACGCAGCAGCAGGCCGTTTCCGGCGTCAACCTCGATGAAGAGGCGGCCAACCTGCTGCGCTACCAGCAAGCCTACCAGGCTTGCGGCAAGGTCATGCAGATCGCCAGTACCCTGTTCGACGTGGTCATCGGCCTCGGACGTTAATTATTCAAGCGGCGGCGCATAGCGCCCCGCCGCCATCAGGAAGGGCAGCATCATGCGCATCAGTACCAAAATGATCTATGACGCGGGCAGCACGCAGCTGAACAATCTGCAGGGCGCGTTGAACCGCACCCAGATGCAACTGTCGGCGAATCGCCGCAACCTGACGCCGGCCGACGACCCGATCGCTTCGGCGCGCGCGCTGGAAGTGACGCAGTCGCAAACGATCAACACGCAATTCGTGACGAACCGCTCGAACGCCAAGAATTTCCTTTCACAGGAAGAGCTGGCGCTGGCCAGCACCACCTCGCTGATCGCCGACGTGCAAGACCTGGTGCGCAAGGCCGGTAATCCGGCCTTGAAGGATATCGACCGCCAGAGCCTGGCCACGGAGCTGAAGGGCCGCTTGACCGACCTGATGGGTATCGCCAATACTTCCGACAACGCGGGCGGCTATCTGTTTTCCGGCTATAAATCGACGACGCAACCGTTCAGCCAGACGCCGGGCGGCGCCACCTACGTGGGCGACCAGGGCCAGCGCGAGCTGCAAGTGGGCTCGGCGCGCTACCTGGCCACCAGCGATTCGGGTGCGGCCGTGTTCGAGAACAATTTGACGGGCAACGGCAAGTTCACCACGGCGGCCGATCCGGGCAACTTCACGCGCGGCGGCGCCGGCATCATTTCCGGCGGCACCGTCACCGATCCCACCAAGTTGACGGGGCACAAGTACACGATCGACTTCCAGGTGACGGGCACGGGCACGGATGCCAAGACGACCTATACCGTGACGGACGTGACCCTGGGCCAGACCATCCCGAATCCCGCCGTGCCGGTGGCCTACAAATCGGGCGACGCCATCAACTTTGACGGCCAGCAAGTCAATGTCGCGGGCAAGCCGGCCGACCTGGACAAGTTCACCCTGGAGCCGAGCAGCAAGGAATCGATCTTTACCACGATTACCAACCTGATCGGCGCACTGGGTCAGCCGGCTTCGGGCGACGCGGGGCAGGCGCGCCTGACGGCCAGCCTGAACACGGCGCATGACCTGCTCGACACGGCCTACGATAACGTGCTGTCGGTGCGCGCGGAAGTTGGTTCGCGCCTGAAGGAACTCGATACCCTCGACAGCGCCGGCGACGACCTCGACCTGCAATATGCGAGCACCTTGTCGGGCTTGCAGGACCTGGACATGGTGAAAGCGATTTCCCTGTTCAGCCAGCAACAGATCACCCTGCAGGCGGCGCAAAAGTCCTTTACTTCCATCTCGGGCCTGTCGCTGTTCAACTATATCAGCTAAGCGGCCCGCATCGCAGGAAGACCGGCAAGCCGGGGCAGGGAGGACACCTCCCACCCCGGCTTTTTTGCATGCGCATAATGGCCGCCTGACAAGATACGCAGGCAAACTGTGCAGTTTACCTGTGCATATGTTATAGTGGAGTCCGTTGAACCACTGTCGCTCCCAATGCACACACCACAAGAAGACCACGAACAAGTCCTGCAACTGGCCAGCGAGTTGCGCATCCTGGTCGGCAAGTTGCGCCGCCGCCTGCGCGAAGAAGCGCACCTGGGCGATGTCAGCATGTCGCAGGCGTCCGTGCTGAGCCGCCTCGAGCGCGACGGCCCGGCCACGGCCAGCAGCCTGGCGCGCGCCGAAGGCATGCGGCCCCAGTCGATGGCCGCCACCGTGCAAGCCTTGACCGAGGCGCGGATGGTGACGGGGTCGCCCGATCCGGCGGACGGACGGCAAACGATCCTGACCCTGACGGACAGCTGCCGCGCCTGGATCGCGGCCAGCCGCGCCGCGCGCGAGGACTGGCTGGCGCGCACCATTGAAACCCGGCTCACGCCGGACGAAGTCACCGAGCTGAACCATGCGGTGGCCCTACTCAAACGCTTGGCGCAGTGATGCGCTGATTTTTTCACCACGACCCCGGCAAGGAGCCCGCACGCCCAGATGAACAACACATTCCGCTCGCTACGCATTCCCAATTACCGTATCTGGGCCGGTGGCGCCCTCGTGTCGAATGTCGGCACGTGGATGCAGCGCACGGCGCAGGATTGGCTGGTGCTGAGCGAATTGACGCAGCATAATGCCAGCGCCGTCGGCATCGTCATGGCCTTGCAATTCGGCCCGCAACTGCTGTTGCTGCCCCTGACGGGCATGGCGGCCGATTTGCTGGACCGCAGGAAATTGTTGTTGTGTACACAGGCGGCCATGGGCTTGCTGGCGCTGGGCCTGGGCTTGCTGTGCATCAGCGGCCTGGTACAACTGTGGCATGTGTATGTGTTTGCTTTCCTGCTGGGCTGCGTGACGGCCTTCGATGCGCCCGTGCGCCAGACCTTTGTTGCCGAAATCGTCGGCGAGGAAGACTTGACGAACGCCGTGGCGCTCAATTCCACCTCATTCAATGCGGCGCGCATGCTGGGCCCGGCCGTGGCGGGCTTGCTGATCAGCAGCGTCGGCAGCGGCTGGGTCTTCATCATCAACGCCGTCTCGTTTGCCGCCGTGATCGGTTCGCTGTTGCTGCTGCGCGTGGAATTGCTGCGCCGCGCGCCGCGCCTGAAAGCCACGCGCGCCAGCCTGGGCGAGGGTTTCCGCTACGTGCGTCAGCGGCCCGACCTGATGGCTATTTTGCTGATGCTGTTCCTGATCGGCACCTTCGGCCTGAACTTCCCCATCTTCCTGTCGACCATGTCCGTGACGGCTTTCCATGCGGGCGCCAGCCAGTATGGCGTGCTCAGTTCCATCATGGCTTGCGGTTCCGTGGCCGGCGCCTTGCTGGCGGCCGGGCGCGGCCAGCCCACCCTGGCCTTGTTGCTGGGCGCGGCCGCGCTGTTCGGCCTGGCTTGCGCGCTGGCCGCCGTGATGCCCAATTACTGGCTGTTCGGCATGATGCTGGTGGTCATCGGCATCGCCGCGCAAACGTTTACCACCAGCGTCAACAGCAGCGTGCAACTGTCGACGGCGCCCGCCATGCGGGGCCGCGTGATGGCGATACTGCTGGCCATTTCGGCCGGTGGCACACCGCTGGGCGCGCCCATCGTGGGCTGGGTGGCCGACACCTTCGGCCCGCGCTGGGCGCTCGGCATAGCCGCCCTGTCGGGCCTGGCGGCGGCCCTCGTCGGCGTGCGCTACCTGGTCAAGCATCACCAGTTGCGCCTGAACGTCGACGTGCGGCGCCGGCGCCTGGCGCTCAGCAGCGACCAGCCCTGATGCCGGTGGTCAGGGGGCCGGTGCTGGCGCTGCCGGCACTGCCGGGCGCAAGGGATTCGGCGGCGCGGGCGGCGGCGGCCGGTCGCGCGTGGCAAAACCGCGCGGCAGCAAACGCGCCGTTTCTATGCCGCGCAGGAACATGTTCTGGAAGGGCGTGGCCAGGTAGGGCAAGACCATGCCGATCACCAGCAAGCCCACGCCCAGCGTGACGGGAAAACCGATACCGAAGATGTTCAGCTGCGGCGCGGCCCGCGTCAAGATGCCCAGCGCCACGTTGGTCAGCAGCAAGGCGGCGATGATGGGCAGCGAAATCTGCAGGCCGGAACGGAAGATTTCCCCGCCCCAGGCTGCCAATTGCTGGAAGCCGCCGCCGCTGATGGGACTCGACGAAATCGGCAGGCTGACAAAGCTTTCCGCCAGCGCCGCCAGCAAGACCAGGTGGCCGTTGACCGTCAAAAACATCAAGGTGGCCAGCATGACGAGGAACTGGCTGATGGCGGACGACCTGCCCTTGGTTTGCGGGTCGAAGAACGAGGCGAAACCGAGGCCCATCGTCAGACTGCTGAGTTCGCCGGCCATTTCGATGGCGGAAAACACGATGCGGATGGAAAAGCCCATGGCCAGGCCCACCAGCATCTCCTGCGTGAGGATCAATAAACCGGGCAAGGACATCGGGTTGACGGCAGGCAAGGCCGGCACGGTGGGGGCGATGATCATGGCCAGCAGCGCGCCTAAAGTCACCTTGACGGTGGCCGGTACGGACGCGTTGCCGAACAGGGGCGCGGCCGCGATCAGGCCGAGGATGCGGCTAAGCGGCCACAGCAATGCTGCGATCCAGGTATTGAGTTCGATGCTCGACAGGGTCAGCATGGCAATGGCCGCGGCACTAACCCACCAGGTTCGGGATGCCGGTAAATACCTGGCGCATGTAGTCGAGCATGACGGACAGCATCCACGGGCCCGCCACGACGATGGCGACGAAGATGCCGACCAGCTTGGGGATGAAGGACAGGGTCGCCTCGTTGATCTGCGTGGCCGCCTGGAAGATACTGACGATCAAGCCGATGATGAGGGCGACGAGCAGCATGGGCGCGGCCACCATCAGGGTGATTTCCATCGCATGGCGGCCCAGGGTCATGACGCTTTCGGGTGTCATCGTAGTTCCCCTAGTAAAAACTCTGAGACAAGGAGCCCAGCAGCAACTGCCAGCCATCGACCAGCACGAACAGCATCAGCTTGAACGGCAGCGAGATCGTCGCCGGCGACATCATCATCATCCCCATCGACATCAGCACGCTGGCGACCACCATGTCGATGATCAAGAACGGGATGAAGATGGCAAAGCCGATCTGGAACGCCGTCTTCAGTTCGCTGGTGACGAAGGCGGGCACGAGGATGCGTAGCGGCACGTCTTCCGGACCTTGCAGGGCCGGCGAGCGCGACATCTTGGCAAACAGGGCCAGGTCGGCCTGGCGCGTCTGCTTGAGCATGAAGGTTTTCAGGGGATCGACGCCCTTGTCCATCGCCTGCTGCATGGTGATCTTGTTTTCCTGGTAAGGCTGGTAGGCATCCGTATAAATCTTGTCGAACACGGGGCCCATGACGAACAGGGTCAAAAACAGGGCCAGCCCCACCAGCACCTGGTTCGGCGGCGCCGATTGCGTGCCGATGGCCTGGCGCAGCAGGGACAGCACGATGATGATGCGCGTAAAGCAGGTCATCATCAAGAGGGCCGCCGGCAGGAAGGTGAGCGACGTCATCAGGATGAGCGTCTGCACCGGCAACGAGTAATTTTGCCCCCCGCCCGGCGCCGGCGTGCTGTTGAAGGCCGGGATGCCCGGCTGGGCCATGGCCCACAGCGGCAAGGCCAGGGCGGCCGCCGCCAGCAGCCAGGTCAGGGGAGTCTTCAAGGTGGACCACGCCATCTGCTGCTTATTTCCCATTGCGTTTTTCGATGGTCTGTTTCAGCCACTCGGAAAAATTGGCGGCTGCGGGGCCGTTTTGCGCCGTGGCCAGTTGCGGCAACTCGCCTTCCTGGCGCGGCATGGTGGCCAGCGCGTTGATCCTGCCGGGCGAGGCGCCGACGACGATCCACTGGTCGGCCACCTCGACGAGGACGATGCGTTCGCGTCCGCCCAGGTTGAGCGAACTGACGACGCGCATCTTGTTGTTGCCGCCCATGACCTTGGGACCATAGCGCTTCATGAACCAGGCCAGGCCGATCAAGAGGGCCAGCACGAACACGAGCGCGAAGATGGTTTGCAGCAAGCTGCCTGCCGAGCTGGTCGGCGCCATCGTCATCGGTGCGCCGGGTGGCATGGCGGGCAGGGCGGCGGCGGGCGAGGTTGCGGATGCGGCGGCCGGTACCGCTGGGGCGGCTGGTGTCTCGCTTGCCACAGCGACGGAAGCGCTGGCGGCGCTGGCCGCCGGCGCCGATGCGGCTGCCTGTTCGGCGTGCGCAATGCTGCATGCCGCCAGGAGCTGCAGCACGGTGGAAATCAACAGGCCAGGCTTCATTTATTCAATTTTCGGATGCGTTCGGAAGGCGTGATGATGTCGGTCAGGCGGATGCCGAACTTGTCATTCACCACCACCACTTCGCCCTGGGCGATCAGGCAGCCGTTCACCAGCACGTCCATCGGTTCGCCGGCCAGTCCGTCAAGCTCGACCACGGAACCCTGTGCCAGTTGCAGCAGGTTCTTGATGGCGATCTTGGTGCGGCCCAGTTCGACTGTCAGCTGCACGGGGATATCGAGGATGAAATCGATATCGTTGTGCGTTTCCGACTTCGATGCCTGCTTGGAAAAGTCCTTGAACACGGCGGCGCTGGCCGCGCTGGCCGTATTGGCGGCCTGGTTCTGCAGCGCTTCGGCTTCCGCCTTGGCCTGCTCGGCAATGGCCGCGCCCCAATCGTCTTCCGCGCTTTGGTCGTCTTGGTTGTCAGACATGTGTTTCTCCTGTTGTGCAGATGCGGGCCGCAGCGGCCCGGGTATGTATTTAGTGATTGTTCATGTTGTCGGTGTTCGCCAGCAACTTTTCGACTTTGAGCGCATATTGTCCGTTCAACACGCCGTAGGTGCAATCCATCACGGGCACGCCGTCGACGGTGGCGGCGATCAGTTCGGGAATATTCAGCGGGATGATGTCACCCACCTTCATGTTCAGGATTTCGTCGAACGACACGCGCGCCGTGCCCAGCGAGGCCACCAGCTCGACTTCGGCGATCTGGATCTGCTGCGTCATCAGGCGGATCCAGCGCTTGTCCACTTCCAGCGCCTCGCCCTGCAGGCTCGAGGTCAGCGAATCGCGGATCGGCTCGATCATCGAATACGGCATGCAGAAGTGGATTTGTCCGGAAACGGAGCCCAATTCCACCGTGAACGTGGACGCCACCACCACCTCGTTCGGCGTGGCGATGTTGGCGAACTGCGTGTTCATTTCTGAACGGATGTATTCGAACTCGACGGGGAAGACCGGCTCCCACGACTTGGTGTAGGCTTCGAAGACGATGTCGAGGATGCGCAGGATGATGCGCTGCTCCGTCTGCGTAAAGTCGCGTCCTTCGACGCGCGTATGAAAACGTCCGTCGCCGCCGAACAGATTGTCGACCAGCAGGAACACCAGGCCCGGATCGAAGACCATCAGGGCCGTGCCGCGCAGCGGCTTCATGTGCACCAGGTTCAGGTTGGTCGGCACCACCAGGTTACGGATGAATTCGCTGTATTTCGACACGCGCACGGAACCGACGGACACTTCGGCGCTGCGGCGCAGGAAGTTGAACAGGCCCACGCGCAGCAGCCGGGCGAAACGCTCGTTGATAATTTCCAGCGTTGGCATCCGGCCGCGCACGATGCGCTCCTGGGTTGCCAGGTTGTAGGTACGAACTCCCGTGACATCTTCCGGCGCCTGCGCGTCGTCCTGGTCTCCGTTGACGCCCTTCAGAAGGGCATCGACTTCTTCCTGGGAGAGGAAATTATCGGCCATGGCTGCTTATTGAATGATGAATGCGGTAAATAATACGTCCGTCACGTCCTGCTCCGGCCCTTTGTCCTCGAACGGCTGGTTCACCTGATTGATGATTTCGGCCGCCAGTTGCTGCTTGCCTTCCACGGTATTGAGTTCGGATGCCTTCTTGCCGGACAGCAGCAGCAGCAAGCGGCTGCGCACCTTCGGCATGTTCAGCTTGATGCTATCCATTTCTTCCGGGCTGCTGGCTTGCAAGGTAAACGCGATTTGCAGGTATTGCTCGCCATTTTCCGGCTGCAAGTTGACGGTGAAGGAATCGATGGGCACGAAGACGGGGGGGCCTGCCTTGGACGCGGCATGTTTTTTCTTGCTGGGCGCCGCTTCTTCTTTATCGGCCTTGCCATGCAGGAAGTACCAGGCGGCACCGCCACCGATGCCGCCAGCCACCAGCACCGAGGCCAGCACGATGATCAGAAGCTTCTTTTTCGAGGCGCCGGCGGGAGCCAGGCCTGCATCTGCTTTCGGATCTGCTTTCATTTTTGGATTTGCTTTCAACGGTACTCGGGTGCATGGAAGTGGATCACGACGCCATTATGTCATTATCGGCAAATTCTGCGCAGAAGGATGCAGTGAAAAGAGGGCGGAAGCGCCCTCAACTCGCTGTTTTTAGACGAAAAGTTACGCTGTGGGGCGCGCCAGTGGCGTGTGGACGACGAATCGGCCTCAGGCAAAGGTATCCACGGCACTCAGGCTTGGCCGGCTGCGTCCGCCTGCCGCCGGCGCGATGGCGATCTCGCCAGCGGATACGCCGCCACCCTGGCCGTTGCCACGGCGGTCGCCCGGGGTGGCACGTTCGCCATTGTTTTGCTGTTCCGGCGTGCCTGCCGAGACGGTGGCGCTGCCAAAGGCGATGCCCGCTTCGCTCATCATCTCGCGCAGGCGCGGCATGGCCGCTTCCAGCGCCTGGCGCACTTCCGGCTGGGCCGACATGAAGGCGGCATCGGCCTGGTCATTGGTGACCGTCAGTACCACTTGCACGGGGCCCAGGTCGGGCGGGTTCAGGGTCAGGGTGGCGCTCTGGTCGCCGCCGGCCGCCATCCACACGACTTTCTGTCCCAGTTGCTGGTCCCAGGCCGGCGTGCCGACCCGGCCCGCCAGCTTGTCGCTCGGCACGGCCACAGCGGCTGCGGCCTGCTGCAGCGCGCCCGGCTGCAACTGGGCCGCCAGGCGGCTCAGGTCGGCAGGCGTTTCCTTGAGGATCGGTTCGGCCACGGCGGCGCCTGCCTTGGCGGTGGCTGCCAGCTGCGCGTCGATGGCCAGCTTGCCAGATTCGGCTTTGCCGGTTGGCACGCTGGCGCCTGGTGTGGCGGCTGTCTTGCCCTGTGCCTGGCCCAGACTGTCGGCAAAGTCGCCGCTGTCGGCTTGCGCGATGGCGGTGGCGGCGGCCTTGCCGCTGCCCTGGCCGGCTGCCAGCAAGGGGCCCGTTGCCAGGTTCTTTCCCTCGGCCTTGACGCTGGCGCGCGCTGGCAGTTCCGGTAAGGCCTTGGCCGCTGGCGGCTGGATGGCCAGCTGGATGCTGCCCACGAGGGCTAGCATCTCGGCGGCCGGATCGGCTGGCGGCGTGACTGGTTCGGCGGGGACGGCGGGCACGCTGGCCTCGGCCGTGGCGTTGTCGGCGCTGGCGGGTGCAGCTGCCTCGGCAGCTGGCGCCGGCGGCTGTTCGCTGCTGGCCGCCTGTTCGGTGCCCGCTTGCGCCGGCTTCGCCTCGCTCGCTGGCGTGGCGGCCGGGCTGGGGGGACGGGCCGCCGGCGCTGGCGCTGGCGCTTGCGCCATATTGCGGCTGGCCTGGCGTTGTTCGATCTGGCGGTTCAAGGTGCGCTGGAAGTCGCCTTGCGTGCCGCTGGTCGATGGCTGGCTGCGGTTGGCGGCACCTGGCGTGGCGTTCGGCGAGACGATCTGGGAAATCGGAGTTGGCTGGGTTTGCATGATGCTGCCTCAGTGTTGCTTAGCGTTTGTAATAGGCTTGTCGCGCCGCGTGCTCATCCATTGCTTTCTGGTCGCGCTTGTTTTCCAGCTTCAGCGCCTGTTCCTGCGCCCGGTTGTTCAGGGTGGTGTACGACATGCGCTTGCGTTCGGCCAGCTGCCAGCGCATCTTTTCATTGTCGCTGCGCGCTTGCGCATGCTCGACCACTTGCTGCTGGCCCAGGATGGCGCTGTCGAGCTTGACCATGAAGGCCTGGAAGTTGCGGTAAGCCATGGGCGTAATGCCGCTGCTCATGCTCGCCTCGAAGCGCTTGGCATAGTCGTCGCGGTAGCCGGACAGCATGTCGAGCTTCTGGCGGCAATCGTCGAGTGCCTTCAGGGCCGCGCCCAGGCGCTTGGCGCAGTCGTCCGTTTCGCGCTGGGCGAGGTCGATCAGGGTTGCAAGTTGGGAAGGAGAGGCCATGGCTGATTATATTCCCGCTGTGCAAGCCCTCATCACTCGAATAGAGTGGTAAGTTGCCCCAAGCTCTCGTCCATGCTGACCCGCTCCGTGATTTGCTGTTGTAAAAACGCCTCGATCTTTTCATGCAGGGCGATGGCCTGGTCCAGCACGGGGTCGGTGCCGGCGCTGTAGGCGCCCACGCTGATCAGGTCGCGGCTGCGCTCATAGCGCGAATACAGCTGTTTCAGCTTGCGCGCCTGCTGCTGGTGTTCGTGCGTGGTGATCGAGTGGGCGGCGCGCGAAATCGATTGCTCGATGTCGATGGCCGGGTAGTGTCCCGCCTCGGCCAGGCGGCGGTTCAGCACGATGTGGCCATCGAGAATGGCGCGCGCCGAATCGGCGATCGGGTCCTGCTGGTCGTCGCCCTCGGTCAGCACGGTGTAGAAGGCCGTGATCGAACCGCCGCCTTCCTCGCCATTGCCGGCCCGCTCCACCAGCACGGGCAGCTTGGCGAAGACGGACGGCGGATAGCCCTTGGTGGCGGGCGGCTCGCCGATGGCCAGGGCGATTTCGCGCTGCGCCATGGCGTAGCGGGTCAGCGAATCCATGATCAGCAGCACGTTTTGCCCCTGGTCGCGGAAATACTCGGCAATGGCCGTCGCATACGCGGCCCCTTGCAGGCGCATCAGCGGCGGCGTGTCGGCCGGCGCGGCCACGACGACGGAGCGGGCCAGGCCTTCGGCGCCGAGGATCTGTTCGATGAATTCCTTGACTTCGCGTCCCCGTTCGCCGATCAGGCCGACGACGATCACGTCCGCTTCCGTGTAGCGGGCCATCATGCCCAGCAGCACGCTCTTGCCCACGCCGGAACCGGCGAACAGGCCCATGCGCTGGCCACGGCCCACGGTCAGCATGGCATTGATCGAGCGCACGCCCACGTCGAGCGTGTCGACGATGGGGGCGCGGCCCAGGGGATTGGCGGGGCGCACGTTGATGGGGGCGCTGTCGGTCGTGTGCAGCGGACCGAGCTGGTCGAGCGGGCGGCCCGCGCCGTCGAGCACGCGGCCCAGCAGTTGCGGACCGACGGGCAGATGGCGCGCGCGGTCGCTGGGGCGGCGGCGCGGGTGAGCCACGCTGCCGGGGCGGGGGATGGCCGGCTCGACGGAAAACACGCGCGTGCCGGGCACGATGCCTTCGACGTCGCTTTGCGGCATCAAGAACAGGCGTTCGCCTTCAAAACCCACGACTTCCGCCTCGACCCGGCCACCATTCGGCAACGGCACGGTGCAGGCGGCGCCGACGGCCAGGCGCAGGCCCACGGCTTCCATCACCAGACCGGCCACGCGCGTGACCCGTCCTGAAATTTGCATCGGTTCGACAAAGCCGACCACGGCCGAACAGTCGCTCAGGTAGGCGCGCCAGCGCGCCGCATGGGCAGTCGGGCCTTTGACGGGCTCGTTCACGGCGCCAGCCAGTCCAGGTCTTTGCCCAACGCATGCGTCAGGCGGTGCCAGCGGGTGGAAGTTTGCGCGTCGATCTGGTTGCTGGCCGTATCGATCTTGCATCCACCGCGTTCCACGGTCGGGTCTTCTATGACTCTCCAGCCACCCTTGTCGAGCTCATCGCCGATACCGTCGCGTACCACTTGCGCGTCTTCCGGGTTGAGCATCAGCAAGGCCGGTTGTTGCAGCACAGGCAAGTATTCGATGGCTTCGCGCACCATCGGCAGCATCAGTTCGGGGCGCACGGGCAAGGCCGTCTTCAGCATGCCCTTGGCCAGTTGCAGGGCCAGCTCCATCACGTCATGGGCGATCAGTTCGTCGGCCTGCTGCACGGCCGTGCCGAAGTCGACGGCGATGGTTTGCAGATGCGCCAGTTCCACGGCGGACGCCGCCTTGCCTTCCGCATACGATTGGGCGTGGCCATCGGCATGCCCGGCCGCATGGCCTTCCGCATAGCCGGCCGCGCGGCCCTCATCGAAGGCCGTGGCGCGCGCTTCCTCGCGGATGGCGTCGAGTTCTTCCTGCGTCGGGTATTCGAGCGGCGGGGCCGGCTCTTCCTCGTGCAGCTCGGCAAATGGGTCGAACTCGGGTTCGGGCTCCGGTTCGAGCAGCTTGCGCGCCGCCACCACGCTGGGACGCTCGTCGCCAAACGAGGTCATTTCCCAGCGCTGGTAGGCCGTTTGCTGCTCTTTGGGAATCAAATTAGACAAACGAATCCTCGCCTTTTCCGCCTAATACAATCTGCCCCTCGTCCGCCAGGCGGCGCACGATCTGCAGGATCTGTTTCTGCTGCGACTCCACTTCCGACAGGCGCACGGGGCCTTTCGATTCCAGGTCTTCGCGCATCATCTCGCCGGCGCGCTGCGACATGTTCTTGAAGATCTTGTCGCGCAGCTCTTGCGAGGCGCCTTTCAGGGCGATGATCAGCATTTCCGACTGCACTTCGCGCAGCAGCAGCTGGATGCCGCGGTCGTCGATATCGATCACGTTGTCGAACACGAACATTTCGTCCATGATCTTTTGCGCCATGTCGTTGTCGTAGTTCTTGATATTGTCCATGACGGAGCCTTCCTGCTCGCCGCTCATGAAGTTCAGGATCTCGGCCGCCGCGCGCACGCCGCCCAGCGACGATTTCTTGATATTCTCATTGCCCGAAAGTAACTTTGTCAGCACGTCGTTGAGCTCGCGCAAGGCGGCCGGCTGCACGCCGTCCAGGGTGGCGATGCGCAAGACCACGTCGTTGCGCAGGCGGTCCGTGAAATGGCCGAGGATTTCGCACGCCTGGTCGCGTTCCAGGTGGACCAGGATGGTGGCGATGATCTGCGGGTGTTCGTTGCGGATCAGCTCGGACACGGATTGCGAATCCATCCATTTCAGCGATTCGATGCCGGACGCATCCTTGCCGCCCAGGATGCGCGACAGCAGCACGGACGCCTTGTCGTCGCCCAGCGCCTTGGTCAGCACCTGGCGGATGTATTCGTCCGAATCGAGGCCGACGGTGGAGTTGAGTTCCGTCTGCGCGCGGAAGTCGTCGAGCACTTCGACCACCTGCTCGTGCGCGATGCCCTTCATGGTGGCCATGGCGGCGCCCAGTTTCAGCACTTCGCGCGGGCCGAGGAATTTCATGACCTCGGCCGCTTCGCTCTCGCCCAGTGCCAGCATCAGTATCGATGCTTTTTGCAGTCCCGTTGTCTCAGTCATTATTGCCTATCCATGCTTTGATCACGTTGGCCACCACGCGCGGGTCTTCCTGCGCCAGTTTTCTGGCCATCGCCAGGTTTTCGCGATAACCGCGGGCAGTGTCTTCTTCCAGTTCTTCCAGTTCCGCTTCGCTGAGCAGGACTTCGTTTGCTTCGCCGTCCTTGGCCAGTTCCGGCTCGATGACGGGCGGCGGCGCGCCGAAATCGTCGATCTTGCGCATCACGGGGCGCAGCATCGGACGCACGATCTTGATGAAGATATACAGCAGGATCAGGGCCGTGATGAGGAATTTCGCCAGTTCCTTGGCCAGCGGCAAGTTGGCCGGGTCGCGCCACCACTCCAGCTTGCCTTCCGGCGCGCGGTCGATGCCGTCGAAGGGCGAATTGGCCACGCTGAAGCTGTCGCCGCGCTCCTTGTTGTAGCCCATCGCTTCCTTCACCAGATTATTGATCTGGACCATTTCGGCAGGGGAAATCGGCTTGACCGTGACCTTGCCATCCTTGTCGAAGCTGCGGCGGTAGTTGACGACGACGGCTACCGACAGGCGGCGCAAGCCGCCCATGGATTTCTGTTCGTAGCGCACGGTCTTGTCAACTTCATAATTCGTCGTCGACTCCTTCTGGGTCGGTGCCGTCGGCGCGCCGCCCGGTGCGCCAGGCGCCTCGGCCGTCAATGGCGCCGTCGCCACGCCTGGCGGCTGGTTCGACAGCGCACCCGGCACGCCGGACGGGTTGGCATTGCCGGCGCCCGTCGATTCGCTCGTTTGCTGGCTGCGGATGGTGGACGCTTCCGGCGGCGAATTCGGCTTGTAGGTTTCCGCCGCCTGCTCGCTTTGCGAGAAATCCACGTCGGCCGTCGCTTCGGCGCGCACATTGCCTTCGCCGACGATGGGCAGCAGGATCGATTCGACCTGCTTGATCACGCTTTGCTGCAACTGCTGCACGTACTTTAACTGGTTCGGGTCCAGGCTCTTGATGCCGTTGGCGCGGTCCTTGTCCTTTTCCTGGTTCGACAGCAGCGTGCCGGCCTGGTCGACCACGGTGACATTGATCGGCAGCAATTCCGGCACGCTGGACGCCACCAGGTGCACGATGGCGCTCACCTGCAACTGGTCCAGGCCGCGGCCCGGATGCAGGTTCAGCAGCACGGACGCTGTCGGTTTCTGCTGTTCGCGCACGAAGACGGACGGTTTGGGCAGGGCCAGATGGACGCGCGCCGTGTCGACGGCGGACACCGATTCGATCGATTTCGCCAGTTCGCCTTCCAGCGCGCGCTGGAAATTGACCTGTTCCAGGAATTGCGACACGCCCAGCTTCTGGTTTTCCATCAGCTCGAAACCCACGTTGCCGCCCTTCGGCAAGCCTTGCGCCGCCAGTTTCAGGCGCGCGTCGTGGACTTGCTCGGACGGCACGAGAATGGCGCCGCCGCCTTCGGAAAACTTGTGCTTGATGCCCAGCTGGTCCAGCGATGCGGTGATGGCGCCGCCGTCGCGGTCCGTGTAGTTGGAGAACAGGACTTTGTATTCGGGCGGCTGGTTCCACATGTACAGGGCCACGCCGATGGCGATCAGTGCCGCCACGCCCAGGCCGCGCAGGAAATTCTTGCCCATCGGCGTCTTGGCGAAGGCTTGCACGGACTCCACGGGCGAGCGGGCAGGCGCCGGTTCAGGCGGTATGCGGTTTACATCGATTTCTTCGGCTACAGCCATGATTGCCTTCCAGGGCGTGTGGTTTGACGGGTATTCGGTGGTGCGTTGGGGCCGCTTCCTCGGGAGGAGGGGCGATATGCAGAATTATCCGCCACTGTCACGCGCTTCAATCGTCCAAATAGAAGGCGCTTTTGCCGCCTGCTCGGCCGAGCGGCTGGCGTTGGCGCTGGTATTGTGGAACCCTGGCAACATGTGACGGAAGTTATTGTACCCGTCGTTGCCTTGCAAGCCAGGGTTTTGTTCTCTGGGTGCAACAGGCATGGAACAGTGATGAAGCACACCAGAATCGGGAGGCAAAGTGAAAACAGGCGGTATCGATAGCAGCAGGATCGAGGCGATGATCGCGCAACTGAAGTCGGCGGCCACGCGGCCGGAGGCGAAAATACCGGCGATCCAGACCGAGATGCCGGCGGCGAAGGTGAATTTTGCCGATGCCTTCAAGAGCGCGCTCGATTCCGTGAGCGGCGCGCAAAAGGCCTCGTCGGCGCTGGGCCAGCGCTTCACCATGGGCGACGAAAAGGTCAGCCTGTCGGACGTGATGGTGTCGATGCAAAAATCGAGCATCGAATTCCAGGCGACGGTGCAGGTGAGGAATAAATTAGTTTCCGCGTATCACGAGATCATGAATATGCAGGTGTAAAGTTTAATTTACCCCAAAGGCAAAGTCTGGGGTCAGACCCGGCGGGTCTGACCCCAGCTTTCGGCTGGGGTTATCAGCCCAACCCAGCCATGCGCGCATTCCTCTCCCGCTCCAGTCGCGTGATATAGCGCTGCACGTGCGCCAGCATGCTGCGCGGCAGGTCGACGAACTGGCAGCCGAGGCGGCGGTTCAGCTTGTTGTTCAGCAGGGTCATGTCCAGCGAATTACGAATCTGCAAAGTCGCGGTGACGATGCCGACGTCGGGCAAGTCGATGCGGCAGCCGGGATAGTCCCTGCCGATGGTCTCGCCCAGCATCAGTTTATTGTCGAGGATGGCGATGCCGCCGCAGCTGATGTCGGCCAGCGGGAACAAGGTGTCGGCGCCGCCCAGCGATGGCGGCAGGGGAATCGAGACGCGCACGGGATTGCTCACGGGCGTCGTCATGCGGTAATACTCGCGCCGCTGCAAGCGGATCAGTGTTTCTGGAATAGCAATTTTCAAGGCCGGCGTGCCGCCGTAATTGCACTCCTGCACCAGGGCGCTGGCAAACAGGATGCGGATCTTGTCGAGCGAGGTTTCAAACGAGATGCCCTTGGCGGCCACCATGCGCCGGTTCTGGTCGGCGTTCACGGAGCGGTCGAGGATGACGGTGTTATGTTCGGCATCGACTTCCAGGATGGAAGTGACGCACACGTCGGATTCACCGTGAATCAGCATGCGGATCAGCTGGTTCTTTTCGCTGATGCTGCGTAGCAAGGCGATGATTTCCCGCCGCGATTCCACTTCAAAGTCATGCCAGTTTTCGAGGCCGGAATCCAGAATATGTGCTTGCATTGATGCCTGTCTATGTATCGGTGAGGTGGACGCTGGTGTCGGGCGGGGGCGGGATGGGCCCGCCATTCGCAGATTCAATATGATATAACCAGGCCAGCAGTTCCGCAATCGCCCGATACAGGCCGGGCGGAATCTGGCGGTCCAGGTCGACATCCATCAACAGCGCCACCAATTCCTTCGATTCATGCACGAAGACCCCGTGTTCGCGCGCCGTGCTGATGATCTGGTCCGCGATCAGGCCGCTGCCCTTGGCCACCACCTTGGGCGCCGGCGTGCCGCTCTGGTAGGCCAGCGCGACGGCCGTCTGCGGCACCTTGCGCTTGGGCTCGTCAAGCATCGTCTGCTCTTGCCGCCGCTGCCGAAGGCTCCCCGGCGTCCGGCTTGCCGGCGATCGTCAACGACGACAATGGCCATCCCGCCGCGTCGAGCGACGCTTCCAGCCGCGCCGCATGCTGGCGCAAGGTGTCGGCGCTGCCTTCGCTGCCCGCTTGCAGCTGGATGGCCACGCGGCCGCCCTGCAAGACCACGTGCGCGGCCAAGTCGCCCAGCAGGGGAAACTGGAAGCGCACGTTGCTGCGCCAGGCCGTCGCTTCCTCGTCGCCATCGCGTCCTTCGTGCTGCTGTCCTTCCGCCGCGTCGCGGCTGATATCCCACTGCATCTTCTGGCCGGGCCAGGCTTCGCCCTGCCACTGCACGCGCGCCTGTTCGTGCGTATGCAGCTGCAAATTGATCAGTTGCGCCGAGGCCAGGTCGGTACCCGTCCTGGCCATGTCGCCCTGTGCCGCCTTCTGCATTTGCGGCTCCAGCAGCAGCGACGCCAGCGGCCGCTTGCCTTCGGCCCATTCGGCCACATGCGATTCATAGAACAGGCCGCTGCTGCCGACCGCATCGCGCAGGTTCTGGGCGACCTGGGCCGGGGCGGCGCCCGGCGTGGCCATCAGCGGCGTCTTGCCGACCAGCGACAGAGGCGCGCCGGGCACGCTTTCGGCCTGGCCGAGCACTGTGCTGATGGCGCGCGCGGTGGTGCTCAGCTCGGGCGCCGGCGTGTCGCCGGCCAGGGCCGGCAGCAGATTGGCGGGCGTCAGCGGTGCGCGGCTGAGCAGGGTGGCGGCCGTGCTGCTGGCGCGCGTGCCAGCCTGGGCGGCGCCGGCCTGGGGGCCGCGCAGGTCGGCTGCTTCGGGCTCGGCATCCGCGTCCGCATACGTCAGCAGGGGGCTGGCGGCCTGGTCGCGGTGAGTGCCGATTTGAAAAGAGGGGCGGGGATTGATGCCGATCAAGGTCAGCGGGATTTCCGTACCCGGCTGGGCGCCGGCGGGCAGCTGCATGCGGGCCGGCGTGCCAGCCACGCGCACGAGGAAGCTGCCGTCGCCCATGCGGGCCAGCACCTGTCCCTGCATGGATTTGCCGATCAGTCCCTGCAGCGAGCGCTGGAACTCGGCCTGGCGCGGGTCGGCGACGGCATCGGCCGCCCGCGTGGCCTTGACCGGGGTCAGGGGCGTCATGCCGATCGCATCCATCTTCGGCAACATGATAGCTGACCTTGCCCCGTGGGCGCTTAGACGCCGTAGGCGTTGGCCAGGCGCCGCTCGGCGCCGGTGCTGTTGATCAGCTTGGACAATTGCGCCATCCACGGCATGGTGAGGTCACGGATCTTGCGGTCGTCTTCCAGGATCTGCTTGATCAGGGCGACCTTGCGCTGGCGGCCGGCGCTTTCCAGCACGACTTTTGCCTCGTTCGCCTTCAGCGCTTCCACGTGCGCGCTGATGCGCTGCTCCAGCGCTTCCAGTTCGTCCCAGTCGGCGTTGGTGGCGGCGGTCACCATCTGGCCCGTCAGGGTCTGCATGGCTTCGTAGGTGGTCAGGACTTCTTGATTGGTCATCATGGGTCAGGCGCTCGCAAGGCTGGGCATACGTTTCAGATCGGCGCCAGGCATGGCGGCGGGGGTGGCGCCGATGGCGTTCCAGGTTTCGCGCAGGTCGGTGAGCAGGCGCTGCACTTCTTCCAGCAGGGTAATATCGTTGTGCAGGTTGGCCATCAGCAGGCGCGCACTCATGTATTCATACAGGGCGTCGAGGCCTTCGGCGATCTGGCCGCCCGCTTCCTTGTCCAGGCTGGCACGCAGGCCATTGTCGATGATCTGGATGGCTTTCGAGATCGACTTGCCTTTTTCCGGAACATTGCCTGATTTCATGTGCACTTGTGCGCTGAGCACGGCCACCAGGGCGCCGTCGTACAGCATCACGATCAGCTTGTGCGGCGAGGCCGAGACGATGCCTGTTTCCAAGCCGACCTTGGCATAAGCGTTGACGCCGCGTTGTTGGGTTCCAAACATGTAGTTCTCCTGATGATTGGGCTTAACGGTTGGCGGCGATGGCGGCCAGCTGCTGGGTCAAATAGGTTTGCGTGCCCTGCAATTTGTTCAGGGACACGTCCAGGCGCGAGTACTGGGCGCGGTAGCGCGCTTCGATAACAGTCAGTTTCTCGCTGAACTTGTCGCGCTGCGCCGCCACCGACTTCAGGGTTTCATTGATGCCGCTCGTGCGTCCGGTGATCATGCCGTTTGTGCCGAGGAAGGACGTGGCCAGGTTGTTCAACTGGTAGGCATAGCCTTGCGAGAAACTGACCGTGCCGCGCGAACCTGTGACTCCGCCGGTCACTTCAATTTTCAAGCCTTCCGCTGGCGAACCGGGGGCGCCAGTCAGGGTCTGGCCCGAGCCGACGACCGGTTGCCCGCCCAAGGTTCCGGCCACGTCGGCGCCCTTGACGGGCTTGGCCGCGCCAAACAGATTCGCTATGCCAGTCCCCGTGCCGTTGCTCAGTGCCAGGTTCGATACGGAGCCATAGCGGCTCGACACCAGGACCAGTTTGCCGGTGCCATCGATCGATGCGGACACCGTCGCGCCATTGTCTGAAAAAGCCTTCACGCCGTTGATCGACGATTGCATCAGCGATGCCATCTGTGCCGGCGTATAGGTGCCAGCCGGTATCGTCACCTGGGCCGTATTCTTGGCCGCCGATGGTTCGGTATCGTTGAGGGTGATATTCCAGGTGGTGTCGCTGGCGATCGTGGTACTGGCGGCCAGCACGCCATCGGACGTGAGCGAACCCTGGCTGGCCATGGTGGTGATGGTCAGGTCATAGGTGCCTGGCTTGGTGGCGGCCGTCGAGCTGGTGAAGGCGACGTTGCTGTCGCTGGCCTTGCCGATTGCTGAAAACAGGCCGGCGATATCGCCGAAGTTGGCGCTGATCGCCTTGTCGAGTTTGCTTGAATCCAGTGTCAGGCTGCCATCTTTTTGGAAGGAAATACCCACCTGGCTCAAGGTGTTCATACCACTGCTCAAGCCGGTAATCGGCGCGCCCAGCTGCCGGCGCAACTGGCTCTGGATCGATTGAACGGTCGAGTCACCCAGCAAGACGCCGCCCTTCTTGGTTTCGGGATTGTAAGCCGTCATCTTGCCGATCGATGTGTTCAGATCGTTGTAGGCCTTGACGAAGGCGGTGATGCTGGTCTTGACCGTTGTTGTATCTTTGCTTACCGATAAGCTGGAATTGCCTGCCTTTGTAATGCTCAGCGTGACGCCCTCGATGGCCGAATCGACGCTGTTCGAGCTGCTGGTGATGGCAATGCCGTTGACGCTGAAATTGGTGTTTTGCGCGGCGCTGTTCTGCTTCAGGTTTTGCGTGCCGGAAGCGTCGTAGGACAGCAGATCGTTCAAGGCGCTGTCGGCCGGCTGGCCATCGCTGCCGCTGAGCGAAATTTTCATGGCCGAATTGGCGCCCGTCTTGGATGAGCTGAGCACGAGGTGATACGGTTTGTCCGTGCCGTCCGATACGATGCTGGCGGTGACGCCGAGGCCCGCGTTATTGATGGCGTCGCGTATGCCTTGCAAGCTGTTGTTGGTGGCGTCGATCACCACCGAACCGGTGGCCTGCGTGCCATCCTGGGTGAAGCTCGTATTCATGTAAGCGCCGCCCGTGCCCGCCACCAGGCCGGCTGCAGCCGGATTGCTGCCGGCCACGGTGATGGGGCTGGCATTGCCCGAGGCCAGGGTGAGCGAGCTGGCAAGCGTGACATTCGAGCCATCATTGACCGAGTTCGAGGCATGGCCGATACCCCCCATGACGCTGCCTGTGACCACTTCTTCGATGTTGAGATTGGAGCCATCGGCACGCGTGAATTGCAAGGTGCCGTCGGCCGCCTTGCCGGTGACGGTGATGTTGGCCGCGGCCAGTGCATTCGAGACGGCATTCGGACCAGCCAGCGTCGTATCGAGCGAGGCTGCCGTGATGCCGCCGCCTGCGGCGACGCCGTTACCCTGGGTTACGATCTCGATGCCGCCCACCGACAAGGAATAGGTGCCGTCCGCGCCGGTGGCAATACTGCCGAAACCATTGAACATGGTGGCGTTGCTGGCCGTCGGCTGGGCCGTGGCCGTCACGCCTGTGGTGCTGCTCTTGGCGTTGATGGCCTCCGCCAGCGCACGCGCGCTCTTGGTGCTGGCATCCGTCGGTATGGCGGTGCCATTGATGATCACCGACCCGTTGCTCACACCCGTGAGCAGAGTGCTGCCGCCCAGTGCCGTGCCCGTTACGCCAAAGGTGCCGCCGGCGAGCGAGCCCAGCTGGAAGGATACCGTGGTCTTGGCGCCGCTGCCGATGGTCGACAGCTTGCTGGCCATGCCGCCCGACGTCAGCGTCTGGGCCTGGGCCAGCTGGGAAACGTTGATGTTATAGCTGCCGGCGACGGCTTTGGCACCGGCGCTGGCCGATAACACCAGCGGGTCGGACGGCGTGGCGCTGACGGCGCGGAAGTTGTTTGAATTGGTCAGAGCCGACAGCGAGCCCTGGAAGGTACTGACGGCGCCGCTCAGCGTGCCCAGCGCGCTGAGCTTGGCCTGGTAGGAAGCCGTTTTTTTGTCAAAGGTATCCAGGGGCGCCGCTTCCGCCGTCATCAGCTTGTCGATGATGGCGCCCACGTCCAGGCCGCTGGCGCCGGCGCCGATGCCAACGGATGATAGTGTAGGTGTGATGGCCACTGAATGCTCCTAGGAAAACGCTAATATAAGCTGTTATCGGCAGAATCAATCAAGACTTGAGAGGGGGATTTACCGCGCTGTTTTCAGCGGGGGCGAAAAATCGCGGATGGGAGGCAATGTTATTGCTTCTGAAGCAATGAAAAACGGGGCCCGATAGCCAGGCTACCGAACCCCGTGGTCATGCCGATGCGTATTGCCACGATGCCGTACGTCCGTGGGCCATGCCATCATCATGCGCTTTGACTGATCAGCGAACCTTTGGCCGAGTCGAAGGTCTTGGCCAATTCCAGGGCTTCCCTGGTGGGAATCTGGCGCAGTACTTCCTTGGTTTCCTGGTCGATGACCTTGACCACCGTGCGCTGGCTGTCTTCGTCAATGGAAAATTCCAGGCCTTGCGTCTTCATCTGCGACGATTGGTTCAACTCCGATACCGCCTTGTTCAACTGATCGCGGCTGGGTTCTTTGCTGGCTTGCTGTGGTGCAACCGTGTCGGTTTCCGTGGCGGCGCGTGGCGCTGCCGGGCGCGCCGGTGACGTGTCCGCAGACACATAATTCTTGTCTATCCTGGCCGCGGAGGCGGCCGCTATCGTGTCGATAGTCATGGTGCTCTCCTAGTGAAAATTCCCCGGCCGAAAAAATCCGGCAGGGGAATCAGAGTCCTACGCTGTTGCCTTGCTAATCGGAGATTAGCCGCGCAGCAGGCTCAGGACGCCGTTTGGCAGCGAGTTCGCTTGCGCCAGCATGGCCGTACCAGCTTGTTGCAGGATCTGGCCGCGGGTCATGTTGGCCGTTTCTGCAGCGAAGTCGGTATCGACGATGCGGCTGCGCGATGCGGACAGGTTTTCCGTGGTCGATTGCAAGTTGGAGATGGCCGAGCTGAAGCGCGATTGCAAAGCACCGTACTGGGCGCGTTGGCTGTTCACCGAAGCGAGCGCAGCGTCGGCGATTTTCAGGGCCAGTTGCGCGCCGTCGAAGGTTGTCACATCCAGCGAAGCGACGTCTTTCAACACGGATGCACCCTTGGTGCCACCTGTACCTGCAGGCAACAGGCCCGACGTGGTGTCCGTGACTTGGTAGCTTTTTTCCGAGTCGAACGTCAGGCGGCCGTTTGCGACTGCCGTGGCGGCAGCCACGTTCAGTCCTGTGAACGAGGTCGTCAGCGCGTCTTTCACTGTTGGCGTGTCGACTTTATAGGTCGATGCGGTGAATACCGTGTTGTTCGTAGCTTTTGTATTGACCAGATTGATATCATTGCCAGAGGCATTGGTCAATTTGATGCCGCTATTCGTGGCGTCATACTGTGCCGTAACACCCGTTTTGGACGTCTGGGCATTGATCGCATTGATGCCCGATGCATAATCGCTAGCCGTGGTGCCGGCGCCCATGGAGAAGGAAACGGTGGTGGCGTTTGCTGCCGTATTGTCCGAGGCGATCGTGAACGAGTACGACTCCGAGGCACCCAACTTGAGCGACAAATCGGTTCTTGCCGATGCCGTCACGCCGGTGGTCGCCGTTGCCTTGTTGACGTTGGCGGCGATCGATTTCGCCGTGTCGGTGGTCGCCGTGGTAATGGTCGCGCTACCCAGCGAACCGTCCACCTTGACCGAGCCGGCAGTCACGTTTGACGTAGCGATAACGGCTACAGCATCGTTTTCTACGCGGTTGTTGCCATAGGTGTTGGTCAGGAAGTTGGCGCCGCTGGCCGAAATCAGCTGGTTGGCGTTCGCACCCACCTGGAAGTTGGCCGTGCCCATGGTGCCGTCGAGCAGATTCTGACCATTGAACTGGGTGGTTTGGGCGACGCGGTTCAGTTCCGAACCCAGCTGGCCGACCTCTGTTTGCAAGGCTTGGCGGTCGCTGGCGGTGTTGGTCGAGTTCGACGATTGCACGGCCAGTTCGCGGATGCGTTGCAGGATGTCGCCCGAGGTGGACAACGCGCCCTCGGCCGTCTGGGCCAGCGAGACGCCGTCGTTGGCGTTGCGGGTCGCTTGGGTCATGCCGCGGATTTGCGACGTCATACGGTCGGAAATTGCCAGACCAGCGGCGTCATCCTTGGCGCTGTTGATGCGCATGCCGGAGGACAGGCGTTGCAGCGAGGTGCTCAGGGCCGACTGCGAGGTCGACAGGTTGCGTTGCGAATTCAGGGACGAGATGTTGGTATTAATTACTGCAGCCATGATAATTCTCCAAACAGGTACTTCATTGCGCTATGTGCTAGTCACTTTGGCCTGCCCCGCTGTTCCGGGACAATCAAGCCGCTGTTGTTTAGGGTAACGGTTGCTCTGCGGGAAAATTTATGGCGAAAAGTGCTTTAAATTTTAATTTTTAGCCCTTCAGTTTGCCGTCGGCCGCGCGCTAGACGACATGATTTAAAGAAACTTGAGGGTAAAAATAGATTTATTTTTATATCAGGCGGATGCGGGCGGAAGGCGGGAAGGGGATGGTTGTTGTGGTTTTTGCCATGAAAAATGCCGTCCGGCTGGGCAGCGGGACGGCATGTCGTGAAGCGAGCCGGGCTCAGTCCGCCACCACGACCCGGTTCTTGCCCGTCTGCTTGGCCTGGTACATGGCGCGGTCGGCGCGCTTGACGAGCTCGGCCTGGTCTTCATTGGGCAGGCGCAGGGCCACGCCGGCGGAAAAGGTGATCAAGACTTTTTCGTTGTCGTGCAGGAAGAAATGCCGGGTCAGCTCGCGCTGCAGTCGCGTCATCGTCGAGGCGGCCGCCTCGACCGTCGTTTCCGGCAGCAGGATGAGGAATTCCTCGCCGCCGAAGCGGGCGATGACGTCCATCGAGCGCAGGGTTTCCTTGACGATCTTCACCAGGTGTTTCAGCGCCGCATCGCCGGCCAGGTGGCCGTAGGTGTCGTTCAGGCGCTTGAAATCGTCCAGGTCCAGCATGGCGATGCACAGCGGCGTGCCGCGGCGGTCGGAACGGGCCGTCTCGCGTTCGAACACGTCGTCCAGGCCACGGCGGTTCAGGCTGCCCGTCAGCTGGTCTTCCCGCACCAGTTCGCTCATATGCTGGAGCTTCGCTTCCAGGGTATGGATGCGCTGTTCCGCATCCTGCACTTCCTGGCGCGCCAGCACCATCTTGTCGCGCGCGCGCAAGGCTTCGTTCTGCACCATGCGCGTTTCGCGCAAGACTTCGTCGAGCACGCTGTTCAGTTCGCTGATATTTTCCGCCTGGCTGATCTTTTCCGAATAGCCGCCGATCTTTTCATGGAAGTCGCCCGTGCTGGCCGCCACCTGCCCCAGGCGGTCGATGAAGGTCATCATCATGTTCTTGACCGTCAGCTTGACGTCGGACAGGCTGTGCTTGAGCTGGCCTTGCTTGTAGATGACTTCCTTCAGGCTGCGCGTGGCGTCTTCCAGCGCGCGCTGGTCGAGCGGGCCGGCGATCAGGTTTTGCACGGCATCGACCTGGCCGCGCAGCCAGCTGTCGTCGTCGAGCAACTGGCTGACGTTGTCCAGCAGTAACTTGAACAGGCGCAGCAGCAATTCCTGCTGCTCGGCCGTATCGCCGCTTTTCAATTCGATCTGGTAGCACAGCTGCTTCAGGCGCAGGGCCGCTTCGTTCAGCGCTTCTTCCGTGTGGGCCAGCTTGATGGCCGCGCCCAGCGATTCGGCCTCTTCCACCAGCGCGGGCGTGCCCGTCAGCAAGGTGGCGACGGCAAAGCCCAGGGTGCGGCTGAGCAATTCGCGCAGGGTGCGCGTCTGTTCGCCGTCCGGCAGGGGCGGCAGTTCGATGCCGCCGCCTTTCTTGACCTGTTTTTCCGCCAGTTGCGCCAGGGTGCGCGCATAGCTGTCCCAGTCGCGTGCTTTCAGGGCGCGCTGGAAACGCCGGCCAAAGTCGCCCAGTTCGCCCGCCGATTCGCTCATCTTGGCGGCAAACTGCGTCAGGACGTTTTCCGCGCCACTCTCCGTGGGTGCGCTGGCGGCCAGCACGGCTCCCGGCGCGGCAGGGCTGTCCGCCGGTTCGCTGATGCCGGCGATTTCATTGTAGATATCGCGGTAGGCGCTCGGTGTCGGGGCGATGCGGCGCGTCGCCAGGCGGCGAAACGCTTCGCGGGCGATATCGGCCGGATTCATCGCCGCACCGGCGGCGGTCGTCGTGGCGCCAGCGGGCGCGCTTGCAGGTGAGGATGGCAATTTACTGGACATGTAGGCACAGCCTTTTCAGATATTTCTCATTATCCTCATGATATGCGAGTTGGCAAAGAACTTATTGTGCGAGAAGCAAGGAGAAGTCCTGTCAATTCGCCCGATGCCAGCGGGCATGCCGCTTTGCCGTCAATCGACCAGCTGGTTGCGGATGGCGTAATGCGTCAGTTCGGCGCTGTTCTTGAGTTTCATCTTGACCAGCAGGCGGGCGCGGTATTCGCTGACGGTTTTCACGGACAATTTGAGTTCTTCGGCGATGGCGCCGACCGCTTTGCCCGAAGCGATCATGACCAGGGTCTGGTATTCGCGGTCCGACAAGGTGTCGTGCAAGGCCGTTTCGTGGTCTTCGCCCACCGTATTGGCCAGTTCCTGCGCCAGCGAGGCGCTGATGTATTTTAATCCCTGCGCCACCTGGCGGATGGCCGTGACCAGTTCGCGCGGCGCGCTCTGTTTCGTCAGGTAGCCGGCCGCGCCCGCCTTGAGCGAGCGGATGGCATACTGGTCCTCGCGGTGCATGGAGAGCATCAGTACGGCCAGTTCCGGCTTTTCCTTCTTGATCTGCTTGAGCACCTCGATGCCGCTGCGGTCGGGCAGGGAGATGTCGAGCAGCAACACCTGGCATTTCGAGCCGCGGAACAGTTTGATGGCGTCGTGGCCATTTTCAGCCTCGCCGGCCACGATGATGTCCTTCGTATCGGCGAGGATTTGCTTCAAGCCTTCGCGCACGATCGCGTGATCGTCGGCGATGAATACCCGGATGGTGGCTTTTTCTTTCATGACTGCGTTGTTTCCTATCTAATTCACCCACTAGGCCGTGTCTGGCGGCGGCCCGCTGTGCGCGGGCGCGCTGGCTGCAGCCGCTATTATCGCCTCTCGCGGCGTGGTCAGCCGGATTTTTATGCTCAGGATGGTGCCGCCATCCGGCCCATCCATCAGGCTCAGGGTGCCGCCCAGCGCGCTAGCGCGTTCGGCCATGCCGCGGATGCCGAACGATTGCGGCTTGGCGCGGTCGGACAGGCGCATGCCGACGCCATTGTCGGCGATCGACAGGCTGATATGCTGGCGCTGCCGGGCCAGGCGCACGCTGACCTTGCTTGCCTGCGCATGCTTGGCGATATTCGTCAGCGCTTCCTGGGCGATGCGGAACAGGCTGGTTGCCTGGTCCAGCTCCAGTTCGATATGTTGGCGGTTCGACAGGAACTGGCATGCGATGCCGGCCATGCGCGCGAATTCCTTCACTTGCCAGTCCAGCGCGGCGACCAGGCCCAGGTCCAGCATGGACGGGCGCAAGTCCAGCGAAATGCGGTGCACGGCATCGATGCTGCGGTCGACCAGGGCATCGACATAGTCGGCCTTTTCCTGCAGCAGCGCATCGTCCGGCGGCAGGCGGCGCGCCAGCATGGCCAGCGCCATCTTGATCGCCGTCAAATTGCCGCCCAGGTCATCGTGCAATTCGCGCGCCAGGCGCGTGCGTTCGTGTTCCTTGACCTTGTCGATATGTGCAGTCAGCTCGGCCAGGCGCGCGCGCGACTGGCGCACTTCGCTCTGTTCCAGCCGGCTTTCCGTGATATTCGTCATGATGCCTTCCCACTGCACCGTGCCGTCGGCCAGCGCGCGCGGCGTGGAGCGCAGATTGATCCATTTGACGTCCTTCCAGGCATCGATCCAGATGCGGCCTTCCCAGTTCCAGCTCCATAAGGCGGCCTTCGATGCCTGCATCGATTCCAGATACGAGGCGCGGTCGTCGGCCAGGATCAATTGATAGAACAGTTCCGGGCGCGCGTGCAGCATTGCCGGGCTCAGGCCCAGCAGGGCCTGGCAGCCGTCGCTCAGGTAGGGGAAGGCGGCGCGCCCATCCGCATGCAGGCAGAACTGGTACACCAGACCCGGCGTATTCGAGACGATGGCGTTGAAGCGCGACTGCACCTGCGCCAGGGCGGCGGCCGTCGCCTGCGGCGTGCGCAGGTCTTCGCCCTCGGCCAGCAGCAGGGCGCGCCCCTGGCGGCTGGCACGCGACAGGTGCAGGCTGAGCGAATACAGGCTGCCATCGCGGCGGCGCTGCTGCACGTGCAGCCGGGCTTGCGCGCCGATGCTGTCGTCCAGGGTCGCCAGCACGGCGGCCAGCTGCTGCGCGTCGAGCTGTGGCGCCAGCGTGAAGGGCGTCATCGCCAGCATTTCCTTGCGTGCATATTGCAAGTTGTCGCAGGCGGCATCGTTGGCATCGAGCAATTGCAAGCTGGCTGCGTCGTACAGATAGATTTCCGGCGCCGCCGCGCGCATGGCGGGCGCCAGCCGGGGAGTGTCGTGCATGGAGTGGCCTTTCTTCATCAGCGGCGGGCGCGCCAGAAGGCGGCGAAGCGGCGCAGCACCCTTGCTGGGCGGGAATTATGGCCCCCTGGCGTACCCTTGCGCAAGCGCTGCCACCAGGCACGGCGGGCGCGGCCCAGCGCGGCCGACAGGCGGCTGACACGGCGCCATGGGCGCGTGGCGCGCAGGCGGGCGATCCAGCGGTCCTTGGTTGCCATGAACAGGCCATGCCAGCGCGCAAACCATGGCAAACTGAGCAGGGTGGGGCGCGTCAGGCTGTACAGGCGGGCGACGGCGGCCGCGCCGCCCAGCTTGGCGATGATGATCACGCCGATGCCGGAAAATGCATGGCCGCGCGCGATCGCCAGTAGGGCCAGCAGCTTGACGGGAAACAGCAGCACGGCCGGCAGCACGAAGATGGCCAGCGCCCAGTACGGCGGCAGGCGCTTGATCCACGCTTCGAGCGCATGCAGGGGGGGGAATTGCGCCACCACCTGCATGATGCGCGCGCCCGTCGCCCACAGCCATTCCTCGATCAGCAGGCAGACGGCGGCCAGGTAGACCAGCGGCGCGAACAGCCAGCGCCTGACTCTGTAGAATTTTTTCATCCGTCTCCGTGTGCGGCCCACGTTTGCCGCGATTGCCACGATGATACGTCAAAAAAGCCCGTCTGCCCCCGCATCCCGTGTGCCTGCGGCTCCCTGGCGGGGCTACAATAGGCGGATGAATAAAGCCTTTGTAAAAGAATCCGACAACGACGACGATGAAGAAGCTGCCGCGCTGGCGCTGGCCATTCCCGCCGGCGCCAAGAACTACATCACGCCGGCCGGTTACCAGCGCATCAAGGAAGAGCTGCTGCAGCTGATCGACGTCGACCGTCCTGAAGTCGTGCGCATCGTCCATTGGGCGGCGTCGAATGGCGACCGTTCGGAAAATGGCGACTATATCTACGGCAAGCGGCGCCTGCGCGAAATCGACCGCCGCATCCGCTTCCTCACCAAGCGCATGGACCTGGCCGCCATCGTCGATCCCAGCGTGCACCATGGCAACGATCAGGTGTTTTTCGGCGCCACGGTAAGCTACCGCACCAGCGACGGCGAAACGCACACCATCACCATCGTCGGCATCGATGAATTCGACCCCCTGAACGGCAAGATCAGCTGGATCTCGCCCATGGCCCGCACCATCACCAAGGCGCGCGAAGGCGACGTGATCACCCTCAACACGCCGCTGGGCGAGCAGGAACTGGAGTTGCTGGAAGTGACGTACCCGGCGCCGGGGGAGGCGTAGTTTGCGTTGACGCAGAGTGTCTGAGGCGCGTACAGGCACACTGATCATTTAGTCGGTATCAGGAGTTGCCATGCCCGGCCGCCTTCGGCTCGTCTTGCCCGGTGTTCCGCTGCATGTGATGCAGCGCGGAGTGAATCGCCAAGCATGCTTTCTTGATGGGCAGGACAAGCGGTGCTATCTTGATTATCTGCGTAGTTGTTTGGCGCTTGTGCCATGCTATCTGCATGCGTATGTGGTCATGAGCAATCATGTGCATTTCTTGCTTTCCACGCAAAGCACAGCCTCTCTGTCGTCGCTGATGAAAATGCTGAATCAGCGTTATGTGCAGTATTTCAACTGGCGTTATGGGCGCACCGGCAGCTTGTGGGAAGGCCGCTACAAATCTTGCCTGGTGCAGGGCGAGCGTTATTTATTGATTTGCCAGCGCTATATCGAACTCAATCCCGTCAGGGCCGGTATCGTGGCATTGCCTGGGCAATATTGCTGGTCCAGTTATCGGAGCAATGCGCAGGGTATGCATGATGATCTGCTGTCTCCGCATTCCTTGTACTTGATGCTTGGGCATGATGCGTTTGAACGGCAAAAAACATACCAGTCGTTATTCCAGGATGCATTAGGCGAGCGTTGTCTCGGGCAACTGCGTGAAGCAATCAATGCCGAATTTGCGGTAGGAGACCCGGCGTTTTTACGGAGAGTTGCAGAACTGAGCCGGTAGTCCGCAGCGTAGATCCGGGGTCAGACCCGTCGGGTCTGACCCCGGCTTTGTGCCGCGTGAATCAGTTGCGTTCGCGCAATATCCGATTGACCCCGGCGACCCGGCGCACATTGCGCAGCAGGGCGGCCAGGTGGACGCGATCCTTGACTTGCACGGTGAAGCGCAGCTGGTCGAGAACGTTGTCCTTGTCTTCGTCCATGCCGACATAGATGATGTTGGCGTCGGACTCGCCGATCTCGGCGGCGACTCTCGCCAGGATGCCCCGTTCGCTGTTGATCAGCACCTTGATGCGGCAGTCGAAGCGGCGGTTCAGTTCGGTTCCCCAGCGCACGGCGATCCAGCGGTCCGGTTCCTTGGCGCGCTGGCGTTTCGCTTGCGAACAGTCGCTCGTGTGCACCAGCAAACCCTGGTCGCGGCGCAGCTGGCCGATGATCTGGTCGCCGGGAATCGGCAGGCAGCATGGCGCCAGCTGTACCGAGACGCCTTCGCTGCCGCAGATGGTGACGGGGTCGAGCTCGCTGCCGCTATTGTGCTCCACCGGCATGCTGGCCGCTTCGCCGCCGATCAGGCCGAAGATGTGGCGCGCCACCAGGGTGGCCATGCGCTTGCCGATGCCGATGTCCGCGTACAGCTCGTCCATGGAGTTGGCGCTCGATTCGTTGAGCAGGCGTTCGATCAATGGCGCCGGCAGGTCGGCGTCGATGTTCAGGGCGTGCAGCGCCTGCGACAGCAGTTGCTGGCCCAGGGCGATCGATTCAGGCAGGTTGATCGTGCGCAAATGGTGGCGGATGGCCGAACGGGCCTTGCCGGTGCGCACGAACGACAGCCAGGTCGGGCTGGGGCGCGACGAGGAATCGGTGATGATCTCGACGATGTCGCCATTGTGCAGCTCGGTGCGCAGAGGCGAGGTTTCGTTGTTGATTTTCACGGCCACGGTCTGGTCGCCGATGCCCGTATGGATCGAATAGGCGAAGTCGATGGCCGTGGCGCCGCGCGGCAGGGCGATGATCTTCGACTTCGGCGTAAACACGTAGACGGAATCGGGGAACAGGTCGACCTTGACGTGTTCGAGGAATTCGGCCGAGTCGCCCGTCTGCTGCTGGATGTCGAGCAAGGATTGCAGCCATGCATGCGTGCGCTGCTGCAAGTCGGACGGGTTCGATTCGCCGCTCTTGTACAGCCAGTGCGCCGCCACGCCGGATTCGGCCGTGCGGTGCATTTCCTGCGTGCGGATCTGGAATTCCACGGGCGTGCCGTAGGGGCCGATGACGGTCGTGTGCAGCGACTGGTAGCCGTTCAGCTTGCGGATTGCGATGTAATCCTTGAACTTGCCCGGCATCGGCTTGTACAGGCTGTGCAAGGTGCCCAGGGTCACGTAACAGTCGGCAAAGCTGCCGACCACCACGCGGAAGCCGTACACGTCCAGCACTTGCGAGAACGACAAATGCTTGCTGCGCATCTTTTTATAGATGTCGTACAGGGTCTTTTCGCGGCCCGTGACGTCGGCCTCGAGTTCGGCCATGGACAGGGTGCTTTTCACCGCTTCCATGATCTTGTTGACCACTTCGCGCCGGTTGCCGCGCGCCGCCTTGACGGCTTTCGCCAGGGTGCGGTAGCGCATCGGATACAGGTGTGAGAACGACAGGTCCTGCAGCTCGTGGTAAATATTGTTCAGGCCGAGTCGGTGCGCGATCGGCACGTACACTTCCATGGTCTCGCTGGCGATGCGGCGCTTTTTCGCCGCCGTCATGAAGTCCAGGGTGCGCATATTGTGCAGGCGGTCGGCCAGCTTGATCAGGATCACGCGCACGTCGGACGCCATGGCCAGCAGCATCTTGCGGAAGTTTTCCGCCTGCGCTTCGATCTGGCTCTGGAATTCGATCTTTTCCAGTTTCGACAGGCCGTCGACCAGGTGTGCCACCGGCGCGCCGAAGCGCTCGATCAATTCGTCTTTCTTGACGTCCTGGTCTTCCATGACGTCGTGCAGCAGGGCGGCCATGATGGCTTGCGCGTCGAGCTTCCAGTCGGCGCAGATTTCCGCGACGGCGATCGGATGCGAGATATACGGCTCGCCCGAGCGGCGCATCTGGCCCAGGTGCATTTCGTCGGAGAAGCGGTAGGCTTCCTTGACTTTTTTCAGGTCGGCAGGGGAAAGGTATTCGGCCAGCTTGTCGGCCAGGTGGCTGACGGAGGCCACGCCCAAGGCGGGCGCTGGCGGTATTGCGGGGGTGTTGCTGCCGGACGCGCCGGTGCCGGGCGCGGAAGCGCCCTGCGATTTTGCCGCCTGGCGCGAGGCCAGGGGCGGCAGTGCTGCGGAAGTCGTGTCGGCTGGGGTCAGACTCATAAAACGTCGCGTTGCTTCACAGTGTGAATAAAGGATACGGTAGAACCAGGGGTCAGCACTGTTCCGGCACGCGGGTTCCCACTTACATCGGGACCTTTTTCAGCATTTCGATGCCGACTTTACCGGCAGCGATTTCACGCAGTGCGACAACGGTAGGCTTGTCCTTGGCTTCCACCTTTGGGGTGTGGCCTTGCAACAACTGACGTGCGCGATAAGTCGCAGCCAGGGTCAGCTGGAAACGGTTAGGGATCTGCTTCAGGCAATCTTCGATTGTGATACGGGCCATAGTAACTCCTAAATTTTATGCGTGGTGCGTGGCGCTGTGTGAACTGGCGTGCAGACGAATTACTCTGCGTGCAGGCCCAGTTGGGCGAATAGCGATGCGTTGCGGGCCGCTTGTTGCGCAAACCGGCAACGGGCCGCTCTCACGATCGCGCTCAGTTCGGACAAAGCGACCGTAAACTCTTCATTGATAATAACATACTCGAACTCGGGAGCGTGTGCGATTTCGCCGCCGGCCGCCAGCAGGCGGCGCGTGATCACGTGCTGCTCGTCCTGGCCGCGCTTGTTCAGGCGTTCTTCCAGCGCATCGATCGATGGCGGCAGGATGAAAATGCCGGCCGCGCGGGGGAATTGCTTGCGCACCTGGCGCGCGCCTTGCCAGTCGATTTCCAGCAGGATGTCGGTGCCGGCCAGCATTTGCTGTTCCACCATGATGCGCGAGGTGCCGTAGTAATTGCCATGCACTTCCGCCCATTCCAGGAACTCGCCCTGGTCCGCGCGCGCGACAAAGTCTTCCGCCGTCGTGAAATAGTACTCGCGGCCGTGCTGCTCGCCCGGACGGGGCGCGCGCGTGGTGGTCGAGATTGACAACTTGATGCCGGGCTCTTGCGCCAGCAATGCATTGACCAGTGTCGATTTGCCGGCGCCCGATGGCGCGGCGACCACGAACAGGCTGCCGGAGAAGGCGGTAGGGTGGCTCATGCGGATCTTTCAATAATCGTGTTGTTGGCGCCGATGCTCGCGCAAGCGGCGCCCAATCCGGTATTTTACCAAGAGGCAAGGCGGCGAGCCAGTCCCAACGAGGCCGGCTTGGCTGGCGCCTGGAAAGGCTGGCCGTTATTCCAGGTTCTGCACCTGTTCGCGCATCTGCTCGATCAGCAGCTTCAGATCCATCGAGGCGTCGGCCAGTTCCTTGACGGACGCCTTGGCGCCCAGCGTATTGGCTTCGCGGTTCAGTTCCTGCATCATGAAGTCGAGGCGCTTGCCCACTTGCCCGCCCTTGGTGAGGATGTGGCGCGTTTCACCCAGGTGGGCCGACAGGCGCGCCAGTTCTTCCGACACGTCGATGCGGATGCCGTACAAAATGACTTCCTGGCGGATGCGCTCCATGGCGTCCTGGCGCGACAGGGCCGAATTCGAGCCCTGGCTGGCCAGGCCCAGCGCATCTTGCATGCGCTCGATGGCTTTTTGCTGGAAGGCCGCCACCACTTGCGGAATCAAGGGCGTGATGCGCTTGACGATGGCTTCCATCGCCTCGATGCGCGACACCAGCACCGCTTCGAGCGCGGCGCCTTCGCGCTTGCGGCTGTCGACGAAGGCGGCCACGGTGCGGCGGGTCAGCGCGCCCACGTCCGCCTGCAAGGACTCTTGCCCCACTTGCGCTTCTTCGATGACGCCAGGCCAGCGCAGCAGTTCGGCCACCGTCATGACGGGGGCGGAGACAAAATGCTGGCCCACTTCGTTTTGCAGGCGCGCCAGTTCGGCCAGCAGGGGCAGGTTCAGCGCCTGTGTGCCGTTTGTGGCGGCCTTGCGGCCAAAGCTCAGGCGTACCTCGACTTTGCCGCGCGTGATGGCGGACATGACGGCGGCGCGCAAGTCTGGCTCCAGCGCCCGCAGATCGTCGTTGATGCGGAATTGCAGGTCGAGAAAGCGCGAGTTGACGCTCTTGATTTCAATTGTCAGTGTGCCTGCAGCACCTTCGCTGGTGGCAACCGCGTAGCCTGTCATGCTTGAAATGCTCAAAGGATTCCCCGATTTGATCTTGTATACAGTCACTTATACACTTAATCAGCCAGCGCAGGCAATACCGCCCGCGCCGCAAAACAGGACCGAAGAGCACGATGGCCTGAAAATTGCTGAATAGTGTGCGTTTTACGGCATTGTAAAGAAAATTGTGTTTGGCGGGGCAGGATTGTAGGGATCATGTGTGCACCGCCTGCCATTGCGCCTTGCGCTGTTGCATGACTGCAAATAGACGGGCGCGCGGTGGTAAAATCGCTGCCGCAACCCCAATCACACAGGACACCCCATGACATTTGAATCCCGCCCGAGCGGCCGCGCCGTCGACGCGCTGCGCGCCATCCGCATCACCCGCCAGTACACCAAGCATGCCGAAGGCTCGGTGCTGATCGAGTGCGGCGACACCAAGGTCATCTGCACCGCCAGCATCGAAGACAAGGTGCCGGGTTTCCTGAAAGGCAAGGGCCAGGGCTGGTTGACGGCCGAGTACGGCATGCTGCCGCGCTCGACGCACACGCGCATGGACCGCGAAGCGGCGCGTGGCAAGCAATCGGGCCGCACGCAGGAAATCCAGCGCCTGATTGGCCGCTCGCTGCGCGCCGCCTTCGATCTGCAGGCGTTCGGCGAACGCACCCTGCACCTCGATTGCGACGTCATCCAGGCCGACGGCGGCACGCGCACGGCCTCGATCACGGGCGCCATGGTGGCCGCGCATGACGCGTTTTCCCAGCTGCAGGCACGCGGCGCGATTGCCGCCATTCCCGTAAAAAGCTTTGTCGCCGCCATCTCGGTGGGCGTCTACCAGGGCATGCCGGTGCTGGACCTGGACTATGTGGAAGACTCGGGCTGCGACACGGACATGAACGTCGTGATGACGGACGCGGGCCACTTCATCGAAGTGCAGGGCACGGCCGAAGGCGCCGCGTTTGACCGCGCCGGCATGAACCGCCTGCTGGACCTGGCGCAGGGTGGCATTGCCGACCTGATCGCCCTGCAGAAGCAGGTTCTCGGCCTGTAATCTTTACATGGATTTACATCCTGTTGCCCGCCGCGCCGGGCAAGCAGCCCGCATTTGCCGCCGTTCAGCGCGGCAGCGGGCCAGGGTGAGGGGAGCGCAAAAGGTTTACAATGTCGGCACTTCAACCGGACTACTGACATGACCCAACGCCTCATCCTCGCCTCCAACAACGCCGGCAAGCTCAAGGAATTCAACGAGCTGCTCTCGACCATCGGTTTTTCCGTCCACGCCCAGGGCGAGTACGCCGTGCCGGAAAGCGACGAACCGTTCCACAGCTTCGTTGAAAACGCGCTGCAAAAGGCGCGCCACGCGTCGCGCCTGACGGGCTTGCCGGCGCTGGCCGACGATTCCGGCGTGTGCGTCAATGCGCTCGGCGGCGCGCCGGGCGTGTATTCGGCACGCTATGCGGGCGAACCGAAATCGGATGCCGCCAACAGCGCCAAGCTGATCGCCGACCTGGAAGCGCATGCCGACAAGTCCGCGTATTACTATTGCGTGCTGGTGTACGTGCGCCATGCGGACGACCCGCAGCCGGTGATCGCCGACGGCCGCTGGAATGGCGAAATGATCGCCAGTGCGCGCGGCAACGGCGGCTTCGGCTACGATCCGCATTTCTACCTTCCTGCGCTGGGCAAGTGCGCGGCCGAGCTGACGTCCGATGAAAAGAATGCGCTGTCGCACCGTGGCCAGGCCCTGCGCGCGCTGGTGGAAAAGCTGCGATGATCCCGATCAAACTGGTGGGCGCCGTTGCCAAATCGGCCGCCAAGCCGAATACCGCTCCTGCGCCGCAGGAAGGCATTTCCGGCGCGGCCGGCGCGGCCCTGAAATACCTGCAGCCGGGGAGCTTGAACCTGACGGCCCTGCCGCCGCTGTCGCTGTACATCCATTTCCCGTGGTGCGTGAAAAAATGCCCGTATTGCGACTTCAATTCGCACGAGGTGCGCGGCGACTTGCCGGAAGCGCAATACCTGGCCGCCCTGCGGCTGGACCTGGAAATGGCGCTGCCGCTGATCTGGGGCCGCAAGATCCACACCATCTTCATCGGCGGCGGCACGCCCAGCCTGATGTCGGCGGCGGGGCTGGACCGGCTGATGTCGGACGTGCGCACCTTGCTGCCCCTGGAGCCCGACTGCGAAATCACCATGGAAGCCAATCCGGGCACCTTTGAAGCGGAAAAATTCAAGTCCTACCGGGCCAGCGGCATCAACCGCCTGTCGATCGGCATCCAGAGCTTCAATGGCCGCCACCTGCAGGCGCTGGGGCGCATCCATGACGACAACGAAGCACGCCGCGCGGTGGACATCGCGCACGCGCATTTCGACAATTTCAATCTCGACCTGATGTACGCGCTGCCCACGCAAACCCTGGCCGAGGCGCAGCAGGACCTGGACACGGCGCTGTCGTTCGCGCCGCCGCACCTGTCGCTGTACCACCTGACGCTTGAACCGAACACCCTGTTCGCCAAGTATCCGCCCGTGCTGCCGGACGACGACGAGAGCGCCGACATCGCCGACATGGTGGCCGCGCGCGCGGCGCAGGCCGGCTATGGCCGCTATGAAGTGTCGGCCTACGCGCAGCCGGGCCGCCAGGCTCGCCACAACCGCAACTACTGGGAATTTGGCGACTACCTGGGCATCGGCGCGGGCGCCCATTCGAAGATATCGTTCCCGCACCGCGTGCTGCGCCAGGCCCGCTACAAGCAGCCGCGCGCCTACATGGACGCGGTATTGGCTGGCAATCCCGTGCAGGAAGAGCGCGAACTGGCGCGCGAGGAAATGGGTTTTGAATTCATGCTCAATACCCTGCGCCTGACGCACGGTTTTTCGCCGAACCTGTTCGCCGAGCGCACGGGCCTGGCCCTCAACGCCATCGAGCAGCCGCTCAATGCGGCCGAAGCGAAAGGCTTGCTGTACCGCGACCACCAGGTCATCCGCCCGACGGAACGGGGGTTGTGCTTCCTGAATGACCTGCAGCAGATGTTTTTGGAAGACTGACGCAGGCTAATGTGCGCTGGCGGCGCGCAGGCGCTGCAGCTTGGCCGCGTACAGCCCGTGCTCGCTGCGCGTGGTGCTGTTGTCCATCGCCAGTTCCAGCTGGCGCCCGGCCTGCGCCAGCTGGCCCATGCGCGCATACGCCTGCGCCAGCCAGAAGTGGAATTCATGGTAGTAGGGATCGCGCGCGATCTCGCGCTTGAACAGGCGCGCCGCTTCCTGGTAGTCGGCCGTTTCCATGGCGCGCTGGCCCAGGTTGAAAAAGTGGAAGGGCGGTTCTGGCTGCAGGGCCAGCAATTTGCGCCGCAGCAGTTGCGCTTCGTCCGCGCGTCCCAGGCCGTCGAGCGCCTGCGCCAGGTTGGACAGCAAGACGGTGTTCGATGGCGAGCGTTCCAGTGCGTAAGCGAGCGTGCGCCGCGCCGGCTCGACGTCGCCGTGGCGCAGCTGGATGATGCCCAGGGTATTGAAGGCGCCCGCAAACGTGGGGTCTTGCAGGATGGCGGCGCGGGCATGCCAGTAGGCTTGATCGAGTTCCCCATTGGCCATGGTTTCGACGGCGCGGTTATTGAGGTACATGGCCAGGATGGTTGCCTCGCTGACCGTGCGCGTGCGCTGGCCCGTCAGATCCTGGGCCGGCAGGAAATCGATCAGCAGTTCCGCATCGGCATCATAGCCGCCGCTGTTCTGCGCCAGCTTCCGGCCCAGCACCAGGTTGACGTGGCCAGCGACAAAATACATGTCGCCGCTGCGGCTCCAGCTGTCTTCCCCCAGCACGGTCTGGTAGCGTACTTCCAGCCCCATTTCCTTGGCCAGCGCGGCCGTCATCAGCACCAGCGACAGGCAATTGCCGCTGCGCGCATCGAACGCCTGCGCCGCCGTGCGCGTCATGGCGGCATCGTATTCCAGCTGCAGTCCCGCCTTGTTGTACAGCGCATTGGCGAGCGCGCGGCGGGGATTCTTGCTGCGCCCCTCGCGCGCGATATCGACACGCACGTAGTGCCGCATGGCGTCGCTCACGGCAAACGCCTGCTGCGGGTCAACCGGCACGGTGGGCGCGGCAAAGCTGGCATCGTTGAACAGGTCGGGCGGAGGCGGGGTGGCGGGCGCCGTGGCGCAGCCGGCAAGGGCTGCACACAGCAGCAAGGGGCACAGGAGGCCCAGGCGCAGCTGTTCGCTGATGCGGCGGATACATTGCATGTTCGTGCTCCCGCAGAACGATGTCAGGCGCAACACGGATTGCTGCCGGTGGCGCGCCCTGCCACCTGAAACAAGTATCCTCGCGCGCCACGGCGCTGTCAAACCCTTTTGACTGGCGCTGTTGACAGTCTTAAAACTCTTCCCAATCCTGCTCGCCAGCCACCTGCGCCTGGGGCTTGCGCGCAGCAGGCGCGCTCCTGGCAGCGATGGCTGGCTGCCTGGCGGCGGTGCTCCTGGCCGCTGGCTTGGCCAGCCGGGTGGGCGCCGGCCGCGCGGCGCGTACCGGCGCCTTTGTAGCCATGTGTTCGAGCTGGAAGCCGGCCGCCACTTGCGCCAGGCGCGCGGCCTGGTCCTGCATGCTCTCGGCCGCTGCCGCCGCTTCTTCCACCAGGGCCGCATTTTGCTGCGTCACCTGGTCCATCTGCGCGATGGCCTGGTTGACCTGGTCGATGCCCATGCTTTGCTCGGCGCTGGCGGCAGTGATCTCGGCCATGATATCGGTGACGCGGCGCACGCTGTCGACCACTTCGCCCATGGTGTTGCCGGCTTGCTGCACCAGCCGCGTGCCGTTGTTGACCTGTTCCACCGAGTCGCCGATCAGGGTCTTGATTTCGCGCGCCGCGGCGGCCGAGCGTTGCGCCAGGCTGCGCACTTCCGTGGCGACGACGGCAAAGCCGCGCCCCTGCTCGCCGGCCCTGGCCGCTTCCACGGCCGCATTCAAGGCCAGGATGTTCGTCTGGAAGGCGATGCCGTCGATGACGCCGATGATGTCGACGATTTTCGTCGATGCCGTGTCGATGGCGCCCATGGTGTCGACCACCTGGCTGACGATGCTGCCGCCCCGTTCTGCCACGCCGGAGGCGGCCACCGCCATCTGGTTGGCCTGGCGCGCATTGTCCGCATTCTGCTTGACGGTGCTGGTCAGTTCTTCCATCGACGACGCCGTCTCTTCCAGCGAACTGGCCTGCTGTTCCGTGCGCGCCGACAGGTCCTGGTTGCCGGCGGCGATTTCGCCGGAGGCCGTGGCAATCGCGTTGGTGCCCGTCTGCACTTCCGACACCACCTTGCGCAGCGCCTCGTTCATGCCGTGCAGCGCGCGCATCAGGTCGCCGATTTCATCGCTGGCAGGCGTGCCGAAATGCGTGCGCAAGTCGCCATCGGCCACCGTCTCGGCCACCTTCACGGCGGCCTTCAACGGTTGCGTGATCGAACGCGTGATCAGCCAGGCGCACATGCTGCCCAGCGCCACCACCAGCGCGCACAGGGTCAGCAGCAGGGTGAAGCTGCGCCCGTTGGCCGCCTCGATCGCTTGCGCCGTGGCGTCGATGGCCTGGCGCTGCTGCGACAGCAGGGCCTTGACGTTGTTCTGGTATTTGGCGGCGGCAGGCGCGAAGCTGTCGCGGTAGGTGCTTTCCGCCTGCGCCGCGTTGCCGGCCTTGCGCGCATTCATCACCAGGGTCTTGGCATCCTGGTACTTGACGCGTTCGGCGATGGACGACTTGAAGATGGCTTTTTCTTCATCGCTGTCGAGCAGCGTCTCGATCTTCTTCAGCAGTTCGCTGCCCTGTTTCGTGCTGTCGGCGATGGTCTCGGCAAACACGTTAGACAGGGTTTCATCGGTGCTCCTGGCGATCATCGAGGTGCGCGCGATGGCCGAGTAAATCAGCACGTACCAGTCCGATACGAGGCGTTCCTTGGCCAGCGGTTTTTCCATCATTTGCCGCGTCGCTTCGGCATTCACGCGGGCGCTGTACAGCGCGTAGGAGGTGGAGACCACGGACAGCAGCAGCACCAGCGCGAAGCCTGCAGCCAGGCGCGTGCCGATACGAAGGTGGGAGAGGGCGTGCATGGTCGGAACTCCTGTCGCAGAGGGGATTTAAATTGCCTGTGCGACATAGTATGCACTGATAAGTGACCAACAGGCGAGGGAAAAGCGCGCCTGTCCTTGCACCTGTTGCAGCCGCGCCCGTGCTACAGGTCGAGCGCCTGGCGCAGGTCCGGCTGCTCGGCCCAGCGGGCGAAGGCGGCCGCCATGCGTTCGCTTTCCGCGATGGCGCGGCGCCAGTCGCGCATGCGCGCCGCGTGGTCCTGCCCGTAACGGGGGAAGTCGCGCCGGTCCGGCAGTTTGCCGTTGGGCAGGCTGGCCACGAAGGCGGGCGAGGGCGAGACGAGGATCATGTTGTCGAGTGCGCTATCGCCGCTGCGCGCGCGGCGCCAGGGCATGGCCTTGTCCAGCCAGCCCGGCACGATGTGGTCGGCAAAATGCGGGTACAGCACCAGGTCCGGTTCGCGCTGGTAGGGCAGATGCAAATGGTAGTCGACCAGGCCGCCGTCCCAGTAGCGTCCGGGCGGCGCGCCGGCGATGTCCGTCACGGCGTCGAGCACCAGCGGGATGGAGCCGGAGGCCAGCAGCGCATCGCGCAGGTTCTCTTGCGCCAGCGGCACGAAATGGGAATGAAAGGCGTCGAAGCGCGAGCGCAGCCAGCTGGCGCCGTCCGGCCCGGCATGGAATACCGCGCGTTCCAGCGAGGCGGCCAGGCGCGCACGCCCCACGGCATTGCCGGCGGCGGCCAGCAGGAAGCCGCGCCGGTCGCGCCATTTGCCCGGCTGCGCCAGCACGCCGATGCCGCGCACGGCCAGCACCGACAGGCTGTGTTGCGCATGCCGCAGCAGCTGTGCATCCTGGCCATCGAGGACGGCGTCGAGCAGGGCGCGGCACGTGCGGCTGACGTGCGCCGCCTCGGGCTTGTCCGGGTAGCGCTGGCCCACGTATTCGCGCACCAGGCGGCGCTGCGCGGCCACCGGGTCGGGGAACACGGCGGCGGCCATGCGCCAGGCGCCGATCGAGGCGCCGACGAAGTGGCGCGGGCGCGGCGCCTGCGCCAGGTAGTCGCCGAACAGCCAGCAATCGAGCTGGTGCAGGATCAGGCCTTTCGGCCCGCCTGCGGCGGCAGGGACGATGGCGATGTCAAGCGCGCGCAAGCCGTTTGCGGCGATGCGGGCGCGGGCGCGGCGGCCCAGGCGGATGGTGATCGGTGATTGCATGGGTAGTCGCTGGCGGCCGGTAGCCAGGTATTTTACCGCCAGCGCGGCGCCACGACACAGACGCGCTCGTTATAGTCACGTTGTTGGTATAAATAAATTTCTTTAAGGCAACCATTCTCTTGAGAAATGTTGCATAATATTGGACGTTGAATTTTTGGCATGTGCCAAGGATTCCTTATGTCTTGCTTTTTTATTGGAATCGTATGCAACTGAATCACGCTTTTGTTCTGACCCTGATCGCCGCTTCGCTCGCCGCTTGCGGTGGCGGCGGTTCTTCTTCCCCATCCGACACGGCCGTTGCCGTGAATACGGTCAAGCCTGCTGATCCGGTGGCGCCCGTCGTTCCCGTCGTTCCCGCCGTGCCGGCGGCCACTGGCGAAAATACGGGCAGCGTCAGCGCCCGTTTCATCAATGGCGACAACAGCCGTTTCGTCTTTACGTCGATCGGCTTGCAGAGCAATGGCAAGGCCAGCACGCTGGTGCAGGATACCTCCGGCGCCTTGAGCACTATCGGCAGCATCGTCCTGACGGGCAACCCGTCCGTGACGCGTGAAATCAGCGGCGATGCCGCCTTTGCGCAGGGACGCTGGTTCAAGGGCGCGTTCAGCAATAGCTCTGGCGCCACGACATTGAGCGGCAACAATGCCAGTGCGCATTACGTCGCCTATAACGTGCTTGCCGCACTGCCAGCGACCGGCACGTTGACCTGCGATGCGGGCACGTTCACGGCGCCAAGCTATACGGGCGGCAGCAGCGTTTCGTCGACCGCGCACTTCGGCACGGCCAGCGGCAATGCCAGCCTGTCCTTTGATGCTTCCGGCGCCAAGGTGGCGCTGGCCATCGACGCCAGCGCCGGCGGCAGCACGGGCAAAGTATCGGCTTCCACCACCATCGCATCGGCCGCGTCGAGCAGCATCACCGGCGGCTATCTGTCGGGTGGCACGGGCGCGCAACTGATGCTGGGCGACGGCGGCACCGGCCGCTATCTGCTGCTGGCAGCCTACAAGGCGCAGCTGGCGAATGGCGCCAATTACCAGGGCGTAGCGACCTTCCGTTGCTCCTGATCGTCCCTGCATGAAAAAAGCGGCGCCGTGCACTGCACGGACGCCGCTTTTTTTACGCCTGTCGTGCCTAGAGCCTATCCCGGTAGATGAATACATCCCCCGCTGGCGCGCCTCAGAAGCGGGGACTGCATTGATCGTCGTCGCGTGGCTCGCCACGCGTCCTCCTCACGCCTTGTCCGCGCTCCTGATGTGCTGCCAGCAGAAGACGCTCCCTACCGGGATTGGCTCTTAGCGCAGTGCCGAGATCATCTGTTTCAGCTTGCCGGAATCGACGCAGAAGGCGCGGATGCCTTCGGCCAGTTTTTCCGTCGCCATCGCATCTTCATTCATCATGAAGCGGAAGGCTTCTTCGTTCAGCGACATCTGCACGATGTTGGTCGATGGCGCCGCTTCGGCGCTCAGCTTGCGCTCCACCGGCGCATCGCTGTCGGCCAGCTTTTGCAGCAGGTCGGGGCTGATGGTGAGCAGGTCGCAGCCGGCCAGTTCGAGGATTTGCGAGGTGTTGCGGAAGCTCGCGCCCATCACCTCGGTCTTGTAGCCGAACTTGCGATAGTAGTTGTAGATGCGGCGTACCGATTGCACGCCCGGGTCTTCCGCGCCCACGTAGTCGATGCCCGTCGATTTCTTGTACCAGTCGTAGATGCGGCCGACGAACGGCGAAATCAGCTGGGCGCCCGCTTCGGCGCAGGCGATGGCCTGGGCCAGCGAGAACAGCAGGGTCATGTTGCAGCGGATGCCTTCCTTTTCCAGGATGGCGGCGGCGCGGATGCCTTCCCAGGTCGAGGCGATCTTGATCAGCACGCGCTCGCGGGCAATGCCGGCGTTCGAATACAGGGCGATCAGGTCGCGGCCCTTGGCGACCGTGCCTTCCGTGTCGAACGACAGGCGCGCATCGACTTCGGTGGAGACGCGGCCGGGGATGGTTTGCAGGATTTCCACGCCAAACGCGATCAGCAGGCGGTCGATGATCTCGGCGGTGGAGGCATTTGGATGGTCGCGCACGGCCTTTTCCAGCAGCGGCTTGTATTCATCCTTTTGCACGGCCTTCAGGATCAGCGACGGATTCGTCGTCGCATCGCGCGGCGTGTAAGCCTGGATCGATTGGAAGTCGCCGGTGTCGGCCACCACGGTAGTAAATTGCTTTAGTTGTTCGAGTTGGTTCATGGCTGCACGGGAAAGAGTGAATGGGCTTGCCGGGGTATTGTACATAATCCGGACAGTCCGCCCATGCTCTTTATCGCCTCAACCGATGAAGGAATCGAACTGCATGTCAAACTCTTGAAGTGCTTTTTGCGCATTCTGCATCTTCTTGCGGAATTCAGGCCCGCGTTGCAGGGCCAGGCCCACGGCCAGCACGTCGATCACCACCAGGTAGGCCAGGCGGGCGGAAATCGGGGTGTAGGGGTCGGTGTTGAAGACCAGGTCGATCGGGATCAGGACGGTCGCCAGGTCGGCCAGCGGCGTGCCAGATGGGGCCAGCACGATGACGTCGGCGCCGCCGCGGCGCGCCAGTTTCACGGAGCGGACCAAGGCGGGGCTGTTGCCGCGCTGCGAGATGGCCACCAGGCAGTCGCCGCCGCGCAGCAGGGCGGCGGCGATGCTGTGGATGTTCGGATCGCTGTAGGCCACCGTCGGCACGCCCGAGCGGAAGAACTTGTGCTGCGCGTCGGCCGCCACGATACCGGAGGTGCCCTGGCCGTAGAATTCGATCTTGCTGGCGCGCGACAGGATGTCGAGCGCGCGCTGGATCGCTTCCGGGTTCAGGTTGTTGCGCAGGTCGAGCAGGGTGTTGATCGAGCGGCTGCAGATTTTGTTGACCAGGTCGGCCGCCAGGTCGTCCTGCGCCGGCTGCTCGTTCGCGCCAGGCATGGCCAGGGCCAGGCCCTGCGCCAGTTTCAGCTTGAATTCATGCCAGCCGTCATAGCCCAGGGTGCGGCAAAAGCGCACCACGGTCGGTTCCGACACCTGCGCGCTTTTCGCCAGCGCCGTGATGTTCTGGCTGACCGTCTGGTTCGGCTGGTCAAGCACGGCCAGCGCGACCTTTTTCTCCGACTTGGAGAGCGAATCGAGCTGGGTGCGGATGGAATCAAGCAGCATCAGGGTAGTCTTCTGGTAGGTGTTCGGGAGTGTGGGGATAATAGGCAAAGGGCCTGCCCATATGCGGGCAGGCCCTTGTCTTGCCTATTAATCTTCCGGTAAGGCTTCTTCACGCCACTGCAAGCCATCGCGGCCGATCAGGGCGCTGGCGGCCGCGGGGCCCCAGGTGCCGGCCGTGTACGGAATCGGTGCGCTGTCGTTCTGTTCCCAGTTGTCGAGGATCGGCTCGACCCATTCCCAGGCCGCTTCCAGTTCGTCGCCGCGCATGAACAGCGTCAGCTGGCCGCGCAGCACGTCGAGCAGCAAACGCTCGTAGGCGTCCATGCGCGGGGTCTTGAACGATTCGCGGAAATCGAGTTCCAGTTCCGCCGGTTTCAAGCGCATGCCGTCGCCCGGGGTTTTCGCCATCAGGTTCATGCGCAAGCCTTCGTCCGGCTGCAAACGGATCACCAGGCAGTTCGGCTGGAAGCTCGACGTGGGCTGGTTGAAGATCGAGTGCGGAATCTGCTTGAAGCGCACGACGATCTCGGCCAGGCTGTCGGCCATGCGCTTGCCCGTGCGCAGATAGAACGGCACGCCGGCCCAGCGCCACGTATCGATTTCCGCCTTCAGCGCGACGAAGGTCTCGGTGCGCGAATGTTCCGGCGCATCCGGCTCGTCGCGGTAGCTCGGCACGGTGGCGCCATCGACGTGGCCGGCGCGGTACTGGCCGCGCACGATATTTTGCGCCAGGGTGGTGGGCGTGAATTTTTTCAGCGAACGCAACACTTGCAGTTTTTCATCGCGCACGGCATCCGGCGCGATCGAGGTTGGCGGTTCCATGGCGACGATGCACAGCAGTTGCAGCAAGTGGTTTTGCAGCATGTCGCGCAGCGCGCCCGAGGTGTCGTAGTAACCCATGCGGTTGCCCACGCCCAGTTTCTCGGCGATGGTGATCTGCACGTCGGAAATCCATTCGCGGCGCCACAGCGGTTCGAACAGGATGTTGCCGAAACGCAGAGCCAGCAAGTTCTGCACGGTTTCCTTGCCCAGGTAATGGTCGATACGGTAGATCTGCGATTCCTGGAAGACCTTGCCCACTTCGGCGTTGATCTGCTTGGCGCTGGCCAGGTCGCGGCCCAGCGGTTTTTCCAGCACCACGCGCGAATTCGGCGTGACCAGGCCATTGTCTTCCAGGTTGTCGCAGATGAGGGCGAACAGATGCGGCGGCGTCGCCAGGTAGTACACGCGCGTCAGGTCGGCATCGCCGCGCAGCGCTTCGACCAGCGGCGCGTACGTGGCCGCATCGCTGGCATTGAGCGACACATACACGATGCGCGCGCAGAATTTGCTCCAGGTGGCGGCATTCAGGGTGCTGGCCTTGATGTGGGGACGCGAGTTGGTCTCTACCATCTTCAGGAAGGCATCCTGGCCGCTGTCCTGGCGGCCCACACAGATGATGCGCGCCGTCGGCGGCAAATCGTTCGCGACGTCGCGCGCATACATTGCAGGCAACAACTTGCGCATTGCTAAATCGCCGCTGCCGCCAAACAGGACCAGGTCAAAATCGGTAAGTGCCATAAGTGAGTGTCGTCGCAAAAGTAAAAGGGCCGGAGCGGGGAGGAAGCCGACCGGAAGTGCCAGTCTGTCGCTACTATAATCGGTGGTGTAAATTTACTACGTAGAACGGGCAATTGCAAGAAATTTTACTACATTCCATCCCTCGCCGTCGCCATTTTGCCCCGTATGCCTGCCAGTGGTGCCGGCATGGCCATTATATGCCGTTCGCCGGCGCCGGCGCCGGCGCAGCGTCTTGCTTTTCATTGGATTTTCAAAGCAACCATGGTTGCCAGGGAAATTTTCGATTCTCTCCGTCATCATTTGCGCTGTAGCAACAAGCAAATCAAGAAATGCTGTCAGGATCGCCGTTGGCAGCGTAAAGTAGCTTTGAGGAAAGTAAAAAACCGTATAATTCAAGCTGAAATCGATAGCAACTATTGGTTGTAAGAAATTGTACGACATACACTGCACCGTTAGCGCCGGCCATGCCCCGAACCCGCCATCCGACGTCCATGCGACGTGCAGTCCGCACTGTCAGCAGCATCAGGGGCAGGCGACTTAACTTTACAAGACGGCTCAAGGGGACACAATGAATTCAATGCAGCAAGATGTCGATGAACGCACCAGCCTGACAGGCAATAACAAATTCGAACTGTTCTTGTTCAAGCTGGGCACCAGTGATCACTCGACCAGCCGCGAACTGTTCGGCATCAATGTGTTCAAAGTCCGCGAAATCATGGAAATGCCGGCCATTACGGCGGTGGCCGGTTCGCACCCGCACATGCTGGGCGTGGTCAATATCCGTGGCCAGATCGTGCCCGTGATCGACTTGCCGATGGCGGTCGGCTGCAAGAGCAATGGCTTGAAGATCCTGATGGTGACCGAATTTGCCCGCTCGACACAGGCGTTTGCCGTGGAAGAGGTCGATGAAATCGTGCGCCTGGAATGGAACCAGGTGCTGTCGGCCGAATCGAGCGTCGGTGGCGGCCTCGTCACCAGTATCGCGCGCCTCGATGGCGACACGGACAAGACACGCCTGGCGCAAGTGCTGGACGTGGAGCAAATCCTGCGTAACGTGCTGCCGTCGGGCGACCCGGACGTGGACGAGAACAGCATCGGCCCGCAAGTGCGCTTGCCGGCCGGCGCCGTGATCCTCGCGGCCGACGATTCCTCGCTGGCCCGCTCGCTGATCGAAAAGGGCCTCGAAGCGATGGGCGTGCCTTTCATCATGACCAAGACGGGCAAGGAAGCGTGGGAGCGCCTGCAGGCCATCTCGGCCCAGGCGGCCACGGAAGGCAAGACGGCGAAAGACAAGGTGGCGCTGGTGCTGACCGACCTGGAAATGCCCGAAATGGATGGCTTTACCCTGACGCGCAACATCAAGAACGATGGCCGCTTCGCCAATATCCCCGTGGTGATCCATTCGTCGCTGACGGGCTCGACCAACGAAGACCACGTCAAGGGCGTGGGCGCCGATGGCTATGTGGCCAAGTTTGTGGCGGCTGAATTGGCTGAAACCATCCGCAAGGTGCTGGCGCGGTAAGCTGAAGCAACCGTAGGTCGGATTACGCGGGGCCTTGCCCCGCTAATCCGGCCTACGTGGGCGTAAAAAAAGCGCCGGACCCTCGCAGGTGCCGGCGCTTTTTCATGTTTGAAACGATTACGCCTGGTAAGCCGTCTCCGGCTGGCCCGCCACGTCCACGCGCACGGACAGCACGTGGCCCGTCAACGGGTAGTTGGCAATTTCCTCGGCCGAGCGGTTATGGCTGGCGCTGGTGATGTACAGGGTGCGCAGGTCGGGGCCGCCGAACGTCACCATGGTGGGGCAGCGCACGGGCACGGTTATTTCGCCGAGCAGATGGCCATCGGGGGCGAAGCGCAAGATCTTGCCGCCTTCAAACATGGCCGACCAGTAATTGCCTTCGCTGTCGACGGCCGCGCCATCGGGGCGCCCGCCGTAATCAAACGCTTTCTTGTCCGTGGAAAAACGCTGGAACGGCTGCGGCGCGGAAATGGCGCCTGTGGCCGCGTCGAAATCGAAGCGGTCGATGCGGTGCGTGGTGGTATCCGCGTGGTACATGCTGCGCTTGTCCGGGGAAAAGCCCAGGCCGTTCGACACCGTCATGCCGCCCGACCAGACCTTGCGGACATTGCCCTTTTCCAGCACGAACATTTCCGCCGCATCGGCGCTGCGCGGCTCGAAGATCGTGCCGACCCAGAAGCGGCCTGCCGGGTCGACCTTGCCATCGTTGAAGCGCGTGGTGGCCATGTCGAACGGCGCCGGGGCGATTTGCGCCAGGCTGCCCGTCTTCGTGTCGAGGTGGGCGAAGCCGCTGCGCAGCGCAACGATCAGGCCGCCGCCCGCATTGATGGCCAGCGCCGACGGTTCCGTCGGCATGCTCCACTGCTCATGCTTGCCGCTGGCCGGGTGCAAACGGTGCACGGCGCGGCCATCGATGTCGACCCAGTACAGGGCCGCTTCCTTGCCATGCCATAGCGGGCATTCGCCCACTTGCATGGGCTGGTCACTGACTACTTTGATTTCGTAAATATTCATAAACCTCAATTAAGTTAGTACGCCGCCTTGGCGGCTTTGGCCAGGGCGATCAAGCCATTGGTCGAGCTGTCGTGGTGGTCGGGACGGGCTTCGCCCGTCAGTTCGGCCTGGATTTTCTTCGCCAGCACCTTGCCCAGTTCCACGCCCCACTGGTCGAAACTGTTGACGTTCCACAAGACGCCCTGCACGAAGGTCTTGTGTTCGTACAGCGCGATCAGGGCGCCCAGGGTGGTCGGGGTCAGCTGGTCCATCAAGATGGTATTGCTGGGGCGGTTGCCGGGGAAAGTCTTGTGCGGCACCAGCGCCTCGATTTCGCTTTCCGGCAAGCCTTGCGCCTGCAAGTCAAGCCGCACTTCCTCGCCCGTCTTGCCCGTCATGAAGGCTTCCGACTGGGCGAAGCAGTTGGCCAGCAGGGCGTCGTGGTGGCCCGGCAAGTCGTGCGTGGCGCGCAGGGCGGCGATGAAATCGATCGGCGTAATATCGGTTCCCTGGTGCAGCAGCTGGAAATACGCGTGCTGCGCATTCGTGCCGCAATCGCCCCAGATGACGGGACCGGTTGGCACGTCGACGGGCACGCCGTCCTTGGTGACGCGCTTGCCGTTGCTTTCCATGTCCAGCTGTTGCAGGTAGGCGGCGAAGCGGCTCAGATCCTGGTGGTATGGCGCGATGGAAACGGAACCGCAATCGAGGAACTGGCGGTTCCAGAAGCCGACCATCGCCAGCACCACGGGCATGTTCTGTTCCAGTGGCGCCTGGCGGAAGTGCTGGTCCATCGCATGCGCGCCGGCGAGGAAGTCGCTGAAGTATTCAAAGCCGACGGACAGGGCCACGGCCAGACCGATCGACGACCAGACGGAATAGCGGCCGCCGACCCAGTCCCAGAACGGGAACATGTTGTCCGGCGAAATGCCGAAGTCGACGATGGCTTGCGTGTTGGTCGAAACGGCCACAAAATGCTGGGCCAGATCCTTTTCTTCGCCTTCGAGCAGGAACCAGGCGCGCGCCGTGTTGGCGTTGAGCATGGTTTCAGCCGTGACGAAGGTTTTCGAGGCCACGATGAACAGGGTCGTTTCCGGATCGACCTTGGACAGGGTCGCTTCCATGTCGTGGCCGTCGACGTTGGACACAAAGTGCATTTCCAGGCCCGGGTTGGCGTAGGAGCGCAGGGCCAGGCACGCCATTTTCGGGCCCAGGTCCGAGCCGCCGATGCCGATGTTGACGATGTCGCAGATGGGCTTGCCCGTGTAGCCGAGCCAGCTGCCATTGCGCACCTTGTCCGTAAACGCCTTCACGCGTTGCAGCACATCTTGCACGTCGGCATCGATATCCTGGCCATCGACCACCAGCTTCGTGCCGCGTGGCGCGCGCAAGGCCGTATGCAGAACGGCCCGATGTTCGGTAAGATTGATTTTCTCGCCAGTGAACATGGCTTCGCGCTGCGCTTCCACGCCGCGCTCGCGGGCCAGATCCATCAGCAGGGCCATGGCGGTGGCGTCGACCCGGTTCTTCGAGTAATCGAGCAGCAGGCCGGCCGCGTCGACCGTCATGCTGGAAAAGCGCGCGGGGTCGGCCGCAAACAGCTGGCGCAGATGCACTTCGCGCAGGCTGGCGCTGTGCGCTTGCAGGGACTGGAAACTGGCGGTGGCGGTGATGGCGGGAGTAGGTGCTGGCTGGCGCATGGCGGTCGGCTTGGGTGCTTGTCTCGGTTGAAAGGAGCGCGGCGCGTTCGCGGTGGCGAACAGCGGATCCGGCGGTGGTATGAGAATAATACATCACAAAAACGTAATTTCACTACAGTTTGTAGCGTGAAGCTGATTTTGTTGTGCTTTTTTTAGCGATTGCACCAGTGGCACATAAGAGAGGTATTGGCAGGTGGCGCTACGCGATATTGCCCGGGTTTGCTTTGATACGCCGCAATCCGTGGCTTATTTGTGTTGCTGGCCCATGCAAGAGTGCTTCTCCTCCAGCATTTTGTAGTAAAATTTCACGAAATACTCATTTTTAAGGAAATCCATATGGCGCTGCATCCAGTAGTCGAATCCGTAACAGCGCGCATCATCGCGCGCAGCCGGCCATCGCGCGGCGCCTATCTGGCGCATCTGGATGCGGCCCGCATCCAGGGCGTGCAGCGCGGCGCCCTGTCGTGCACCAACCTGGCGCACGGCTTTGCCGCCTTTCCTGCCAACGACAAGCTGTCGCTGAAGGAATACAAGAAACCGTCCGTGGCCATCGTGTCCTCGTACAACGACATGCTGTCGGCGCACCAGCCCTTCGAAGGCTTCCCGCAGATCATCAAGCAAGCCGTGCGCGAAGTGGGCGCCGTCGCCCAGTTCGCTGGCGGCGTGCCCGCCATGTGTGATGGCGTGACGCAAGGCCAGCCGGGCATGGAACTGTCGCTGTTCTCGCGCGACACCATCGCCATGTCGACGGCCGTGGCGCTGTCGCACAATATGTTCGACTCCGCCCTGTATCTGGGCGTGTGCGACAAGATCGTGCCGGGCCTGCTGATCGGCGCGCTGCACTTCGGTCATTTGCCGGCCGTCTTCGTGCCGGCCGGCCCGATGACGTCGGGCCTGTCGAACCAGGAAAAAGCCAAGGTGCGCCAGCTGTATGCGCAAGGCAAGGCGACGCGCGAAGACTTGCTCGAAGGCGAATCGAAAGCCTACCACGGCGCCGGCACCTGTACCTTCTACGGTACCGCCAACAGCAACCAGATGCTGATGGAAGTGATGGGCCTGCACTTGCCGGGCGCCGCTTTCATCACGCCAAATACCCCGCTGCGCGATGCGCTCACCAGAGCGGCCGCCCAGCGCGCCGCCGGCATCACGGCGCAAAGCGGCAGCTACTTGCCAGTCGGCCATATCGTCGACGAGAAATGTATCGTCAACGCCGTCGTGGGCTTGCTGGCCACGGGCGGTTCGACCAACCACACCTTGCACCTGGTGGCCATCGCCAAGGCGGCTGGCATCGTCATCGACTGGAACGATTTCAACGAACTGTCGGCCATCGTGCCGATGCTCACGCGCATCTACCCGAACGGCGACGCCGACGTGAACCATTTCCACGCGGCCGGCGGCACCGGTTACCTGATCCGCGAACTGCTGGACGCGGGCTTGCTGCACGAAGACGTCAACACCATCCTGGGCCACGGCTTGCGCGCGCACTGCATGGAGCCGTTCCTCGGTGAAGACGGCAAGGTCTTCTGGAAAGATGCGCCGGCCGCCAGCGCCGACGAGAACGTGCTGCGCCCCGCGTCGAACCCGTTCGCGCCGGACGGCGGCATGGTCTTGGTGGCGGGCAACCTGGGCCGCGCCGTGATGAAGGTCTCGGCCGTCAAGCCGCAGCACCGCACGGTGGAAGCGCCGGCGCTCGTGTTCAATTCGCAGGAAGAGTTCATGGCCGCCTACAAGGCCGGCACGCTGGACCGCGACTTCGTCGCCGTGCTGCGCTTCCAGGGCCCGCGCGCCAATGGCATGCCGGAATTGCATGCGCTGACGCCGGCGCTGGCCAACCTGCAGGACGCGGGCCGCCACGTGGCGCTGGTTACCGATGGCCGCATGTCGGGCGCGTCGGGCAAGGTGCCGGCCGCCATCCATGTCTCGCCTGAAATCCTCGCCGGCGGCCCGCTGGGCCTGGTGCGCGATGGCGATATCATCCGTCTCGATGCCTTCACCGGCGTATTGGAAGCGCTGGTGCCGGCCGACGTCTGGCACGCCCGCTCGCTGGTCACGACCGACCTGTCGCCGAACCACGTCGGCATGGGCCGCGAGCTGTTTTCCATGTTCCGTTCCACCGTCAGCGCGGCGGAAGAGGGTGCCACCACCTTCGGCCTGCCGTCGCCGATTCCCACCACCGTCGCCTTGCACGACGCCGACAATGTCGGTGATACCGTGCCGGGTTCCGATGAAGACTTTTTGGCTAGGAAATAAGAGATGACCATGACACTACTGGAAATTATGCGCACTTCGAGCGTGATCCCCGTGATTGCGATCGACGATCCTGAACATGCCGTACCGCTGGCGCGCGCGCTGGTGGCGGGTGGCATCCGCGTGCTGGAAGTGACCCTGCGCACGAAACATGGCCTGGAAGCGATCCGCGCCATGTCGGCCGTGCCGGGCGCCATCGTCGGCGTCGGTACCTTGACCCGTCCCGAGGAATTCGCCCAGGCGCGCGATGCAGGCGCCGTCTTCGGCGTCTCGCCAGGCCTGACGTCGGCCTTGGTGGCGGCGGCGAAAAGCAGCGGCCTGCCCTTGCTGCCAGGCGTGATGACGCCGGGCGAAGTGATGGCGGCGCGTGAAAACGGCTTCCAGCAGCTGAAACTGTTCCCGGCCGTGCCGGCGGGCGGCATCGGCATGCTCAACGCCATCTACGGCCCGCTGCCGGACATCACGTTCTGCCCGACGGGCGGCATCTCGCAAGAGACGGCATCGCAGTTCCTGGCGTGCAAGAACGTCGCCTGCGTGGGCGGTTCGTGGCTGACGCCGAAAGACGCGATCGCGGCCGGCAACTGGGACCGCATCACGGAAATTGCGAAAGCAGCCAGCGGCCTGCGCCTGGTTTAAGCGGTATCAGCGCGGCAGGCTTTCCGCTTGCCGCGCTTTCCTCCCTACTCCTCATGCGAGTCTTGCGCCGCCCCCTCACCATCGGCGAAACCGCCATGGCCCGCAGCGTCTTCCAGGGCGCCATCGACTACGCGCGCGTGCGCGTCGTGCGCGGCTCCTTTCTACCGTTTGGCTTGCAGGACCAGAACACGGCCATGACGCCGCGCGGCAGCCTGCATTTCATGCCGGTCCAGTACCGCGACGACTTTTCCCGCGAAGGCCACGGCGGCAAGCTGTTCTTCATCCACGAGATGGTGCACGTGTGGCAGTACCAGCTCGGCTACAGCGTGCTGCTGCATGGCGTGCTGCTGGCGCTGTGCGGCGGCTACATCGGGCAGCGCGCCTACCGCTACGACGCGCAGGCGGGCGGCATCCTGTCCGACTTCAACATGGAGCAGCAGGGCGACATCATCGCCCACTACTTCGGCGCGCGCCAGCTGGGCATTCCCGCCTATGTGGCGAAACTGCCGCAGTTGCAGGAGATCCTGCAAGGCTTCCTGCTCGACCCCGCCGACCGCCGCCTGCTGCCGCGCTGACGCCGCCGCTGATGCCGCTGCTACGGTGCCGTGTTCGATGCCAGGCGCACGTCCGGCGCGCGCAGGCTGGCCGCCGCATCCTTGCCCAGCAATAAGCGCAGGTCGGCGCCCGCGCCGATGCCGCCGTCGTCCGCCGCCTGCAGCTGCGGCATGCCGCCCAAGGCCAGGGCCAGCGCGGCGGCCGCCTGCGCATGGCCGGGGCGGTAGACGATGCTGCTGGCCAAGACGCCGTACGGCCGCTGGTTGCCCAGCCGCAGGACGCTGATGCCCATGCCGCCCAGCATGCCGCGCATGCGCGCCGCCATCCCCGTTTGGCCATTGCCGTTGATGACTTCCAGCCTCGGCAGCGGTGTCGCCAGCGCTGTCGGTTTTGCCAGGGCGGGCAAAGCCGCTGGCGCGGCTTGTGCCGCCACGGGCGCGTCGCGCCAACTCAGCGCAAAGATATTCGGTTGCAACTGCGTCAGCTGCAAACGGCTGGCCGGCGCCGCTGGCGTGGGCGCCAGATCGGGCGCGACGGCTTGCGCGGTGACGTCGAGCGTGCCGATGCTGCGCGCCAGCGCCGCGATGGCCAGGTCCAGGTTGGCGCGTGCCGGCTGCTGGCCGTTGTCGAGCTGCAGCGACTGGCGCAGCACGCTCGCCGCCTGGGCATACTCTCCCTGCAGGTACAGCACGTAGCCGAGGTTGTTGTATGTCCTGGCTGCGGGCGCTTCCTGCGCCAGCGCCTGCAGCATGCTGCGCGCCGTTTCCAGCTGGCCCAGCTGCGCGTGCAGCACGGCGGCGCCATTGCGCGCATCGGCCGAGCCGGGTTCAAGCAGCAGGGCTTCGCGGTAGGCGGCCAGCGCCGCGCGCGCGTCTCCCAGTTCCTGCAGGCGCTTGCCCAGCTTGCAGAACGCGGCAGTGCGGGTAGCGGCGCTGTCATCCATGCGCGCCGGCGGTGGCGCAACATGGCTGCCGTGGCTGGATGGGCCGGGCAGGTGGCTGCAGGCGGGCAGCAGGCCGGCGCAGGCGAGCAGGAGCATCAGGGTGGTGGGCTGTGACATGGCGGCTCTCCGGTCAGCTGCCGCTGCCCATGCTGGGCAGGAGCACGCGGTAGATTTGCAGGAAGGCTGGCCCCATCAGGACGACCAGCAGCGAAGGGAAGATGAAAAAGATCAACGGGAACAGCAGCTTGAGGGCGATCTTCGCCGCTTCTTCCTCGGCCATCTGGCGCCGCTTGGTGCGCAGCTGGTCCGACTGCACGCGCAGCGAGGCGGCGATGCTGGTACCGAAGCGCTCGGCCTGGATCAGCATGGCCACCAGCGCGTCGACATCCTCGACGCCCGTGCGCAGGGCCAGGTTGCGCAGCGCCCGCTCCTTGGTATTGCCGGCGCGCAGTTCCAGCATCACCAGATGCAATTCTTCGGCCAGCACGGTGCTTTTCAGGGCGATTTCGGCCGCCACCCTGGCCAGCGCCGCATCCATGGCCAGGCCCGCTTCCACGCATACCGTCATCAAGTCCAGCGCATCGGGAAAGCTTTCGAAGATATCGCGCTGGCGCCGCTTGATCATTTGTTGCAGGACAAGGTTGGGCAGGTAGTAGCCGACGGCGGCCACGATCAGCAGCCAGAACAGGAGTGCCTTGCCCGCCATCTGGCTGCCCGAGGCGCTCAGTCCCAGGAACAGCAGCAGGGGCAGGCCGATGGCCAGCATGGTCTTGGCGGAAAAGAACAGGATGGGCGCCGACGCCTGGCGCAGGCCGGCATTCATGAAGCGCCGGCGCATCACGGAGCCTTCCCAGCCCTGGTCGGGCAGCGACAGCTTGGCCAGTGGGCCGCTCAGGCGCACCATGCGCGCCAGCCAGGGGCTGGGCGCGGATGATGCGCCGGGCGCCGCCGCGCTCTTGCCGGTGGCGTTGTCCATGCGCTGGCGCAAGGGATCGGGGGCAAGGCTGCGCATGGCGACCAGCACGGTGCCGAAGACGGCGATGAAGAGCAGGGCGAGAAAGGCAATATGCACGGGATTCATGAGGATTCTCCTTGCGGGCTCAGACGCGGATGCGGATGATATTGCGCATGACCAGGACGCCGCACACCATCAGCAGCAGGGCGCCAACGAGCATCTTGCGTCCGCCCGGGTCGACGAACAGCATTTCCAGGAACTGCGGATTGGTCAGGTGGATCATGGCCGCCGCGCCGAAGGGCAGCAGCGACAGGATCCAGGCCGACAGCCTGCCTTCGGCCGACAGCACGCGCACCTGTCCCAGCAGCTTGATGCGCTCGCGGATGATGCGGCTGATGCTGTCGAGCAGTTCGGCCAGGTTGCCGCCCGTTTCGCGCTGGATCAGCACGGCGATGACGAAATAGCGCAAGTCCGTGCTGGGCACGCGCGTGGCCAGGTTCATCAGGGCGTCCTGCATGGCGATGCCGAAATTGACTTCGTCGAAGGTGGCGCGAAATTCCACGGCCAGCGGCGCATTCATTTCATCGCCGACCATTTTCAGGGCGGTCGGAAAGGCATGGCCGGCGCGCAGGGCGCGCGCCATCAGGTCCAGCGCATCGGGCAACTGCTGCTCGATGCGCTGCAGGCGCTTGGCCTTGGCGCGCAAGACCACCAGCAGCGGCAGCAGGGCCGCGCCGGCCACCAGCGGCAGGCGCAGCATCCACGGCACGCTGAAGTAGCTCAGCAGCAAAAACGCGGTGCCGGCCGTGGCCAGCATTACGCCGACGAAGCTGGCTACGCTCCAGCTCAGGCCCGACTGCTCCAGCAGGCGGTCGAGCGCATGCACGCGGGGCACGCTGAGCAGCACGCGCTGCAGGGCCGGGGTGTCGCTCAGCAGGCGCTTCTTGATCATCGAGCTGCCCGTCTCGCCATGCGCGCCGGCCGACATGATGCGCAGGCGGCGCGCCACCCTTTCCGCTTCCGGGCCGCGCGAGGTGTTCCACGCCAGGTACAGGCCCTCGATCAGCAGCACCACGGCGATGAAGGTGAGGATGGCGAATACGTAATAGAGATAGTCCATGATGCTCCCCTTAATGGTACTGGCGGGCGGGATCGAACAGGGTTTCCGGCAGGCTGATGCCGAAGGCGCGCAGGCGTTCCAGGAAATGCGGCCGCACGCCGCTGGCATGGAAATGTCCCTGCACCGTGCCGTCCTCGCTGATGCCCGTCTGGCGGAAGGTGAAGATTTCCTGCATGGTGATCATCTCGCCTTCCATGCCCGTGATTTCCTGGATCGAAATGATCTTGCGCTTGCCATCCGTCAGGCGCGCCACCTGCACCACCACGCTGACGGCGGAACTGATCTGCTGGCGCATGGCCTTCACGGGCAGGCCCGCCGACGCCATGCTGATCATGTTTTCCAGCCGCGTCAGCGCGTCGCGCGGGGTGTTCGCGTGGATGGTGGCCATCGAGCCTTCATGGCCCGTGTTCATCGCGCCCAGCATGTCGAGCGCCTCGGCGCCGCGCACCTCGCCCAGGATGATGCGGTCGGGGCGCATGCGCAGCGCATTGCGCACCAGCGCACGCTGCGTCACTTCGCCCTTGCCCTCGATGTTCGCGGGCCGCGTTTCCAGGCGCACCACGTGCGGCTGCTGCATCTGCAGTTCGGCCGCGTCCTCGATGGTGACGATGCGCTCGGCCGTGCTGATGAAGCCGGAAATTGCATTGAGCATGGTGGTCTTGCCGCTGCCCGTGCCGCCCGAGATCAGGATGTTGACCTTGGCCTTGCCCAGCGCCTGCAGGGTGGTGCTCATTTCCTCCGTCAGGCTGTGCTTGAGCATCAGGTCGGCCAGGCGCAGCGGCTGGGCCGAGAAGCGCCGGATCGACATCACGGGGCCGTCGATGGCCAGCGGCGGGATGATGGCGTTGACGCGCGAGCCGTCGGGCAGGCGCGCATCGACCATGGGGCTCGATTCGTCGATGCGCCGGCCCACGCGCGAGACGATCTTGTCGATGATCTTCATCAGATGCGCGTCGTCGGTGAAGCAGATGTCGCTCAGCTCCAGGCGGCCGTGGCGCTCGACATACACCTGGCGGTAGGTGTTGACGAGGATGTCGGACACGCCGGGATCGGCCAGCAGCGGTTCGAGCGGGCCGAAGCCGAGCACCTCGTCCTGGATGTCGCGGATCAGCGAGCGCCGTTCCAGCTCGTTGATCACGACATTGTCTTCCGTGAGCACGTCGCTGACGAGGATTTTCAGCTCTTCGCGGATCTGTTCGCGCGACAGGCGCTGCATGCCCTCCAGGTCGACGCGGTCGAGCAGCGCCTGGTGGGTGCGGTGCTTGAGTTGCTGGTAGCTCTGGCTCGATGCGCCCTGGTGCGCGGCATCGTCATTCAGGCTGGCGTCATCCTGGGCATAGCCCAGGCGGTCCCGCAGGGTGAGTCTTTCGGCAGTCATGGTCGGTCTCCGGTGAATGGGGGTATCTGGTTGGAGTCTCAGGCGCGCGCCAGCAGCCGCGCCACCCAGCCTTGCGCGGCGGGCGGGGTTTCGCCGGCCAGGCTGGCGGCCAGTTCCTGCAGGGCGCGCGAGACGGGATTGTGCGGCGCCAGCTTGAGGATGGGCACGCCCTGGCTGACGGAGGCCGCCACGCCCTCGTAGTGGTTGGGAATGGACTTGTAGACATGCTTGCCATACGCCGCTTCCAGGTCGGCCACGCGGATGCTGTCGCTGCTGGCATAGCGGTTCAGGATCAGGCGGATCTTGTCTTCGCGGTAGCCGAGGCCGCGGAACACGTCGAGCAGGCGCTTGCCGTCGCGCACATACGGCAACGTTGCCTGCAGCACGGGGAAGATCAGGTCGGCCCGGTCCAGCGCGCGCACGCTGACGGGGTCGAGGCCGCGTCCCACGTCGAGCAGGATGTAGTCGTACTGGCTGCGCGCCAGGGTCAGCAAACGGTCGATATGGTCGGCCTCGACGTCGGCCGCATGGGCGGGATCGTCGGCGGCGGCCAGCACGCTGTAGGCGGGCGTGATCTGGATCATGCTGGCGCTGAGCAGCGAGGCGTCGAGGCGCACGATCTGCTGCGACAGCTGCGACAGGGTGGTGGCCGGCTTGTGGTCCGAGACGAACAGGGCGGCATCGCCGAACTGCAGGTTCAGGTCGAACAGCGCCACCTTGCGCTGTTCGCCGGCGGCCAGTGCGTAGCCGAGGTTGGCGGCGATGAAGGTGGCGCCGCTGCCGCCCTTGCACGAGACGAAGGCCAGCACCTGGCCCTTGCGCGTGACTTGCTTCTGCAGTTTTTCCTCGATGCGGCGCAAGGCGGCGCACAGGGCCGCGTCGTCGTCCGGCTGCAGCACTTCGCGCACGCCGGCGCGCATTGCGCGCAGCAGGAATTGCGGACTTTGCTGCGGACATTGCACGATGATGGCCAGGTTCGGATGGCGCCCGCCCAGCAGCTCGAGCCGTTCCAGCTCCGCCTCGCCCGCCTGCTCCTGCTCCAGCAGCAGCAGGTCCGGCGTGACGCCGTTGTCAAAGACATCCGGTATGCTCGCCAGCAGCGCGACGCGGTCGGCCGTGCTGCGTTCGCGCAGCAAGCGGGTGAGCCGCTTGAGCTGTGCTTCATTCTTCGAGACGATGACGATATTCACTTGGTACTCCCCGTAAAGGCGTTCAATTGATCTGGAAGCCCAGGCTTTCGGCGTGCATGACCACGACCGAAGCTGGCACGGCGATATTGAGAAAACCGAACAGGCTGACCATCGGCGTATAGCTGACGTTGTCGATCGACACGCGCACGCTGTCGATGCAGCTGGCCGTGCGCGTGGTGTCGCCGCAGGCCGACAGGTTGTCGCCAGGGTCGAGCGGCGGCAAGGTCACTTCGGCGCCGCTCTTGTTCAGGTAGCGGATGGTGATGTTGGCGGCCGTCAGTTCCGGGGCGGCCGGCAGGGCCGTGCCGCCGAACAGGGCCAGCGTCTTGACGGTGTCGGTCTGGTCGATCCAGCGCACTACCGCTTCGCGCGCGGCGCGGCGGCTCACTTCCTGCACCGTGTTGTACAGGTACAGCATGCGGCCAAATTCGAGGATGCCGAACAGCAAGGTGAAAAACAGCAGCGCCACCAGGGCGAATTCGACGGCGGCGGCGCCGCGCTGGCGCCCGGCTGGGGGAGACGATGGAAGGCGGTGGCGCATGGCGTTCTCCTTACAGCATGTAGCGCATGGTGGTGCGCGGCGAGAGCGGCGTGGCATAGCTGCTGGCCGCGCCGATCACGAACGGCAGGTACTGGCCCACCGACAGCGTGTAGTTGACGACTTCGACGCGGATGCCGCCCGGCGCCGTGCCATCGCTGCAGCTGCTGTCGTTGAAGGCCGCGTCCAGGCAGGTGACCGTCACATTGGCCGTGGTGAAGTCGCTGATGCCGGCGCTGAGGGCCGCATCGACGACCGTTTGTTTGGCGGCAGGCACGCCCTGCGAGGCGATGCCGGCCTTGGCCTTGACGGACATGTTGCGCGCCGCGTCGCGCGTGGCCTTGGTCAGCGCGTCGTAGTACCAGAAAGCGCGGCCGAAGCCGAAGATGCCGGCCAGCAGGGTGGCCAGCAGGGCCAGTACGATGCCGAATTCGACGGCGGCGCCGCCGCGCTGCCGGAGGGGGGGAAGGTGGATGCGCATGGCCGCCTCACTTGTAGAGTTTGATTTCGGAATTCGGCACGGGCTCGATCAGGCCGGCGAATTCGACGTCGAGCCGCTTGGTGCCGCCGCTGAAATCGGCCTTCGTCGTCATGAAGAATTTGCCGATGCCCACCGCGTTCATGGTGCCGCACGAAGCCGGCCCCACGGGCGCCGTGCGGCAGTCGACCAGCACCACGTTGAGGATGCGCCGGTTGCGCTGGCCTGGATGGGCTGCCGAGGGCGCCTGGAACGTGGGGCCGCTGGTCTGGTTGTACGGCGAAGGCGGCGTAGTGGCAGGAAAACCTGCGCCGGGGCTGACGGGGTAGCTGGCCGTGTCGAAGTAATTCGCCTTGGCCGTGCTGTACATGGGGTTGGCGTTGGCGTCCGCGACGCTGTAGGCCGTGCCAGCCTTGGCGGGGGTGGCGCCATTGCTTTGGTAGGCGGGGCCGTAGGACCACAGCACGCCGTAGCCGGCGAACTGCGCCTGGGCCGCCGTCACGGGCGTTGTGTAGGTCGGCGGCAGGCGGTAGTCCGGCTTCTTGTTACTGTTCAGTATGTTGACCGACTGCTGGCTGGGCAAGGTGCTGGCGCCCGGCTGCATCCAGCCGGTGGGCGGCGAGTTGGCGGCGCTGGCGGCGCAGGGCGAGCTGCCGACGCAGGGATATTCCTTGATGTTGGTGTCGGGCGGCGCCGTTGCGGGGTCGCACACGGATGGCCCGCCATAGTCGTCGAAGCGCGAGTTGAGCGAGGCGGCCAGCGAGGCCGTCATGCCCGTGTTCGTGTAGACCTGTCCCGAGCCGCTGCTGATGACGGCGCTGCTGCCCGTGCACATGAACGGCGCGGTGGAGGCGGCGCTCGAATGCGAGGCGCTGCAGGCGCCGGGCGGCGCATCGACGGGGTTGATCAGATAGGGGTCGGACGGGCCTCCCAGCGGATTGAGGCCGAACAGGTTGTAGGTGACGCCGCGGCGGAAACCGAATTCCACCAGCTCCGTCAGGCCCGTGCCGGCCGGCGCGGCGGGATACGTGTATTGCGCCGTCTTGTTGGCCGGATCGACGGCGCATACGCCGATCGGCGTGACGTCGTTGACGAAGCGGCCCGCCACCGCCACGCCCGAGGTGCTGGTGCTGGCGATGCCGGCGATGCCCATCAGGTAGGTGGCGAAGGTCTTGCTGCCCGTGTCGACGCGGATGAAGGTCTGGCCCTGGGGGCTGGTGCGGGCGCTGGCGCCGGACGACCAGGGACCGTCCGGACTTGGGCCGAAGCTGATGTTGGCGTCCGTGATGGTCAGGGTGGTGGAAAAATCGTAGCGGTTCTTCTGCGCCACGGCCTTGGCCTGAACCAGCGCACTGTCGATGCCGGCGGCTTTTTCATTGAGCTCCTTGGCGCCTGCCAGGGCGGCACTGTCGGCGCCGTTCTGCAGTTCCGTCTTGGCGATGTACAGGTGGCCCAGGTCCAGCACCAGGCCGCCCATGGCAAACAGCACCACCAAAGTCAGTCCCAGCACGATGGCGATCGCGCCCTGCTGCTTGTCGTGCCTGCGGAATGCGGTTTTCATGGCGGTCTCCTGGTGGCCTGGGGGAAGTGCGTCGCGGGACTGGCGCCTACTGGCGCCCACCGACGCCGATGGTGAAGACATTCGGTTGCGGTTCCGGCGCCGCAAACGATTTCTGGTAGCGCTGGTAGGCGCTGACGCCGGCCTTGCCGTCGATGCCGCTGACCGGATTGGCATTGCGGTAAGCGTCTGGATACATGATTTGCTGGGCCTTGAGCAGCGCCACCGATTCGCCAAAGTGTGCATCAAGCACGGGCGTGGTGGTGGCGGTGCAGCCGGCCAGCAGCGACAGCAGCGACAGCAGGGCGGCGCAAGGCAGGCAATGTGCGGTTTTCATGGTGTTCTCCTATTTGAGGTCAAAGCCGGCGGCAGGCTGGGGCGCGGCCGCTTGCGGCTGCATGGGGGCTGCTGGTGCCGGTGCCGCTGCAGGGGCGGGCGCGCTGCCTTCCATTTTTCCCTGCATGAACATGTCGCCGCGCGTCGGCTGGATGTAGCCGTCGGTGGGCAGCTTGTAGTCGGGCGGCAGCGGTTTGACCAGGTGCGGCGTGATGATGAAGACCAGTTCCGAGCGGTCCGTCTGGAAGTCCGTGCTGCGGAACAGGGCGCCCAGCACGGGCACTTCGCCCAGGCCCGGCAGGGCCTTGATATTGCTCGTGACATTGTTCTTGATCAAGCCGCCGATGGCGAAGCTCTGGCCATCGAACAGCTGTACCGTGGTGGTGGCGCGCCGCGTCGTAAACGATGGCAGGACGGCCGTGGCCGAGATGCCGGTGGCGGTGATGCCGATGCCGTCCTTGTTCAGGTCCGACACTTCCGGCGCCACCTTCAGGTTGATGCGTCCCCCTTCGAGCACGGTGGGCGTGAATTTCACGGCCACGCCGAACTCCTTCTCTTCCAGCGTGATGGTGGGCACGCCGCCATTGTTGGTCTGGCTGACGGGGATGAAGATCTTGCCGCCGGCCAGGAAGCTTGCCTCCTGGCCGCTGATGGCCATGATGTTCGGTTCGGCCAGCACCTTGATCAGGCCATCGCGCTTCTGCGCGTCGAGGTTGAAGAAGTTGTTCTTGCTGGCGCCGCTCAAGCCGCTGGGATTGTTGCTGAGCAGGCTGGACAGAAGCGAATACGACCAGCTGCCGATGGTCTTGTTGATGCCCAGGCTGGCGCCCAGCTGGTCGACCAGCACCTTCGACACTTCGGCCACCTTCACTTCCAGCATCACCTGCTGCGGCGCGGCGATCGACAGCAGGTTGATCACGCGCGGCATGCCCGCATCGGGCGCAGCGGCGGGGGCGGGCGAGGCGGCGCCTGCGGCTGGCGCGGCGCCGGCGGTGGCGCTGCCGCTGCGGGCGCTGCGCTGCACATAGGCGTTGGCCAGCGACAGGGCCTGGTCGGCCTTGACGACATCGCTGACCATGCCCGACAGGATCAGCGTGTCGCCGGCCACCGTGACGTGGATCTTTTCGTTCGGCAGCAGCTCGGCCATGCGTGCCTGCAGGCTGCTGCTGTCGATGCCGACGGCCAGGTCGATGATGGTGGCGTCATTGCTCTTGTTCCACAGGATCAGGTTGGTGGTGCCGACGGAACGTCCCAGCAGGTACACCTCGTTGGGGTTGAGCAGGATGACGTCGGCGATGCGCGGGTCGCCGACGGACATGCGGCTGGCGGCGAACGGCAGGCGCATCAGGGTCGACTTGCCTTCGGCCAGGCTCATCTGCGGCGCCATCTCGGTGCGGCCGGCACGCGATTCGCTTTGCGGCGGCGTGGCCTTGGGACGGGCGGTGGCCCGGCTGCTTCTGGCGGTGTCGGCGGCAACGGCGGTGGCGGTAGCGGCGACGGGTTCGCTGCGTGCCTGGGGCGCCAGGGCGCCGATCATGGCGAGGGCAAGCGCCAGGCTGAGTACCCGGCTTCCGCTTGCTGTGCAATATGTGCTCATGGCGTGACTCCTCTGGTGCAGGTTAGAATTGTTGGGAGCTGCGTTCCAGCCCCTTGATGACATCGACGCGGGTGCCCGCTTGCGGTGCCGGAGCCGTGACGACGCGGCGGCGCGGGGCGGGCTTGGCCTGCACCATGGCCGCGGGTGCGGCTGCGGCGACTTTTTCATCGAGCAGGCTGGTCTTGGTGGCGCCCTCCGTGTTGACGGGCTTGTCCTCGATCTGGTTGCGCAGCACCAGCGACAGGGTGCCCACGCTGCGCGCCAGGTCGAGTTTTTCCGCCTGCTCCGGCGTCAGCTCCAGGGTCACGGCGTTGACCACCTTGGGCTTGGTGTCGTCGCGGCTCGATTCCTGAGCAATGGCCAGCACGAGTATGCGTTCGAGCACGATCTTGGAAATGTTCGGATCGCGGTCCGGCGTCTTGCGCGCCCCTTCGCCCTGGGTGTTGACGAGGATGTCGACGAAGTTGCCGGGCAGGGCGAAGCCAGCCACGCCCACCACATCGTTGACGCGCACGGTCATGGCCCGCTTGCCTTCGGCGACGACGGCCGACAGGCCCCCTTGCGTGCCGGGAGGCGCCAGTTTGCCTTCCATGATCGGTTCGCCGTGCTGGATGCTGGTGCGCGTGACGCGCGTTTCCAGCAGCTTCGGATCGTTGATGGCGCCCGGCGGCAGCGCGTTCGATGGCCAGTCGACCATGCGCACCATGTCGGGCGTGAGGCGTGCCCCCAGGCTGATGTCGACCTGGGCCACGGCCACCTTGTTGATGTTGCCCGAGGCTTGGGCATTGATCCAGCGCGCGGCCACGATGACCGCGGCGAACGCCAGGATGACCGCAATGGCCATCATCGTCAGTGCGCGTGCGTTTCTCATTTTGCTTCCCCTTTGTGCTGGACCGCTGCCGGTCCGTTATGTGTGCTTGCAAGGTCGTCATCGCTGCTGAAATAGTTTTTCCAGGCCCAGAACAGGACTTCCGGAGACAGTTGCGCCGCGTGGTCTTCATAGCGCGCCTGGTCGCAGATCTGCGCGAGGATGTCGCGCGGGTAGCACGCCAGCAAGGGCCGCTTGTAGAGGCTATGCAGGTGCAGCAGGTAGGTGTAGGAGGCTTCGTCGAAATTGATGCTCAGTTGGGCGCAAGTGCTGCGGAACACGGCCAGGTAGTGGTAGGCGCTCAGGGGCCCCACGTGGATCTTGTAGCCGATGCGGCGCAGGAAGGAGTCGTCGGCCAGGTGCTGCGGCGCCAGGTTCGACGAGAACACGACGATGACGTCGAAGGGCACGGGGAACTTGTAGCCCGTGTGCAGCGACAGGTAATCGATATGCCGCGCCATCGGCACGATCCAGCGGTTCATCAGCTCCACGGGCGAGCAGCGCTGGCGGCCCAGGTCGTCGATGATGAAGATGCCGTTGTTGGCCTTCAGGTGCGGCGGCGCCTGGTACAGGCGGGTGCCCTGGTCGAATTGCAGGTCGAGCATGTCGAGCGTCAGTTCGCCACCCGTCAGCACGGCGGGGCGCTCGGCGCGTACCCAGCGGGGATCGGATGGCACGGGGCCGCTGCGCGACAGGGTGTGCAGCATGGGGTCGAGGAAGGGCAGTACTTCGCCGTCGACCATCACGGCATGCGGCAGGGCGATGGCGCCGCTGAGCAGGCCGTTCAGGCGCTCGGCCAGGTAGCTCTTGCCGCTGCCGGCGGGGCCGTGGAAGAACAGGGCGCGCCCGGAATTCATGGCCGCGCCCAGCTGGTCGAGCACGGACGAACTGGCCACCACGTCGCGGAATTCGCGCTGCACGTCGTCGCGGGTGACGTGCATGTCCGCCACGCTTTGCGCCAGCACCTGGTTGCTGTAGTCGGCCAGCGTGACGGGGGCGGGGCCGCTGTAGGCATTGCGGCGCATGTACTCGGCGGCGCGCAGGCGGCCCTGGTCGCCCAGCATGTAGTACAGGTCGGCGTCGGTGCCGCTGCCGCCGTTGCGGCGCGCTTCGCACAGTTTTTCGGCGCGCATGAAGGTCAGCAGCGGCTCGAGCACGCCGGCGCCCAGCTTCACGTGCGTCGACAGGGCGGGCAGGCCGATCTGGCCGCGCAGGAAGAGTATCTTGACCAGCAGTTCGACCAGGAACAGGAAGGGCAATCCCGTTTCTTCGACCGTGCGTGGCGCGCGCTTGGCGGCCGGCTCGATGCCGCCGCCGTCGCTGCGTTCTGGATAGGTGTCAGGCATGATGTGTACTCCTCTTGCTTGGGTGGCCGGATGTCAGAAGATGTAGGGCAGCAGGCGATACTTCACCTGGCGCATGTAGACGCGATAGCGCACGTCGGTGGACAGGAAGCGCTCTTCGCGCAGCAGGCGCGCCACCAGCATCAACATGCCCAGCACGTACACGGCGCCATTCGTGGCCGAGGTATTGGCCAGCAGGTAGCCGCTCAGGGAAATCAGGTAGCTGGCATACAGCGGATGGCGCACCACGCGGTAGGCGCCGCCCGTCTTGATCTCGCGCTGCGCCGCCACCAGGCCGAAGCTGCGGTTCAGCGACAGCAGGCCGGCGATCTGCAGCAGGCTGCCGATGGCCAGCAGGTAGCGCGCGCCGGGCCAGATGGCCATGTCGGCAGGCGAGAGGAAGAAGGGGGCGAAGGTGGCGCCGATGGCCAGCAGCCAGTCGCCCGCATCGGTGGAAACGCTGACGGGGGCCGTGCGCACGATGAAGAACAGGGCGGCCAGGGTTTCGGCGGCGCAGAACAGCAGATAGCTCCAGTCGCCGCTGTGCAGGAATCCCATCACGTGGGCACTGGCGAAGAATGTCCACAGGCCGGCCATGGCGATGCTGGTGAACAGGCTGGCGAGGCGCGAGTGGCAGAATGTGGCGAGGGCGTGCATGGTCATGTCCTGTGGTGGCTGGTCGTCGGAGCGGCGCGTTTCAGCGCAGGCTCCACAGATGGTTGTATTGCAGGAACACCTGCAGCGCGGTGCCGCTGGCGATGGCGAAGGCGTAGGCCAGCTTGCCGGTGGCTGGCGGCGGTTCGGCGATCGTGGCGGCGCCGCCGGCAAGGCTGTGCAGCAGTGCCCCCAGCATCATGTGGTAGGTGTTGCGCAGCACCAGGCGCAGGCGGCGGCCTGCCAGCGCGGCGGCCAGGGCCAGCACGCCGCCGCACAGGAAGGTCAGCAGGACCGCTTCCAGTACCGCATCGGGACCGAGGAAGGCGCCGCACATGGCCATCAGCTTGACGTCGCCGGCGCCCAGGGCGCGCAGCAGGTACATGGGCAGCAGCAGGGCCAGTCCGGCAGCGGCGCCGGCCAGCGCCTGCAGCAGTCCCAGGCCGCCGAAGGAGACATCGAATAGTCCGGCGCCGGATGGCACGAAGCTGTTCAGGATCAGCCCCGCCAGCGTCCCCCACAGCACCAGCTGGTTGGGGATGCGGCGCGTGCGCAGGTCGTGCCACAGGGCGGCAGCGAGCAGGGTGGCCAGCACGGCCAGGCACAGCAGCATGGGCAGGTGGGCGTTCATGATGTCAGTCCTCCCTTGCTCATGCAGGGCACCGTGGCCACGTGCATGGCCGGTGCCGCGGCCTGGCTACGCAGCAGCCGTCCCACCAGGTGCCACACCAGCGCCGCGCCGGCCGCGCCCACATAGCCGTCGAGCGCATAGTGCCAGCCCAGGTGGATGGAGCCGAGCAGTATCAGCACGGCGAAGGCGGATAGAGCGAGTCCTGCGGCGCGGCTGACTTTCCAGCCCATGATGGCCATCAGCACGGCCGTGGCCACATGCATGCTGGGCATGGCGGAGATACCCAGGTCGCCGTTCGCGCCCTTGCTTTGATAGCCTTGCCACAGCATCTCCTGTACCTGCAGGGCCCAGACGGGGACGTGCGCGCTGGCCTCATGCAGGTAGGCCATCAGCGGCGCATATGGGTCGCTGGCGTGCAGGTAGCCGTAGTAGCAGGGGCCGACCGAGGCAAACAGCACTGCCATGATGCTGCCGAGGACGATCCAGGTCAGCGCAAAGCTGAGCAGGAACTGCATGCGCAGCAGCGGGCGGCGGGTGTCGAGGATGAGCCAGTACAGGATGGCGTAGAACAGGAAGAACCAGAGGTGGTAGCTGAAGTTGAGCAGGCCCGTGACGAGCGGGTGGCCCAGCAGCGGCTGCAGCCATTCCCATGGGGCCTGGCCGCCATGCAGCGCGATATCCCAGGCGGACAGGCTGGCATCCCAGGTGTAGGGATGCAGGCGGGGGATGGCGGCCTTGAAGACGGTGAAGCTGGAAGCGAAGACGGGGATCAGCAGCATGGCCGGCAGCGCGTGCAGCAGGCGCTCGTTGCTCAGGTAGCGGCGCAGATCGTGGTACAGATAGTGGCACAGGCGGTGCGGACGCTGCATCACCATGACATGGATGGTGTAGCCGCACAGTATGAAGATGGGACCCGTGAGGACGGCCACGAGGAAGCCGGCCAGCACGTTGAGGGTGTCCGCAGCGCTGGGCAGGCGGCCGGCCAGCAGTGCCGCCGCGGCGGCATACAGCAGCACGATCAGCAGCAGGGCGCGGTGGGTGCGCAGCGAGGCGCGCAGGGTATTCATGACAGGGCCAGGACCACCTGGTCCTTGACATAGGCAAACAGCAGCTTGACCTGGTCGCCGAGCACGGTGATCGTGATTACCAGCACTGTCGCGATCAGGCCCGCCAGCAGCGCGTATTCGATCGCTGTGACGGCCGACTCGTCGGATATGCGGCGGAAGAGAGATTTCACGATGGGCCTCGCTATGCGTTCGTCAAGGTGGGCGTGCCGGGAATGGGGGGAAGCGTAGTCCGGGCTGGCGCTGGGCCTGCCCGGACAGTACCGCGTCAGGCATTCGCGGTGGTCAGCTTGGTGCCGATGGTGCTGAAAGTCTTTTTCAGCTGCGTGCCGACGATGGTGATGGCGGCGATGATCACCACGGCGATCAGGGCGGCGATCAGGCCGTATTCGATTGCGGTGACGCCATCTTCTTCGCGGATAAAGTTTTTGATGAGGTTCATGACAACTCCTGGTGGTGGTTAAGGTACAACGGTGGATAAAACGGCATGACAACTGTGCTGCTGCTTTGCGCTGGCGGTGTCATGGGCTTTCGCCCAGTGCCAGCAATCCGATGATGCAGACCACCGCAATGAGCGCCGCCACCATGGCATAGCGGTAGAACGCAGCCTTTTCCTTGCCCTGTAAATAGGTGATCAGGGCTGTCGGAAGAAACTTGTCAAAGCGCATGCTGTGCTCCGTATCGTGGTGGGCCGCGCGGTGATTTGCACTCCGGTAAAACCACTATAGAAGTCAGCAGCTTGATCTACATCAGAAGAACATCCTTTTATTGCAAGGAGGAACTGCTTGTTTTTTTCGTGACAATTGTCATGGTCGAGTTCGACGCACGGGGGCAATGCCCATGCCGGTGGCTGGCGAGCGATGCGGGAGGGGAGGGGGGCGCGGCCGTGCGGTGGCCGCGCGTCAGGCGCCGGGCGGCAATTGGCCCAGCTGGTGCTTGGTGGCGTAGGCGTACAGTTCCAGGCGGTTGTATACGCCCAGCTTGCGGTAGATTGACGTCAGGTGATTGCGCAAGGTGTGTTCGGAGATGAACAACTGGTCCGCCAGCAGCTTGGCCGGCGTGCCGCTGCCATGCACCAGCGCGGCGATGATCTTTCGTTCCTTGAGGGTCAGGCTGGCGACGGCGATGGCTTGCGCCGAGCCGCCGCCGGGCTGGGTCAGTTGCGTCAGCATGCGTCCCAGCATCGCGTGTTCCAGCCACAGCTCGCCGTGGTACACCTTTTCGATGGCCTTCAGTACCATTTCTGCCGGCGCATCCTTGCTGACGATGCCGCGCGCGCCTTTCAGTACCGTCTGGTCCAGGATGGCCTGGTCGTGGCTGGCCGTCAGCACCAGCACGCGCGTGTTGCCGCTCTGCGCCAGCGCGGGCAGGATGGCCAGCGAGCTGATGCCGCCCAGGTCCAGGTCCAGCACGATCACATCCGGTTGCAGCGCTTTCGCCTGCTCCAGCGCCTCGGCGCTGTCGGACGCCGTGGCGACCACCCGCATGCCCGAGTGCTCGCCGCCGATCAGCCGCTCCAGGCCCCACAGCATGGTCTTGTGATCGTCCACCAGCATGACGCTGATGACATGGCTGGCTGGCGGCATGTGGCGTAAGTCATTCATATGGGGATCTCGATCTGCACGGAGGTGTTGCCCAGCATGCTGTGCGTGACGCGTGCCGTGCCGCCCAGGGCGGCGGCGCGCTCGGCCAGCGAGTCGGGCAGGAAGTCGGGCACGTGCGCGGCGGCGCACTCGTTGTCGATGCTGATGTGCAGCGCGCCCTGCACGCAGGTCAGCTTGACGGCGCCGTGGCGCGCCGACGTATGCTTGCGGATATTGCTCATGCCTTCGTTGACGATCTGGAACACCTCGGCCGCCAGGCGGTCGTTGATGTGCAGGTCGCCTTCGATATGCAGGGCGATGTCGATGCCATAGAATTCGCGGATCTGCGTGGCCTGGCGGCGCAGCGCGACCAGTAATTCCGGCTCGCTTTGCACCTGGCCGTTCTTGAAGGTGCGCGCGTAGCTGCGCAGGTCGGTGATCACCTGGCCCGACATGATGATCAGCTTTTCCAGTTCGGGCAGCAGCGGGTTGCCCGGCGTGGCTTCGTTGCGCAGGGCGGCCAGGCCATGGCGCAAGCCAATATACGGCTGCACGGCCGTGTCATGCAGGTCGCGCGCGATCTTTTCGCGCTCGCGCGAGGCCGCCTGTGACGCCAGGCGGTCGAGCAGATCGATGTTTTCAATGACAGGAAACGCCTGCGCGCCTATATGGCTGAGAAACAGGGCATCCGTCTTGCTCATGCTGGTGGCGGACACGATAAAGATGCGGCCTTTGCCATTGCGCAGGGGCAGCGGCGCGCTGATGAAGGCGTGCGCTTCGAGCAGTTCGGCCAGGCGGGCGCCGGCCGCGTCGTCATGCCGCAGCCAGCGCCCGCTGTCGGGATCGAGCATGCGTGCGCCGCCTGTCCACGGCAGCCAGCGACCGGCGGGCTGGTTGTACAGGGCGATCTTATCGTACGGGAAAGCGAGCAGGGGGCTGGCCGCGTCGTCGCTGAGCAGCGAGCTCGTATGTACGACGCCCGTGCCCGTATGAATCACGCTGCGCAGCGACCAGACCCGCGAGCCCTTGTCCTGCATGATCAGCAGGCAACTGCGGCCGTTGAAGTAACTGCGGGTTTTTTCCAGCACCGAGGTGATGGTCTGGTCCACGCCGAAGCGTGGATTGGAGAGCTGGCTGACATCGCGCAGCAGCGCCAGGTGGCTGCGCTGGGTGATGGCCGAGCCACCCCAGTAGGCGATCATGTAGCCGAGCGCCAGCAGGAAGGTGGTGCGCAGCAGCAGGCGTGACAGTTCCGCATCCGTTTCGCCGAACAGGGCGGTGGCGGCGAACAGGCCCGCCGAAGCCAGGGTGATGCGCGCGCCTTCCTCGAAGCCCCGCTGGAACGACGAGGTCAGGATGGCAAAGAAAAAAAACAGGAAAAACAGGTTGTTGTGGCTGCTGGTGGAAAACACGATCAGCGCATACCAGGCCACGTCCAGCCAGTACAGCAGAATGTCTTCTGGCAAGCTAAGGCCCAGGACAGCCAGTACATACAGCAGCAGGCTGTGCAGGGTATATGCGGAAAAGATCAGCCAGGTGATCTTGCTCAGCTTGCCGGCGCTTTCGGGGTCGATGAACAGAGTCAGCAAGGTGGCGCTGGACAACAGCAGGCGCATGCCATTGACCATGGCCGTATCCAGGTCGGTGCCCGGCAGGCGGGATTTGAGGGGCAGGTCGAGGTTCACAAGCACTCCTGGCCATATCCGCGCAGGAACGGCGCATGCGCTTGAATGGATACCGCAGATAAATTCTTGTTGTTTTTGCTGCAATCACATACGAGTCTACGCATCCGTCGTAAAGTTGTCTACTGGAATTACGTAGTGGGCGTTGCTTTCCTACAGCGCTTGCACCATCACCTGGTTGCGCCCGGCGCCCTTGGCCAGGTACAGGGCGCGGTCGGCGGCGCCGATCAGGGCAGAGATGGTCGGCTGCTGCTGCGGGTGCTGCGTGGCGATGCCGATGCTGACCGTGATGTGCTTGACCTCATTGCCCGTCTTGGCATGCGGAATGCGCAGGTCGGCCGCGTGCTGGCGGATCGCCTCGGCCATGCGCAGCGCCTGCGCCGCATCCGTGTCGGGCAAGATGGCGGCAAACTCTTCGCCGCCATAGCGGGCCAGCAGGTCGGTGGGGCGCTGCAGCATGGCGGCCAGTTCGGCCGCCACGCGGATCAGGCAATCATCGCCCTGCTGGTGGCCGTAATGGTCGTTATAATCCTTGAAATGGTCGATATCGATCATCAGCAGCGACAGCGGGCTGCTGGTGCGCATGGCGCGCCGCATTTCCTTTTCGATGGCCACGTCGAAATGGCGGCGGTTGGCGATGCCCGTCAAGCCGTCGGAAAAGGTTTGCGAACGCAAGACCATGGTTTGTTCGCGCAGCAGCTTTTCGCGCCCCACGGCGATGGTGACGTCATTGATCTGGATCAGGCAGTGGCGCGGCGCACCGGGCAGGTTGATCGGCGTGACGGCGATGGCTTGCTGCATGCGTTCCTCGCCGCCGCCCGTGGCCGCGCCATGCGTGTATAGCGCAAACGGCGCCTTGTGCAGGGTTTGCGACAGCAGCGACTGGAAATTGTCGCGCAGTGCCTGGGTGATGGCCGAATCCATGCGCTTGTGCCGCATTTCGGGAAAGACGGCGAAGAAATCCTGGCCCAGCACGGCGTCGGCCTGGCGCGCCGAGTGGCGCGTCATCCAGCTGTTCCACAGCACGATGCGGTGCTGCTCATCGAGCACGATGGCGCCCAGGTTCACGGCGCCGAGTATGCTCTCGAGCAGGGCGAGTCGGTGCAAGGCATCGGGCATGATCGTCACGCCTGTCCCAGGACCTTGGCCAGGTAGCGGCTGACCTGCTGTTTCAGGTCGTGCAAGGCGGACAGGTCGAGCACGAATGCCACATAGCCATGGATCTGGTGCTTGGACAGCACGAAGTCGATATGCAGCATCAGCACGACGGCCTCGTCGTCCTGGCCGCCGAACGAGGACAGGATTTCCGCGCTGGTGCCCACGTGGTACAGGGGCAGCGAGCCATGCAGTTCGCTGTCGAACAGGTTGGCCAAGGTGCCGACGCAGGAATTGAGGATGATGTTGCCGATTTCGCTCATCGCCTCCTGTTCCATTTCCGTCAGTTCCTGCAGCGGCATGGCGTCGCCCACCATCAGGCGCACGATTTCCAGGCTCTTGTCTTCCGGGAACATCAGGATGGCTTCGGTGGCGAAAGCGCCATCGTAATGCTGGCTGACGCCGCAGATGCGTTCGCCATCCTTCTTGCTGCCCAGCAAGGCGGCCGCGTCCGCGCGGTTCAGGAAGGTGATCGACGGCACCGACATGGTGACTTCTTCATTCACGATCTCGCTCATGGCCGCCGCCGCATGGCCCACCCCGATGTTGAATATCTCTACCAGGGCATCGTTCTCGAGTTCGGAGAGATTGACCATGCTCACAGTCCCAGTGAGTCGATCAGCTGGTGGATGCGCGTTTCCGTGATCGGTTTTTCCATGAAGCCCACGCCGAGTTCGCTGGCACGGTTGCGGGTGGCGTTCTGCACATTGGCCGTGACGAGAATGATGTGCGTCTGCGGGCACAGCACGCGCAATTGTTCCGCCGCCGCGATGCCGCCCATGCCAGGCATGTTGACATCCAGTAGTATCAGCACAGGGTTGACGGTCTTGACTTTTTCCAGGGCTTCCTCGCCCGTCGCCGCCTCAATCACTTGCCAGTCGGCATGTTTGCTGAGGATGAACTGATGCGACATCAAACGTGAAACCCGGCTGTCATCGACAACAAGTACCTGTTTACTGTGATTCATGTGCTATTCCTGAAACGTCATATCGGGCTATCGTGCCATTTTCGCATAGTTTAGAGGACATAGAGTGTAATTGGGTGTGCAATTGCCCCAGGGCAAAGTTTTCCCGTTTGTCTGTTGTATCCCGTCGCATCGTCGCTCATGGTGGCCGGCTGGCCGGGCGGGCAATCCGTTAAAATAGCGTCATTCCTCACTTTAGCCTGAATGCCATGACCCAAGACGAATTGAAGCAAGCCGTAGCCCGCGCCGCCATAGCCTATGTGGTTGAAGGTGAAGTCATCGGTGTCGGCACCGGTTCCACCGCCAACTTTTTCATCGATGAACTGGCCAAGATCAAGGACACCATCAAGGGCACGGTCGCCTCGTCCGAAGCGACGGCCGCGCGCCTGGCTGGCCATGGCATTCCCGTCTTTGACCTGAACGACGTCGAGTCGATCGCCGTCTACATCGATGGCGCCGATGAAATCACGGCCAGCGGCGCCATGATCAAGGGCGGCGGCGCGGCATTGACGCGTGAAAAGATCGTCGCTTCCGTAGCGAAACAGTTCGTCTGCATCGCCGACGGCTCCAAGCTGGTGGAAACTCTGGGCGCCTTCCCGCTGCCGGTGGAAGTGGTGCCGATGGCCCGCGCCGCCGTCTCGCGCCAGTTGGCCGCGCTGGGCGGCACGCCCCGCCTGCGCCTGAAGGCCGGCAGCACGGAAGCGTTCATTACCGACAACGGCGGCGAAATCATCGACGTGCTGGGCTTGAAAATTGCCGATCCGGTGGCGCTGGAGCAGCAGATCAACCAGATCGTCGGCGTCATCGCCGTCGGCCTGTTCGCCGCGCGCGGCGCCAATGTCTGCCTGCTGGGCATGCCGGAAGGCGTGCGTACGCTGGCATACTAAGATGATAGCCGGCGTTCGCCGGCGTTTGCACCTGCCTTACACGGCGGCCCCTTGCGGGCCGCTTGTCATATGCACCTGGCGGTACACGCTCACGGTGCGCAGCAAGCCCCCGAGGAAGATGCCGCTGAAGCCACCGTAGGCGAGGCAGACGGGCACGCTGAAGCCGCTCGCATGTGCATACGCGGGCGCGATGGCCAAGGTCACGGCAACCGCATATTTCATGCAAAAAATATTCATCATCAGGATCAACGGCAGCCAGCTGCCGGGACGCTGCACGCTGCCCCGCTGGGGAATGGCCACGATCTTGCGCGGATCGGCCAGCGTCCACGCCAGCGCCGCACCGGCCACGGCGCCGGCGGCCCAGGCGAATGGCGCGCTGCCGGCCAAGCCGAAGCTGCCGTATACGCCGCTCAGGGACAGAACCAGCATGACCAGGGGAATGATGCACAGCTTGCGCAAGCTCACTTCGCGTGCGCGGCTGGCCAGCACGCCGCGGTACACGAGAAAGCCCAGGATGGCCCAGACGTACAAGGGAGTGTGGCTGAAGATGTGCTGCAGCATGGTGTCCGCCTTGGAATAGGATAGTCGATGGACGTACTGTGCCAGCGGGCGGCATGGGCGGCGAGCGGGGTGCGACGAAACGGGAAAGCGGTGCCGTGAAACGGCGGGGGCGGGCGTGAAACGCAGGTGAAACTGCCCGTGACGTGGTCACGGGCAAGCGATAAGACTTACTCGGTAGGGGGAACGTAGCCCATGGCCGCATCGGCGCCATCGCCGAAGAAATGCTTTTCCATCTGCGTGGCCAGGTATTTGCGGGCGCGCGCGTCGGCCAGGTTCAAACGGTTTTCATTGACCAGCATGGTCTGGTGCTTGAGCCAGGCGGCCCACGCTTCCTTCGACACCGATTCGTAAATCTTCTTGCCCAGTTCGCCCGGGTACGGCGGGAAATCCAGTCCTTCGGCTTCCTTGTTGAGTTTGATGCAGTGGATCGTGCGGGCCATCAGTGCTCCTGAATCAGTGTAGAGATAAAGCGTGATTATAAGGCACTTTGCGCCTGCCCTCGCGGGGCCGTCGCGGCCCGGCCACGCGCCGTTTGCCATGCCCTTGCGCTGGATCAAATTTGATCTGCGCCGCCCCAGCTAGTAAGATGCCTTGTCGCGCCAGCCGCTGGCTGCGCCTCTTCCAAGCAAGTAGTAACAATTAACCAATATGGAATCCCTATGACCTCAGTGAAAGTCCATGGCATCGACGTCAGCAATACCGGCAGCTTCGTGCTGTTTGGCGGCATCAACGTGCTCGAATCGCGCGATCTCGCCATGCGCGCCTGCGAAGAATATGTGCGCGTGACGCAAAAACTGGGTATTCCCTATGTGTTCAAGGCCAGCTTCGACAAGGCCAACCGCTCGTCGATCCATTCCTATCGTGGCCCGGGACTGGAAGAAGGCATGCGCATCTTCCAGGACGTCAAGGCGGCGTTCGGCGTGCCCGTGATTACCGACGTGCATGAGCCATGGCAGGCGCAGCAGGTGGCCGAAGTGGTCGATGTGCTGCAATTGCCCGCCTTCTTGGCGCGCCAGACGGACCTGGTCGTGGCCCTGGCGAAAACGGGTAAAGTCATCAACATCAAGAAGCCGCAATTCCTCAGCCCTGGCCAGATGGCCAATATCGTTGAAAAATTCAAGGAAGCGGGCAACGATCAATTGATTTTGTGCGACCGCGGCACGTGCCTCGGCTACGACAACCTGGTGGTCGACATGCTGGGCTTTGGCGTGATGAAGAAAACCTGCGACGACCTGCCGATCATCTTCGACGTCACGCATGCGCTGCAACAGCGCGATCCCGGCGGCGCCGCCTCGGGTGGCCGCCGCCAGCAAGTGGCCGACCTGGCCCGCGCCGGCTTGGCCGTCGGCATCGCCGGCCTGTTCCTGGAAGCCCATCCTGATCCCGACAACGCCCGCTGCGACGGCCCCAGCGCCTTGCCGCTGGACCAGCTGGAACCATTCCTGGCGCAATTGAAGGCGCTCGATGACCTGGTCAAGTCGTTTGCGCCATTGAATATCAAATAATGCTCTCAATGTGAAGAAGCCCGGCATGCCGGGCTTCTTCAGTTTTACAGTGTCTTGATCAGCACTTGCGACTTGCGCTGCCAGTTATACATATGCTGGCGGTCCTTCGGCAAATCGTCGACGGTGGCCGGCACGAAACCGCGTTTCTTGAACCAGTGCGAGGTGCGCGTGGTCAGCACGAACAGCTTGTTCAGGCCGGCGGCACGCGCGCGGTTTTCCATGTGTTTCAGGATGCGCTCGCCGTCGCCCTGGGCTTGCACTTCCGGGTTGACCGTCAGACATGCCATTTCCGCCATCTTCTGTGCGGGGAACGGGTACAGCGCGGCGCAGCCGAAGATCACGCCATCATGCTCGATGACGGAGAAATAATCGATTTCGCGCTCGATCAGCTCGCGGCCCCGCTTGACTAAAGTGCCGTCCGCTTCCAGCGGTTCGATCAGCTTGATGATGCCGCCCACGTCTTCGATGGTGGCCTGGCGCAGGCTTTCCAGGTTTTCGTGGCTGATCATGGTGCCCACGCCATCATGGGTAAACAATTCCAGCAGGGCCGAACCATCCATCGAGAACGGCACGATGTGCGAGCGCTCGACGCCGTTGTGGCAGGCCTTGACGCAATGCTTCAAATAAAACGCCGTGGCGTCCGGCAAGAAGCCGGCCATCAGCACGGCTTCTGCCTGGTGCGACGACAGTTCGCGGATTTCCACGCCCGTGGCGTCTTCCATCATCGGCGTTTCAGTAATAAAGATCAGTTTGTCCGCGTGCAGGGCGATGGCGGCGCTGCAGGCCACATCTTCCATGGTCAGGTTGAACGCTTCACCGGTGGGCGAGAAGCCCAGCGGCGAGAGCAGCACCAAGCCGTCCGAACCGAGGATGGAATGGATGGTTTCGGCGTCGACCTTGCGCGTGATGCCCGTCAGTTCCAGGTCCACGCCATCGATCACGCCCAGCGGGCGCGCCGTGATGAAGTTGCCGGAAATGATACGGATGGCCGCATGTGACATGGGCGTATTCGGCAAGCCCTGGCTGAACGCGGCCTCGATATCGAGGCGCAGCTCGCCGGCGGCCTCTTTCGCGCATTCCAGCGCGGCGATGTCCGTGATGCGCACGCCGTTGTGGAAGCGGCCTTCGACGTTGCGCAAGGCCAGCTGTTCCGCCACCTGCGGCCGCGAGCCGTAGACGACGGTGACGTTGATGTCCAGCGCATGCAGCAGGGACAAATCATGGGCCAGCACCTGCAGCGCCCCGGCGCTGACGAGTTCACCGGGGAAGGCGACCACGAAGGTCTTGCCGCGAAAGGCGTGGATGTAGGGCGCGACGGAGCGCAGCCATTGGACGAATTGGGTAGGGTTTTCCATTAAGCGCATTATAATTCGCTGCGCGATGTGCGCGCTTAAAATACCTGTAAAAAACAATGTCTTCAGCCAGCAATAAGTCTTCCCCTCTTTCCAACGTTGCAAATGTGCCCGCCAGCGGGGATGTTTCCGCGCCTGCCGCCACGCCTGCGCAGGGCCGCCAGCGCCCGCCCGTGAGCCAGCAACGGCCGCAGCCGCCGCGCGCGGAGCAGCCGAAAGTACAACAGCAACAGCAACAGCAGCAGCGCGCACCGCGCCCGCCGCGCGAGGGGCAGGCGCCGCGCAATGACCAGGCCAGCCGCGAAGAGCGTGAGAGTCGTGAGAGCCGTGACGCCGCCCGCGCCGCGCGCGAAGCGGAAAAGGCCTTCCGCAATCCGCTGCCACCGATTACATATCCGGAAGACTTGCCCGTGTCGGGCCGGCGCGCCGAAATCGCCAAGGCCCTGATGGACAACCAGGTCATCATCGTTTCGGGCGAGACGGGTTCCGGCAAGACGACCCAATTGCCGAAGATTTGCCTGGAACTGGGACGCGGACAGAAGGGCATGATCGGCCACACGCAGCCGCGGCGTATCGCCGCTTCCTCGACGGCCAAGCGCATCGCCCAGGAGCTGGGTACGCCGCTGGGCGAAACGGTGGGTTTCAAGGTGCGCTTTACCGATACCCTGAGCCGTGGCGCGTCCGTCAAGCTGATGACGGACGGTATCTTGCTGGCCGAGACGCAGACCGACCCGTTGTTGAAAAATTACGACACCATCATCATCGATGAAGCGCATGAACGCAGCCTGAACATCGATTTCCTGCTTGGCTACCTGAAGCAGCTGCTGCCGCGCCGGCCCGATTTGAAAATCATCATCACCTCGGCCACCATCGATGCGGAACGCTTTTCGCGCCATTTCGGCACGCCGGAAAAACCCGCGCCCGTGATCGAAGTGTCGGGCCGTCTGTACCAGGTGGAAGTGCGCTACCGTCCCGTGGAGCGCGAGCAGGTGGCCATGCCGGGCGCAGGCAGCAATGCCGACAAGCCCGGCCAGCGCACGGCCGCCGCGCGCGAAAAGCGCGATCTGATGGATGCCGTCGTCGATGGCGTGGAAGAGCTGTGCCGCATCGGCTCGGGCGACGTGCTGGTGTTCTTGCCGGGTGAGCGCGAAATCCGCGACTGCGCCGAGGCGCTGCGCAAGCACCACCCGCCGCACGTGGAAATCCTGCCCCTGTTCGCCCGTTTGTCGGCCGAGGAGCAGGAGCGCGTCTTTAAAACCAGCAATGCGCGCCGCATCGTGCTGGCCACCAACGTGGCGGAAACGTCGCTGACCGTGCCCGGCATCCGCTACGTGGTCGACGCGGGCCTGGCGCGCGTAAAACGCTACAGCTACCGCAACAAGGTCGAGCAGCTGCAGGTCGAGCCGATCGCCCAGTCGGCCGCCAACCAGCGCGCCGGCCGTTGCGGCCGCGTGGCCGATGGCGTCTGCATCCGTCTGTACGAAGAGCAGGATTATCTGCTGCGGCCGAAGTTTACCGAGCCGGAAATCCTGCGCTCCTCGCTGGCGGCCGTCATCCTGCGCATGAAATCCTTGCACCTGACGGACGTGGAAACCTTCCCCTTCATCGAGCCGCCGCTGGCGCGCGCGGTGGCCGACGGCTATCAACTGCTGCAGGAGCTGGGCGCCGTCGATGAAGTGAACAAGCTTACGCCGCTGGGCAACAAGCTGGCCAAGCTGCCGCTCGACCCGCGCGTGGGCCGCATGATTCTGGCCGCGCTCGATAACGCGTGTTTGACGGAAGTACTGATCGTCGCTTCGGCCCTGTCCGTGCAAGACCCGCGCGACCGCCCGATGGAACACCAGCAGGCGGCCGACGAGGCGCACAAGAAATTCGCCGATGAAAAATCGGAATTCTTGAGCTACCTGAAAATCTGGCGCTGGTTCGAAGCCGCCATCGAGCACAAGAAAACCAACCGTCAGTTGCAGGACAATTGCCGCACGAATTTCCTGTCGCAGATGCGCTTGCGCGAATGGCGCGACGTGCATTCGCAGCTGCTGACCATCGTCAAGGAGCAGGGCTGGCGCCTGAATGAGGCGCCGGCCACCTACGACAACCTGCACATGGCCTTGCTGACCGGCTTGCTGGGCAATATCGGTTTCAAGGGCGAGGACGAGCCGGGCGCCGGGTATCTGGGCGCGCGCGGCATCAAGTTCCACATCTGGCCCGGTTCTTCGCTGCTGAAAAAGCCGGGCAAGTGGATCATGGCGGCCGAACTGGTCGACACGACGCGGCTGTACGCGCGCTGCGTGGCGCAGATCCAGCCCGAATGGCTGGAAAAAGTGGGCGAGCACCTGCTGAAGAAATCGTGGGGCGAGCCGCGCTGGGAAAAACGCTCGGCGCAAGTGACGGCGTCCGAACGGGCGACTTTATACGGGCTGGTGGTGTACAGCCAGCGCCGCATCAATTACGGCAATTTCAATTTGCCGGAAGCGCGTGAAATCTTCATCCGCGACGCCCTCGTCGGCGGCGACTTCGACACGCGCGCGCCGTTCTTTGCGCACAACCACAAGCTGATCAAGGACATCGAAAACCTGGAACACAAGTCGCGCCGCCTCGACGTGCTGGTCGACGATGAACTGATCGCCGCCTTCTACGATAAATTGCTGCCGGCGGACGTGTGCAATGGCGCCGGTTTCGAGAAATGGCACAAGGAAGCCACGCGCGAGAACCCGAAGCTGCTGTATCTGAACCGCGAAGAGCTGATGCGTCATGAGGCGGCAGGCGTGACGACGGACCTGTTCCCGAAAACCATGTCCGTGACGGGCCTGGAAATGGGCCTCACGTACCACTTCGAGCCGGGCAGCGTGCGCGATGGTGTGACCTTGAGCGTGCCCCTGTATGCCTTGAACCAGTTGCCGCGCGAGCGCTGCGAATGGCTGGTGCCGGGCATGCTGAAGGAAAAAGTGCATCTGCTATTAAAATCGTTGCCGCAAAAACTGCGCCGCCACTGCGTGCCGCTGCCCGACTATGCGGCGAAATTCTGCGAGCGCGTGCATGAGGCGGGCGTGTTCGGTCGCGGCGATCTTGTCGACGCCATCATCCTCGACATCCGCACGCAGATCACCATCAATGTGCTGACGACGGACTTCAAGCCGGAAACCCTGCCTGCCCATCACTTCATGAATTTCAAGGTGATCGACGAGCATGGCCGCCAGTTGGACATGGGCCGCAACCTGGCCACCCTGCAGGCGGAATTCGGCGGCCAGGCGCGCCAGAGTTTCCAGAAACTGGCCGAAGTGTCGGGCGTCTCCGGCACGGGCACGCCCGGTGCCAAGGTGGCGGGCGCGCAAGTGGCGTCGCGGCTGCAGGCGCAAGCGCAAGGCGCCAGCGCGGCAACAGGCAAGGGCGGCGCGCCGGCCAAGGGCGCGGCTGCCGCTGCGGCGCCGGCGTCCCCGAATGCCACCGTGTCGCAGCACATGGGCTTGACGGGCTGGACCTTCGGCGAATTGCCGGAGTTGCTCGAAATCGTGCAGGGCAAGCTGACCCTGATCGGCTTCCCCGCCCTGGTCGACAAGGGCACGCATTGCGACCTGGAAGTGTTTGACGATCCGACCGTGGCGGCCCGTACGCACAAGGTGGGTTTGCGCCGATTGTTCGCGCTGCAAATGAAGGAACAAATTAAATACGTCGAGAAAAGCATCCCTGGTCTGCAGCAGATGGGCATGCAATTCATGGCCCTCGGTTCGCAGGAAGAGTTGCGCGAGCAAATCATCAACAAGGCGCTCGACATTGCTTGCCTGCAAGATCCGCTGCCGCTGGACGCCGCTTCGTTTGCCAAGCGCCAGGCGGAAGGCAAGTCGCGCCTGGTCCTGCTGGTCAATGAAATCGCCCGCTTGTTGTCGCAAGTGCTGACGGAATTCCACGGCTTGCCGAAGCGCCTGCAAAACATTCCCGCAGCGGCAGCATCCGATATCCAGTCGCAGCTGCAGGGACTCGTGCATAAGCGCTTCCTGACGGAGAACGAGTACACGCAACTGGCGCATTTCCCCCGCTATTTGAAGGCGATCAACGTGCGCCTGGAAAAGTTGCGCGCCGACCCCGCGCGCGATACCAAGTTGGTGGCCGAATGGCAATCGGCCGCCGCGCCGTATCTGCGCCAGACCAAGGACCGCCAGGCCGGCAAGAACACCGACCCGAAACTCATCGACTTCCGCTGGATGCTGGAAGAGCTGCGCGTGTCGCTGTTTGCGCAGGAGTTGAGGACGCCGATGCCCGTTTCTGCCAAGCGCCTGCAGAAAGTATGGGAGTCGATGCAGAGGTAGGTCGGATTAGCGCGTCCGAAGGGCGTGCGTAATCCGACGCCATCGTTGGCGCGACGGTGGCGCGGTGTTAGTGGTGTCAGCCGGGGTAACGGTTTGGTGGTGTCAACCGTGCCGCTGGTGGTGTCGGATTGCGCGGCTGCGCCGCTAATCCGACCTTGTATTATTCCTCTCATGCGGTTGGTGGTGTTGCGAACAAC
>NZ_JCAQAV010000006.1:0-202656 GCF_059617925.1 Janthinobacterium sp. JF4 | reverse complement strand
CCGACGCCATCCGCCAGATGACCCAGCGCTACAACGTCGAATACATCGGCATCGACACGACCGGCATGGGCATCGGTGTGCTGCCCATCGTGCGCGGCTTCTTCCCGGCCGTCACGGCCCTGAATTACTCGCCCGAAGTCAAGACCCGCATGGTGCTGAAAGCCAAAAACATCATCAGCAAGGGCCGGCTGGAGTTTGACGCCGGCTGGACCGACATCGCGCAATCCTTCATGGCCATCCACAAGACCCTCACCCCAAGCGGGCGGCACGTGACCTATGTCGCCGGCCGCAGCGATGAAACCGGCCACGCCGATCTGGCATGGGCCTGCATGCACGCCCTCGATCACGAACCCTTCGAAGGTACCACCGACAACCACCAATCTTTCATGGAGATTTATTCTTGAGCAAAGCACGACACTTGCGCGCGCGCGGCCAGCAGGCCCAAGGCGCGCCATCACCAGCGGCCACGGCGCCAGCCGCCGCCGGCATCGAGGCGTTTTCCTTCGGCGATCCGACGCCTGTGCTCGAGCACGCGGACATTCTCGACTGCTTCGAATGCTGGAAGAACGGCCACTGGTATGAGCCGCCCGTCAACCTGGCCGGGCTGGCCAAGTCGTTCAACGCCGGCGTGCATCACAGCAGCGCGATCCACTTCAAGGCCAACGTGCTGGCGTCCACCCTGATCCCCAGCAAGTATTTGTCGCGCGACGCTTTTAAACGCATGGCCCTGGACTTCCTGACGTTCGGCAACGCCTACCTGGAAGACAGGCCCAGTCGCAGCGGCAAGGCGCTAAGCTATCAGCATGCCCTGGCCAAGTACATGCGGCGCGGCGTTGATCTGGATACCTACTTTTTCGTGAACGGCTACCAGGCCGTGCACCAGTTCGACAAGGGCCGCGTGTTTCACCTGATGGAGCCGGACGTGAATCAGGAGCTGTACGGCGTGCCGCAGTACCTGAGCGCGCTGCAGTCGGCCTGGCTCAACGAGGCGGCCACCCTGTTCCGCCGCAAGTACTACAAGAACGGCTCGCATGCCGGTTTCGTCTTCTACATGACGGACGCCGCTGCCAACACCCAGGACGTGGACAACCTGCGCCAGGCCATGCGCGATAGCAAGGGACCGGGCAACTTTCGCAACCTGTTCATGTACGCGCCGAACGGCAAGAAGGACGGTATCCAGATTCTGCCGGTGTCGGACGTGGCCGCCAAGGACGAGTTTTTCAACATCAAGAGCGTGACGCGCGACGACCAGCTGGCCGCGCACCGCGTGCCGCCGCAGCTGATGGGCATCCTGCCGAACAATGCCGGCGGCTTCGGCGCCGTCGAACCGGCCGCACGCGTCTTCGCCCGCAATGAACTGGTGCCGCTGCAGGCGCAGTTCGAAGCGATCAACGAGTGGGCCGGCGTGGAAGTGGTGAAGTTCGCCCCATATGACTTGGCCACGGGCGGGGAGGGCACAGCATGAGCGACCATATCGACAACACCGACAAGATCATCTTTGCCGAGGTGGCGCGTGGCCTGGCTGCGGTGCGCAGCCGGCCCGGCCTGGTGGCGTATGGCTGCTGCCACTACTGCGACGAGCCGCTGGCGCCCGCGCTGCTGTTCTGCAATGCGGACTGCCGCGACGACTACGACAAGGAACAGGCGGCGATGATCCGCGCCGGCCGCGCAGAATGACCGTCACGCCGTGATAGCCGGCAGGGCGGGGCCGCGACAGCCCAGCCGCGCCGGAGCGCCCCAGCCACCGAACAAGCCGCCCACGAGGCGGCTTTTTCACGTCCCAACGAATGATGTTGCTCTAGAGGCAAGAAAAAGCCCCATTTCAACCCGGCGCGCGCAGTTGTCCCCCCTCCACACCTGCCCGCTATATAGGGCTGTTTTGACTCAAATTTGCGCCATGGCCGAAGGCGCATGAGGACTGGCGCGGCGGGGCAAAGAGGGGGCATGCGATTTGACGCATTTTGACGCACTTTGAACGGTTTTTCGTGTGAGTGGTTTTGCATAGCATATTGCGGTTATTGGCATTGCCAAGGTGCAATATTACAAGAATGCGAAAGTAATGCTTGAAAATGCCGGCAAATGCCGGCAAAATATCTTTATCACTTTTGAAAGGGACAATTATGCAAAATGAATACAAACCAACATTGCGCTTTAACGCCGCTGAAACTAGACGCATCGATGCTGTGGCCCAAGTTGCTGGACTAAAATCTTCTGCGTGGATACGAAAGATTATTCTTGATAACGCGCCGCACCTCTCAATCAAAGATCCATTGGCTGTACGTGTAGCAGAATTTAGCGAGCCGCTTGGTTGGAACTTGATAAATTTCACTGAAGCTTTGGCTTTTGCCGAAGCCAATCAGTACGCCGATTTGGGTGAAATTGAGGCATACATAAATCGCTACACGAAGACTTATGAGGGGGAACTGTGGATTGATTGTGGCAAAGTCCCAGGTGTTTCAGCATTGGACGTGTCAAGTATTAGCGCCAAGGCAGTGGATCTTTGTCGACGAATTTTCGTTGCCCACGTGAATGTTCTAGTGGCAAATGAAAAATAAGAACATAGTGCTGATTTGTTGCATGCGATGCAATACGGCAGCAGGGAGCGTTGGAAAATTTTAACAACCGTTGGAAAATGAAAAAAAGGGTTACAAGCCGAAGCATGTAACCCTTTGATTTTCCTACTTATTCTGTGGGGTGGCTGATGGGGCTCGAACCCACGACAACAGGAATCACAATCCTAGACTTGGCTTTATATGATTATTTGAGCGAATACCGATGGACCAGACTCGATCGCTTTATCCAAAAACGACATAACAATTTCATCGGCGCAGTTGGCTAAGGTGCGAATTTGACCGCGCGAGTTGGGGGGCAAATCCGTGTCGCCACTTGGACCGAAGCTAAACCGACCTAAGACATCAAACCTGACTTTTTCAAACGTGACATATTTGTGCAGGCAAGCTATCCGCCCAGCCGCAGTGTTATTTTGGTAGGTAATGTTCAGCTGGAAGCGAACGGTGGTGCCCATGTACATGGCATCAATGGTGTAGTCATCAACTTTTTCCACCTGCAGAGTGCGCAATTTTGAGCTGCTTTCAGAACGAATTAATGTAACAGTGTTGAGTAATTCGCTGAATTCTCTCAGGATGTTTTCGTGATAGGCTTCTAATGCAGCCAAACGATCAAAGGTTGCTTTTTGAAACATTGTGGTCTCCAGATGTATTCGCACCGGCTTGCTCCGGGTCATCAATACCAAACTCACTTTGTGGCTGAAAATGCAATTGCAATAGCACTCATACGATTATTTTTAGGCGTAACTTATGGCGTAGCTTTTAAAAATAATGACAAGCCCACATAGAGCAAAAGTACTGTTGCATCAGTAGTGCATGTGTCGGGCGGCTATGTCGCTACTTCACAAGAGTCAGGTGCGGACGGCCTGACGGTCTAACATTCGTTCCAAATCGTATTTTTGCTCTACTGACCAAGGCGGACAATTTTTCAAGATACTCACTTGAAAGGTCTTCGACACTTCGCCCGTCGAGAGCTGGGAATTTTTCTTGTGGCATATCAGCGAAAGTTTGCTTTACGGTCCCAATGCTTGAAGGTAACGTGACGTAATACTTCTCTTTTGATCCATCAGGAAGTTCAACCTCCCATCCTGTGCCGCCTATCTGATCTCCAATGAAAAACGCTACGGCGTTACGTGGTCTTGGAAATTTTTTTATATCCTCAGTATTGAACGCGCTAATGTGAGCCGACGTGCTAACGTTCAATTTCCCTTGTTTGAGAATTTCGTTGCGAAGATTAAGAAAATATTTCATCAGAGAGTCGGCCTTCATTACCTCCTGTTCAGCTAAATACCACTCGTCAAACCCCTCTGCTTTGGAGCTAAGATTCTGAAGTGTAAATGTAACCGAACGACCAAAAACGATTAGATTGCGTAATCCGCTCATGCGTCGCGTGCGATCTGTCGAAAGCATATCGTCCAGGCCTAAACGTGCAGTTGCAAGGATATCGTCCGTTCTGGAAAGAATTTCATCAACCATCGTTGACCTTTGATAGAAAGAAAAAAGCAGCACTAAGCTATACTTCAAGGTGTCCATGGGGCGCCAGAACGCGCCCCATAAATCGCATCAAGCATACGCTGCTCAGTGCAGGACAGCACTATCGTTAGAACTCCGGCAAATTCTCTAAGTTGTCACGCTCCGTACTATTTCTGTCTGTCGTAATGTAGATATCGTCAATGAGATGTATCTGCGCACCAACCCTCCATTTGCCTTCGGTCGTTTTTATCCTGGTCTGGAATGTTGCCAAATTTAACCGAATGAGATCGGCCACGAACGCCCGCGGCACATTGCGCTCTGCCCCGATTGTCCCAGACTTTTCTTCTCTCACTATAACGTATTCGATATGACTACGACTTTGATTATAGCTGACTGCCGTGATGCAAAAATCTGCCATGCTCGCCCCTTTTTTGTGGATGATGAAATGCCATCTTTGAAAGTAAAGGCATTTTTGCGGAATTCAATAGGTACTTGTCTTGGCGCAGCAAAATCGTTTCCGCATCGTCTGTACTTGGTGAGGAAAAAAGGACTTTGTATGACGGCTGAAAAACCTCGCATGCGGAATGAGAAAATTCGTAACTTGTTGAATTTAAATAGATATTTCGAAGACTTGAAAACTAGAGTCTGCTAATTGTTTCAGATCGATGATGCACTGGCATCATCGATCGAGCACAAATGACCGGCTACAGGCGAAAAAAAAGGCTGTCATTTTGTTGTCATTCCTAGGCTAAAACAGCCCAAAAATAACCCAAATAATGACAGCCTTCTTGTCGCTAACTACTTGATTCTAAAGAATTCAGTGGTGGAGACGGCGGGAATCGAACCCGCGTCCGCAAGCACTCCACAGACAGTTCTACATACTTAGCACTATCATTTAATTTAACTCAGCCAGCACGGATGTGCACGTTATGGGCAAGCGAGTTACCTATTATTTAGTCGGACGCTAAGTAACCCAGCATACGACGAGTCCCTGTAAATGACTCTAGAGCTTTTGACGGCCCACCCCAGGGACGAGGTGTTCTAGAGCTAACAGCGATTAAGCTGCCAGTGCGTACGAGTTATCGTTTGCAGTTAAGTTTTTTCAGGTTGTATTTACGAGGTAGCCCGCCCTCGGTATGCCCTGCGCTGCTTTGCAACCCACGTCGAAACCAGGTCGTCCCCACAGAACCTTCATTGTAGCGCAATCTGCCCACTCTTGCATGATGCATTCGCTTGCTGGCATGTCAGATCAAGCGGAGGCCGATTTATGCCGCCAACTGCCGCGCCTGCGCCGCCTTCACCACGGCGCTGACCAGCTCGAGCAACGCTTGTGGCGTGTCTAGCAGGTGGTCGGCGTTCCAGTGCTGCGGCTCGATGGGGCCGCAGTAGCCCCAGGCGCAGGCCACCGTGCGCATGCCGGCGGCGCGGCCGGCCTGGATGTCGCGCAGGTCGTCGCCCACGTACCAGCAATCTTCCGGTGCGAGGTCCAGGCGGCGCGCCGCTTCCAGCAGGGGAGCGGGGTGCGGTTTCGGATGGGACATGGTGTCGCCCGAGATCACGCAGCCGGCGGCGCCCAGGCCGATCTGGCCGACCAGCGGGTCGGTGAAGCGGGCGGCCTTGTTGGTGACCACGCCCCAGGCCAGGCCCAGGGCGCTCAAGCCTTCCAGCATGGCCGGGATGCCGTCGAACAAGCGGCTTTCCACGGCCAGGGCCGCCTCGTAATTGTTCAGGAAGCCGTCTTTCAGGGCTTCGTAGCCGCTTTCGCCCGGTTGCACGCCATACGACGCGGCTATCATGCCGCGCGCGCCGGCCGAGGCTGTGGGGCGCAGGATGTCATACGGGGTCGGCGCCAGGCCGGCGCGCGCGCGCAGCAGGTTGATGGCCGCTGCCAGGTCGGGCGCGGTGTCGGCCAGGGTGCCGTCGAGGTCGAACAGAATGGCGCGCGGGGCTGGCAGATGGTCTGTGATCATGGCGGGCAAAGTGTGTCAAGTAGGAATGAAAAATGGCGGCCGCAGCCGCCTTGTTTTGTGCGTGATGGTTACAGCGGCCGGGTGCAAGCCACCAGATAATTGACGCTGGTATCGCTATTAAGTGAGTAAATCTTGGTCAGCGGATTGTAGCCCATGCCACGCATGCTGTTGACGTCCAGGCCGGCGCTGCGCAGGTATTGCGACAGTTCGGCCGGGGTGATGAACTTGTCATAGTCGTGCGTGCCTTTCGGCAACAGGCGCAGCAGGTACTCGGCGCCCAGGATGGCGAACAGATACGCTTTCGGGTTGCGGTTCAGGGTCGACAGGAACACGTGGCCGCCCGGTTTGACCAGGGTGGCGCAGGCCTTGACGATGGCGGCCGGGTCCGGCACGTGCTCGAGCATTTCCATGCAGGTCACCACGTCGTACTGGCCCGGCTCTTCCTCGGCCATGGCTTCGGCGGCGATCAGCTTGTAGCGTACCTTGGCGCCCGATTCCAGGCTGTGCAAGTCGGCCACTTTCAGGGCTTTCTCGGACAGGTCGATGCCCGTCACGTCGGCGCCCTTGCGGGCCATCGATTCGGCCAGGATGCCGCCACCGCAGCCGATGTCGATCACGCGCTTGCCGGCCAGCGGCACTTTCGCGTTGATCCATTCCAGGCGCAGGGGGTTAATTTCGTGCAGGGGACGAAACTCGGAAGTGGGGTCCCACCAGCGGTGGGCCAGCTCACTGAATTTTTGGATTTCAAGAGGGTCGGCATTCATAGGTCGAATAATAGCGGCAATTTTACAATTGGGCAGCCACGGACGAAAAAAAACCCCGCCGTAGCGGGGTTTTTCATGCTGTTCTTGACTTGCGCGATGACTTGCGGCAAGTCCAGGGGCTCAGCTATTACTTGTTGCGGGTACCAACAACTTCGATTTCCACGCGACGGTTTTTCGCACGGCCTTCGGCAGTTTTGTTATCAGCAACAGGTTGCTTCTCGCCTTTGCCTTCGGTGTACACGCGGTTGCTTTCAACGCCTTTGGTGACCAGGTAGGCTTTGACAGCATCAGCACGACGTACCGACAGTTTTTGGTTGTAAGCATCGGTGCCGACGGAGTCGGTGTGACCCACAGCGATGATGACTTCCAGGTTGATGCCGCCCAGTTGTGCGGACAGCTCGTCCAGCTTGGCTTTGCCTTCTGGCTTCAGCGTAGCTTTGTCGAAATCGAAGAATGCATCAGCAGCGAAGCTGACTTTTTCCGAGGTAGGAGCAACGACGACTGGTACCGGTACGACAACGGCTGGTGCCGGTGCTGGTACGACTGGCGCTGGAGGCGCTACGCATTTGCCGTCTTGCAGGGTTTCTGGCTCTACGCACAGTGGCACGTCGCAACCTGGCACTGCGTCAGCAGGTGTCCAGTAGCCGGTACGCCAGCACAGGCCGAATGGGTCACGCACGATTACGCCGCGGGCATCTTGCACGTAAGCGCTTTTTGGGCTTGGTGCTTTGATGTCAGTGGTAACTGGCGCGAACGGTGGGGAGGTTGGGGTTTGGGCCGAAGCCGAGCCAGCAATCACTGCGGATGCAGCGAAAAACAGCGTTACAAATTTATTCATTCTTTTTTCCTTTCGGGGGGTGATATCCGCAGAACAACACTGCGCTACTGGTGCTACGTGCCAAGATTTTATCATGTAGACCATATGCGCTCGTTTCAGATTGCGAAACTAGCAATTAACTTCCCAGTCATTTTGCCACACGCATCAGGGGCACACGACCGTGGTTAAATCAAAGCTTGCCCGATTTTAGACCGTGCGTTGTTTTTGCGCAACGAAAATGCCCATTTGTAACGCATCTGTAACATTTGATCGCTTTTTTTGCCACTTTTAAGGGCAGGTGTCTTGAACTGATATTGCCATTGTGCATTATCGACAGGTCAACATGCACGCCCCCGGTGCAAACTGCCAATCTTGTTGGTATGGCCAATTTGTACAGGTAGCTGGGCGCGCATGCTAAAATCGTGCGCTTGACTGTTAAGAGTGTCGAGCACGGCGGCATTGCATGGCCAGCAGGTACCCTTGCGGTACCCGTACTGGCCGTGCCGCCAGCCCGCCGATTTGTCTGGCACTCTGCGACATGGAAGCCGGGCCGCGCCAGCAGCGCACGGCGCAGCGTCCACGACGACAGCCACCCAGGATATGCAGTATTGCGTCATACATTGCGTAACAGATAAGTTAACCACAGCCTGAGATCAGTCGAACCGCCAATGGATCAATTCGCAAAAGAAACAATTCCTATTTCCCTCGAAGAAGAGATGCGCAAGAGCTACCTCGATTACGCCATGAGCGTGATCGTCGGCCGCGCCTTGCCCGATGCGCGCGATGGCTTGAAGCCAGTGCACCGCCGCGTCTTGTTCGCGATGCATGAAATGAATAACGTGTGGAACCGCCCTTACGTCAAGTGCGCCCGCGTGGTCGGCGAAACCATGGGTAAATACCATCCCCACGGCGATGCCTCGATCTACGACACACTGGTGCGCATGGCGCAAGATTTTTCGCTGCGCTACATGCTCGTCGATGGTCAGGGTAACTTCGGTTCCGTCGACGGCGACGGCGCCGCGGCGATGCGTTACACCGAGTGCCGCCTGGACAAGATCGCCGGCGAGCTGCTGGCCGATATCGACAAGGACACCGTCGACTTCCAGCCCAACTACGACGGCAAGGAAAAGGAGCCGACGGTCTTGCCGACGCGTATCCCGAACCTGCTGATCAATGGCTCGTCCGGTATCGCCGTCGGCATGGCGACGAACATTCCGCCACATAACATCACCGAAGTCATCGACGGCGCGCTGCACGTGCTGCGCAACCCCGATTGCACGATCGATGAATTGATCGAACTGATCCCGGCGCCGGATTTCCCGACGGCCGGCATCATCTATGGCGTGTCCGGCGTGCGCGACGGCTACCGCACGGGCCGCGGCCGCGTCGTCATGCGCGCCAAGACCCACTTCGAAGAATACGGCAAGGATGGCGGCCGCATCGCCATCATCGTCGACGAGCTGCCATTTCAGGTCAACAAGAAATCCTTGCTGGAACGCATCGCTGAAAACGTGCGCGACAAGAAGCTCGACGGCATTTCCGACATCCGCGACGAATCCGACAAGTCGGGCATGCGCGTGGTGATCGAGCTGAAACGGGGCGAAGTGCCGGAAGTGGTGCTGAACAATCTGTACAAGCAGACCCAGTTGCAAGATACCTTCGGCATGAACATGGTGGCCCTGGTCGATGGCCAGCCGAAGCTGCTGAACCTCAAGCAGATGCTGCAATGCTTCCTGTCGCACCGCCGCGAAGTGGTCACGCGCCGCACCGTGTTCGAACTGCGCAAGGCGCGCGAGCGCGGCCACGTATTGGAAGGCCTGGCTGTCGCGCTGGCCAATATCGATGACTTCATCGCCATCATCAAGGCCGCGCCGACGCCGCCGATCGCCAAGGTCGAGCTGATGGCCAAGGCCTGGGATTCGTCCGTCGTGCGCGAAATGCTGGCCCGCACGGGCGACGGCACGACGCCAGGCGGCATCGATGCCTACCGTCCGGAAAACCTGCCGAAGCACTACGGCATGCAGACGGATGGCCTGTACAAGCTGTCGGACGACCAGGCGCAGGAAATTCTGCAGATGCGCCTGCAGCGCCTGACCGGCCTGGAGCAGGACAAGATCGTCAACGAGTACAAGGATGTGATGGAACATATCGCCGACTTGCTCGATATCCTGGCCAAGCCTGAACGCGTGACCGTCATCATCACCGATGAAATGACGGCGGCGAAGAACGAATACGGCGCCGGCAACAAGGACGTGCGCCGCTCGCAGATCGAGTTGAACGCGACCGACCTGGAAACGGAAGACCTGATCACGCCGCAGGACATGGTCGTGACCCTGTCGCACACCGGCTACATGAAGGCCCAGCCGATCACCGAATACCGCGCGCAGAAGCGCGGCGGACGCGGCAAGCAGGCCATGGCGACCAAAGAGGAAGACTGGATCGACCAGCTGTTCATCGCCAACACGCACGACTACATCCTGTGCTTCTCGGATCGTGGCCGCATGTACTGGCTGAAGGTGTGGGAAGTGCCGCAAGGCTCGCGCAATTCGCGCGGCAAGCCGATCGTCAACATGTTCCCGCTGCAGGACAACGAAAAGATCACCGTGATCCTGCCGCTGTCGGGCGAGAACCGCACGTTCCCGGAAGACCATTACGTGTTCATGTCGACCAGCCTCGGTACCGTGAAAAAGACGCCGCTGAAGGACTTCAGCAATCCACGCAAGGCCGGCATCATCGCCGTCGACCTGGACGACGGCGACTTCCTGATCGGCGCGGCGCTGACCGATGGCCAGCACGACGTGATGCTGTTCTCCGATTCGGGCAAGGCAGTGCGCTTCGACGAGAACGATGTGCGTCCGATGGGCCGTACGGCGCGTGGCGTGCGCGGCATGAACCTGGAAGAAGGCCAGCACGTGATCGCCCTGCTGGTGGCCGAGAACGAGCAGCAGTCGGTGCTGACGGCCACGGAAAACGGCTACGGCAAGCGGACGCCGATCACCGAATACACGCGCCATGGCCGTGGCACGAAAGGCATGATCGCCATCCAGACCAGCGAGCGCAACGGTAAAGTGGTTGCCGCGACCCTGGTCGATACCAGCGATGAAATCATGCTGATCACCACCGGTGGCGTATTGATCCGCACCCGCGTGTCGGAAATCCGCGAGATGGGCCGCGCGACGCAGGGCGTGACCCTGATCGCCGTGGAAGACGGCACCAAGCTGTCCGGCCTGCAGCGCGTGGTGGAAACGGATATCGACGAAGTCGAGCTGACGACGGAGGCGGACGCCGCGCCTGCGGCGGCGGCTGAGCCAGCCGATCCAGCAGACCCGGCCCAGCCGGAGTAAGATGATTGGGGCTCTTTCGGGAGCCCCAATTGCTATGGGTGCGCCACTTGCGGCGCCAGCCTGCGTCCCCTAGATTGTTCCCCGCTTTTGTAAAGTCCCGCATGCCATGAGAAAAATCGTCGCCACCTTCTTCGCCGCGTTTTCGCTGGCCTTTCTTGCAACCCTGCCGGCCCTGGCCCAGAGCACGCAAGCGACGCCCGCGCGCCAGGCCGCGCCCAGCCCCGCCATGAAAGTGGCCGTGCGGCGCATGCTCGACGCGATGCAGTTCCCGCAACTGACGCGCAATATCTTCGACCAGATGCTGCAATCGGTGCCGGCCATGATCCGCCAGTCGGCGCAGCAGCAAATCAACAGCAACCCGAAGCTGGACGAGCAGCGCAAGGCGCGCGCGCTGGCCAGCGCCGAGGAAGAAATCCCCCTGGCCATCGCCACCCTGACGCAGGTGCTGGCCGACCCGACCCTGATCGAGGAACTGGGCGATGAAATGGTGCCCCTGTACGCGCGCTTTTACACGGTGCCGGAAGTCGAGCAGCTGACGGCCTTCTACAAGACGCCGCTGGGCCGCAAGATGCTGGCCACCATGCCGCAACTGTCTGCAGAATCGATGGCCATCAGCCAGCGCGTGCTGATCCCCCGCGTGAATGCCGTGCTTGACCAGGTCATGCGGGCGGCCACGCAGCAGTCGCCCCAATAATTTCATTTTACTAAGGACCGTATCGTGACCCATATCTACAATTTTTCCGCCGGCCCCGCCGTCCTGCCCAAGGAAGTGCTGGCGCAAGCGGCCCTTGAAATGCAGGACTGGCATGGCAGTGGCATGTCGGTGATGGAAATGAGCCACCGTGGTCCCGAATTCATTTCCATCTACCAGCAGGCGGTGGCCGACCTGCGCGAGCTGCTGGCCGTGCCCGCGAACTACAAAATCCTGTTCCTGCAGGGCGGTGGCCTGGGCGAGAACGCCATCATCCCCATGAACCTGGCGGGCCTGGCCGCGCAGCAGCCGGCCACCGTCGACTTCGTGCACACGGGCTCGTGGTCGGGCAAGTCGATACAGGAGGCGGCCAAGTACGCCAACGTCAACGTGGCCGCGTCGTCCAAGGCCATCCATTTCACGGGCGTGCCGCCGGTGAGTGAATGGAAGCTGACGCCAGGCGCCGCCTATCTGCACATCTGTACCAATGAAACCATCGACGGCGTGGAATTCCAGCAGGCGCCGAACGTGCCGCCAGGGACCACCATCGTGGCCGACATGTCGTCGCACATTCTGTCGCGCGTGATCGACGTGTCGCAATACGGCGTCATCTTCGGCGGCGCGCAGAAAAATATCGGCCCGGCCGGCCTGACCCTGGTCATCGTGCGCGAAGACTTGCTGGGCAAGGCGCTGCCGATCTGCCCGTCGGCCTTCGACTGGAGCATCGTGGCCGAACATGAGTCGATGTACAACACGCCGCCCACCTACGGCATCTATATCGCCGGCCTGGTTTTCCAGTGGCTCAAACGCCAGGGTGGCGTTGCAGCCATGGAACAGCGTAATATTGAGAAAGCGGCGCTGCTGTACGCGGCGCTCGATGCGGATGACTTCTACCAGAACCGGGTCGACCCAGCATACCGCTCGCGCATGACCATCCCGTTCTATCTGCGCGACGAAAGTCTGAACGACGCATTCCTGGCCGGCGCCAAGCAGCGCGGCTTGCTGCAACTGAAGGGCCACAAGTCCGTCGGCGGCATGCGTGCATCGATCTATAACGCGATGCCGATCGAGGGCGTGCAAGCCCTGGTCAACTATTTGAACGAGTTTGCCGGACGCTGAGTCGCATAGACGACCGCGCTGGCCCGCCGCCGGCGCAGGCCGCGCGGCCATGATTGAAGTACAGCTGACGAAACAAGCCAACCATGACCGATAAATTGAAACCGCTGCGCGAACAGATCGATGCGATCGACGCGCAAATCCTCGAGCTGCTGAACCGACGCGCGCAAATTGCCCAGGAAGTGGGCCACGTGAAGGCCGAAACGCAGGCGCCCGTGTTCCGTCCCGAGCGCGAAGCGCAGGTGCTGCGCGGCGTGGCCGAGCGCAATCCCGGCCCCATGGGCGACCGCGAAGTGCAGACCATCTTCCGCGAAATCATGTCGTCCTGCCGCTCGCTGGAAAAGCGCGTCACCGTGGCGTATCTGGGCCCGGCCGGCACCTTCAGCGAACAGGCCGTGTATCAGCAGTTCGGCAGCGCCGTCGAAGGCTTGCCGTGCGCGTCCATCGATGAAGTGTTCCGCGCGGCCGAAGCGGGAACGGCGGACTTCGGCGTCGTGCCGATCGAGAATTCCTCGGAAGGCGCCGTCAACCGCACGCTCGACATGATGCTGCAGACTAGCCTCATCATCAGCGGCGAGGTGGCCATTGCCGTGCACCACAGCCTGATGACGAAGAGCGGCAACATGGAGGGCGTCACGTCGATCTGCGCCCATTCGCAGGCGCTGGCGCAGTGCCAGGTGTGGCTGAACCAGAATTACCCGCACGTTGCGCGCCACGCCGTGGCCTCGAACGCCGAAGCGGCCCGCATGGCCGGCGAAGATGGCACGGTGGCGGCGATTGCCAGCGAACTGGCGGGCGCGCAGTACAAGCTGGGCGTGGTCAAGGGGCATATCCAGGACGACCCGCACAACCGCACGCGCTTTGCCGTCGTCGGCACCTTGCAGACGGCGCCGTCGGGCAAGGATCAGACCTCGCTGGTGCTGGCCGTGCCGAACAAGGCGGGCGCCGTGTACCAGTTGCTCGCGCCCCTGGCGAAACACGGCGTGTCGATGACGCGCTTCGAGTCGCGCCCGGCGCGCATGGGCAGCTGGGAGTATTATTTCTATGTCGACGTGGAGGGCCACGTGCACGACGCTGCCGTCGCCCAGGCGCTGGCCGAGTTGCAGAGCAATGCGGCGTTTTTCAAGGTGCTGGGGTCGTATCCGGTCAGTCTGTGACGCCGACGGTGGTGTCGGATTACGCTCCGCCTCGGCGGCCCCGCTAATCCGGCCTACCCGACATACGGTAAGCTGTAGGTTGGGTCAGCGCAGCGTAACCCAACAACAGCCACCAGCCTAATCATTCACCAACTTTTAAAGAACACCATGTCTAAAAATATCGGTCCAGAATACGTCCGCGCCATCGCCCCTTACCAGAGCGGCAAGCCGATCGCGGAAGTCGCGCGCGAGTTCGGCCTCGACGAGGCAGCCATCGTCAAGCTGGCGTCGAATGAAAACCCGTACGGCATGCCGGAATCGGCCAAGCAGGCGATGATCGCCGCCATCGATGACCTGGGCCGCTATCCGGACGCCAACGGCTTCGACTTGAAAGCCGTGCTGTCCAAGCGCTACGACGTGCCGGCCGACTGGATCACCCTGGGCAACGGCAGCAACGACATCCTGGAAATCGCCGCGCACGCGTTTGTCGAACACGGCCAGTCCGTCGTCTACTCGCAGTATTCGTTCGCCGTGTACGCGCTGGCCACGCAAGGCCTGGGCGCGCGCCATATCGTCGTGCCCGCGCAAGCGTATGGCCATGACCTGGACGCGATGGCGGCGGCGATCGCCGACGACACGCGATTGATCTTCATCGCCAACCCGAACAACCCGACCGGCACCTTCCTGACGGCGGCGCAGCTCGAAGCCTTCCTGCAGAAAGTGCCGCAGCACGTGGTGGTGGTGCTGGACGAGGCCTACAACGAATTCCTCTCGGCCGACGACCAGTACGAGTCGACGGCGTGGGTGCGCCAGTACCCGAACCTGGTGGTCTCGCGCACCCTGTCGAAGGCCTACGGCCTGGCCGGTCTGCGCATCGGCTTTGCCATCGCCCAGCCGATGCTGACGGACCTGATGAACCGCATCCGCCAGCCTTTCAACGTCAACTCGCTGGCGCAGGCGGCGGCGATCGCCGCCCTGAACGACAAGGCCTTCCTCGAGCAAAGCGCGCGCAACAACGCGGCCGGCTACCAGCAGTTCACAGAAGCGTTCACGCAGCTGGGCCTGGAATTCGTGCCATCGCACGGCAATTTCGTGCTGGTCAAGGTGGGCGACGACGACGGCGCCGGCGCGCGAGTCAACCTGGCGCTGCTGCAACAGGGCGTGATCGTGCGTCCCGTCGGCAGCTATGGCTTGCCGCAATGGCTGCGCATCTCCATCGGCCTGCCGCAGGAAAACGCCATCTTCATTGCCGCGCTGACGAAAGCGCTGGCCTGACGATATGACGACGCCTGCACTGAAGAAGGTCGTCATTTTTGGCGTAGGCCTGATCGGCGGCTCGTTCGCGCGCGCCCTGAAACATGCGGACGCGGTGACCACCGTGGTTGGCATGGGCCGCTCGCCGGCGTCGATGGCGCGCGCGCTCGAACTGGGCATCATCGACGCGATCGGCGGCGACATGGCCGATGCCTTGCTTGGCGCCGACCTGGTGCTGCTGGCCGCGCCCGTGGCGCAGACGGGCGCCATCCTGGCGTCCATCGCGCCGCACCTGCAGCCCGGCACCGTCGTCACCGATGCGGGCAGCACGAAAAGCGACGTGGTGGCGGCCGCGCGCGCGGCGCTGGGTAGCAAGGTGGGGCAATTCGTACCCGGCCACCCGATCGCGGGACGCGAGACGAATGGCCCCGACGCCGCCATCACCGATCTGTATCAGGGCAAGAAAGTGGTGCTCACGCCGCTGGCGGAAAACGCCGCGGCCGACGTGGAACGGGTGGCGGCCGCGTGGCGCGCCTGCGGCGCCATCCTGCGCACCTTGGGCCCCGAAGAACATGACAAGGTGTTTGCCGCCGTCAGCCATCTGCCGCATCTGCTGGCCTTTGCGCTGGTCGACGACATCGCCAACAAACCGCACGCGGGCCTGCTGTTTCAATATGCGGCCAGCGGCTTTCGCGACTTTACGCGCATCGCCGGCTCATCGCCGGAAATGTGGCGCGACATCAGCCTGGCCAACCAGCCGGCGCTGCTGCACGAACTGGACGCCTACCTGGCGCAGTTGACGACCTTGCGCGCCCACCTGGCCGCGAACGACGGCGGCGCCATCGAGGGCGTGTATGCGAACGCCCAGCACGCGCGGCAGCAATGGATCGAGGCGATCGAGACGGCGGAAGCTCCCGCGCCCGTACAATAAATACTCAAGGATTCCAGCATGACCCAGACCAAGCACTACCCCCACCATATCGATTTGAAACCGGTGCTGCACGCCGAAGGCACGGTGCGCCTGCCCGGCTCGAAAAGCATTTCCAACCGCGTGCTGCTGCTGGCCGCGCTGGCTAAAGGCACGACGAAGATCATCGACTTGCTCGCCTCCGACGACACCTTCGTCATGCTCACGGCACTGACCTCGCTGGGCGTGAAATGGACGCAGGATGAATTGACGGGCGACCCGGCCACGGCCCACCAGGTGCACCACGTGGAAGGCTGCGGCGGCGTGTTCCCGCACCACGCGGCGGACCTGTTCATGGGGAACGCCGGCACGGCGATCCGCCCGCTGACGGCGGCGCTGGCCGTCATCGGCGGCGACTACACGCTGCACGGCGTGTCGCGCATGCACGAGCGCCCGATCGGCGACCTGGTCGACGCGCTGAATGCCGTCGGCACGCAGATCGAGTACACGGGCGAACAGGGCTTCCCGCCGCTGCGCATCCGCCGCGGCCACATTCACGCGCAGCGCATCGCCGTGCGCGGCAATGTGTCGAGCCAGTTCCTGACGGCCCTCTTGATGGTGGCGCCGCTGATGGCGCGCGACCATGCGGTGACCATCGACGTGACGGGCGAGCTGATTTCCAAGCCATACATCGAGATCACCCTGAACCTGATGCGCCGTTTCGGCGTGACGGTCGAGCATGACGGCTGGCAGTCGTTTACCGTGCAGCCGGGCCAGCACTATCAAAGCCCGGGCACGATTCACGTCGAAGGCGACGCGTCGTCGGCCTCGTACTTTCTGGCGGCCGGCGCCATCGGCGGCGGTCCCGTGCGCGTGGAAGGCGTGGGGCGCGACAGCATCCAGGGCGACGTGCGTTTCGTCGAAGCCTTGCAGCAGATGGGCGCGACCATCACCATGGGCGAGAACTGGATCGAGGCCCGCTCGAACGGCGTCTTGACAGCCGTCGACATGGACTTCAATCACATTCCCGACGCGGCCATGACGATCGCCGTGGCCGCCCTGTACGCGGATGGCACGTCGACCTTGCGCAATATCGCCAGCTGGAGGGTGAAGGAAACGGACCGCCTGGCGGCCATGGCGACGGAATTGCGTAAACTCGGCGCCGAAGTGGAAGAGGGCGCGGACTACCTGCGCGTGACGCCACCGGCGCAGATTCTTGCCGCCAGCATCGACACGTATGACGACCACCGCATGGCCATGTGCTTTTCGCTGGCCTCGCTGGACGGCGCCGCGCGCCGCGGCAACGCCATGCGCATCAACGACCCGAAATGCGTGGCCAAGACCTTCCCCGAGTACTTCGCCGCATTCGCGGGGATAGCCAAAGATAGTCTTATTTAACCGAAGGCAAATTTGGGGTCAGACCCGCCGGGTCTGACCCCAGCCCTTGCCTTGGGGTTTAGTTTTTTTTAAAGTGACAAAATAATGCCGACCTCCAACATCCCAGTCATCGCCATCGACGGCCCCACCGCTTCCGGCAAGGGCACGGTGGCGCACCGCGTGGCCGACAAGCTGGGCTTTCATTACCTGGACTCGGGCGCGCTGTACCGCCTGACGGCCTTGATGGCGCTGCGCCGCGGCACGGACTTGCGCGACGAGCACGCGCTAGCCAAGCTGGCCGAACACTTGCCCTGCCATTTTGCCGGTGGCGAGATCCTGCTGGCGCAGGAAAACGTGACCGAGCAGATCCGTGCCGAAGAAGTGGGCAATACGGCGTCGAAGATTGCCGTATTGCCAACGGTGCGCCATGCCCTGGTCAGCTTGCAGCTGGGTTTTCGCAAGACGCCGGGCCTGGTGGCCGACGGGCGCGACATGGGCACGGTGATCTTCCCGCATGCCCAATTGAAGGTGTTCCTCACGGCCAGCGTCGAGGCGCGCGCGCAACGGCGCTACAAGCAATTGATAGACAAGGGTTTTTCTGCTAAGATGGAAGACCTTCTGATGGATTTGCAGGCGCGGGACGAACGTGATACTCACCGTGCGATTGCGCCGCTGGTCCCTGCGGAAGGGGCGCATGTCCTCGATACGTCGGCAATGACGGCAGATGTTGCTGTCGAAACCGTGTTGAAATGGTACGCCGCTGCAGCAAAATAGCGTGTTGTTGTGCTATGTGGTGCCCGTTGACGGCTCCTGGCCTGTCCGGGTGTGTCAAAAACCTAACCCAGTTTAAGTCGCATCGTGCGATCTCTGCTGGATAACCTGTGTGAACCCTATGTCTACTGTTACAACTAACGAATCTACCGGTATGGAAAGTTTTGCTGCGCTCTTCGAGGAATCGTTGTCGCGTCAAGATATGCGCTCCGGCGAAGTTATTTCCGCTGAAGTCGTGCGCCTCGACCACAATTTCGTGATCGTGAACGCTGGCCTCAAATCCGAAGCATTCATCCCTGTCGAAGAATTCAAGAACGACCACGGCGAACTGGAAGTCAAAGTTGGTGACTTCGTTTCCGTGGCGATCGAATCGCTGGAAAACGGTTTCGGCGATACCATCCTGTCGCGCGACAAAGCCAAGCGTCTGGCTTCGTGGCTGGCTCTGGAAAAAGCGATGGAATCGGGCGAAATCGTCGTCGGTACCGTCAATGGTAAAGTCAAAGGCGGTCTGACCGTGTTGACCAACGGCATCCGCGCATTCCTGCCGGGCTCGCTGGTTGATACCCGTCCTGTCAAAGACACCACCCCATTCGAAGGCAAAACCCTCGAATTCAAAGTGATCAAGCTCGATCGCAAGCGTAACAACGTGGTTCTGTCCCGCCGCGCCGTCATCGAAGCTTCGATGGGCGAAGAGCGTCAGAAACTGATGGAAACGCTGAAAGAAGGCACGGTCGTGACCGGCGTCGTCAAAAATATCACCGACTACGGCGCGTTCGTGGATCTGGGCGGTATCGATGGCTTGCTGCACATCACCGACCTGGCATGGCGCCGTGTACGTCACCCGTCGGAAGTACTGACGGTTGGCCAGGAAATCACCGCCAAAGTCCTGAAATACGATCAAGAGAAAAACCGTGTTTCGCTGGGCGTGAAACAACTGGGCGACGATCCTTGGACCGGTCTGTCCCGTCGTTACCCACAAAGCACCCGTCTGTTCGGTAAAGTAACGAACCTGACCGACTACGGCGCGTTCGTTGAAGTGGAACAGGGTATCGAAGGTCTGGTACACGTTTCCGAAATGGACTGGACGAACAAAAACGTTGCTCCTAACAAAGTTGTCCAACTGGGCGACGAAGTAGAAGTGATGGTTCTGGAAATCGACGAAGAGCGTCGTCGTATTTCGCTGGGCATGAAACAGTGCAAAGCCAATCCATGGGACGACTTCGGTGTTACCCATAAGAAAGGTGACAAAGTCCGCGGCGCGATCAAATCGATCACCGACTTCGGCGTGTTCATCGGCCTGGCCGGCAACATCGACGGTCTGGTGCACCTGTCCGACCTGTCCTGGACCGAAACCGGCGAAGAAGCCGTGCGTCGCTTCAAGAAAGGTGACGAACTGGAAGCCATCGTTCTGGCCATCGACGTTGAGCGCGAGCGCGTTTCCCTGGGCGTCAAGCAACTGGAAGGTGACCCATTCAACAACTTCGCAGCCATGAACGACAAAGGCTCGCTGGTAACCGGTACCGTTAAATCGGTTGAGCCTAAAGGCGCCGTGATCCAACTGTCCGAAGAAGTTGAAGGCTACCTGCGCGCTTCCGAAATCTCGCGCGACCGCGTTGAAGATGCTGGTACGCACCTGAAAGTCGGCGACACCGTCGAAGCCATGGTGTTGAACATCGACCGCAAAGCCCGTGGTATCCAACTGTCGATCAAAGCGAAAGACAACGTTGAAACCCAGGAAGCCATGCAGAAGATGGCGGCTACCGACAACAACGCAGCTTCGGGCACCACCAGCCTGGGCGCCTTGTTGAAAGCTAAGTTCGATAACAAGAACTAAGACTGCGGATACGGCAGATGACAAAGTCCGAGCTGATCAACCGCCTCGCTGAGCGTTATTCTCAGCTGGTGGCGAAAGATGCGGAGTATGCCGTCAAGACCATTCTCGATGCGATGACCAACGCCCTGGCGACCGGTCAGCGTATCGAGATCCGCGGTTTTGGCAGTTTTGCCCTGAACAGCAGGCCCCCGCGCATCGGCCGCAACCCGAAATCCGGCGACAAGGTGATGGTTCCTGAAAAACGGGTACCCCACTTCAAACCGGGCAAACAGTTGCGCGAGCGGGTGGACGCGATGGTCGGGCAACCGATTATCGAGGATTAATCGTCTGCTGGAAGGCGACACAAAGAGCGGCGTCCTTGGATGCCGCTTTTTTTTGTTAATATGCTGAGAATACCTGACATAAGCTACTGCGCGTCGCGCTTTGCGGCCTGCGATGCTCACCGTACTTCAGTACGGTTGCGCTTCTTGGCCACAAATCACTGACGCTCGCTACGCTTCTGCCAGGCATTCCAAGGTTGTGCCATACGGGCATTTTTTGTACTTTCTGGGCGTATCGATGAAAATCATCTCCACCATCGTTGGCTGTGTTCTTTTCGTCCTGTTCTTCAGTTTTGCGCTGAAGAATGCGCAGGTTGTCGACCTGCATGTTTTCCTCAATTATGAAATTCGCGGCCCCCTGGTCCTGATGCTGCTGGGCTTTTTTGTCGCCGGCGCCAGCCTGGGCGTACTGGCCCTGACGCCGACCGTGTTCCGTCACCGCCGCGAAGCGAGCAAGCAAAAAACCACCATTGCCGCGCTGCAGACCGTTGGCGTGGCCAGCAATGTCCAGCCGCAACCGGACAGCGTGAGCGCGCAGTAAGCGGCGCCGTCGCTCCTATCTCTCTTACTCGAATAAAAACAATCGCATGGATTTTGAACTCTGGTGGCTCTTGGGTATCCCGGTGTTTTTCGCGCTGGGCTGGATTGCCGCGCGCGTGGACATTCATCAACTGGTATCCGAATCGCGCAGCCTGCCGCGCAATTACTTCAGGGGCTTGAATTTCCTGCTCAATGAACAGCATGACAAGGCCATCGACGCCTTCATCGAAGTCGTCAAGCTGGACCCGGAATCGGCCGATATGCACTTTGCGCTGGGCAATTTGTTCCGCCGCCGCGGCGAAACGGAGCGCGCCATCCGCGTGCACCAGAACCTGCTGGCGCGCCCGGACTTGCCGCTGGAGCAGCAGGGCCATGCCGCCTACGAGCTGGGCATGGATTACCTGAAGGCGGGTCTGCTGGACCGCGCCGAAGAAACCTTCAACAGCCTGATCGACACGCAATACGCGGCCCAGGCGCGCCGCGCGCTGCTGGAAATCTACCAGCGCGAAAAGGAATGGCCACGCGCCATCGAAGCGGCCGTGGGCTTGCAGGAATCGGGCGCCGGCGCGCGCCAGAAGGAAATCGCCCAGTTCTATTGCGAACTGGCGCATGACGCCCTCGTGCACATGAAACCGGACGACGCCATGCCGCTGCTGGAAAAAGCCCTGCAGACGGACCGCAAGAGCGTGCGCGCCACCATCCTGACGGGCGACGTGCTGCTGGCGCGCGGCGACGTGGAAGGCGCGCTGACCACCTGGCGCCGCGTGGAGCAGCAAAGCGTGCCGCACGTGGCCCTCGTGGCGCAGCGCCTGATGGATGGGTATACCAGGCTGGGCCGTCCACAGGAAGGCGTCAACCTGCTGCGCTCCTACCTGGAAGAAGCGTCGTCGATCGACCTGATCGAAGTGGTCTTCAAGGCAGTCATCGAACTCGACGGCGTGGAAGCGGCGAAACAGCTGGTCAGCGCCGAGCTGCGCCGCACGCCGACCCTGCTGGGCCTGGATAAACTGCTGGAAGCGCGCATGATGGATGCGCCGGCCGCCATCTGGTCGGAGCTGTCGATGGTAAAAAACCTCGTGCACGGCTACACGCAGAAGCTGGCCCGCTACCAGTGCAGCCACTGCGGCTTCAAGGCACGCCAGTTCTACTGGCACTGCCCTGGCTGCAACAAGTGGGAAACGTATCCACCGCGCCGCACCGAAGAACTCAATGTCATGAACTGATTCGTACACGTCACCTTGCCCTGAGTAATGTGGCGTGTACTTCTATGTAAGACCTGCTTTTTATCCATACGGTACAACCATGAAAATCACCATTATCGGCACCGGCTATGTGGGCCTCGTGACCGGCGCCTGCCTGGCGGAGCTGGGCAACGACGTCTTTTGCCTCGACCTGGACGCCCAGAAGGTCGACTTGCTCAACAGCGGCGGCATCCCTATCCATGAACCGGGCCTGGAAGAAGTCGTGGCGCGCAACCGCGCCGCCGGCCGCATGACCTTTTCCACTGACGTCGAGGCTGCCGCCGCGCACGGCGTGATGCAATTCATCGCCGTCGGCACGCCGCCCGATGAAGACGGCTCGGCCGACCTGCAATACGTGCTGGCGGCCGCGCGCGGCATCGGCAAGTACATGACGGACTTCAAGGTCATCGTCGACAAGTCGACCGTGCCCGTCGGCACGGCCGAAAAAGTGCGCGCCGCCATCCAGGGCGAACTCGACGCGCGCGGCGTGGCCGCTACGTTCTCGGTGGCGTCGAACCCGGAATTCCTCAAGGAAGGCGCGGCCGTCGAAGACTTCATGCGTCCGGACCGCATCGTCATTGGCTGCGACAGCACGCCGGACGGCGAGCGCGCGCGCGAATTGCTGAAAAGCCTGTACGCGCCGTTCAACCGTAACCGCGAACGCACCTACTGGATGGATGTGCGTTCGGCCGAATTCACCAAGTATGCGGCGAACGCCATGCTGGCCACGCGTATTTCCTTCATGAATGAGCTGGCCAACCTGGCCGACAAGGTGGGCGTCGATATCGAAGCCGTGCGCCACGGCATCGGTTCCGACCCGCGTATCGGCCACAGCTTCCTGTACGCCGGTTGCGGCTATGGCGGTTCATGCTTCCCGAAAGACGTGCAGGCGCTCGAGCGCACGGCGCGCGGCCACGGCCAGGAATTGCTGATCCTGCGTGCCGTCGAAGCCGTCAACGACCATCAGAAGCAGGTGCTGGGACGCAAAGTGGTCACTCGCTTCGGCGAAGACTTGACGGGCCGGCATTTCGCCATATGGGGCCTGGCCTTCAAGCCGAATACGGACGACATGCGCGAAGCGTCGGCTCGCGTCCTGCTGGCGGACTTGCTGGCGCGCGGCGCCACGGTCGCCGTGTACGACCCCGTCGCCATGGCCGAGGCGCGCCGCGTGCTGCAACTGGACTTGACGCCGGAGCAATTGGCCAGGGTGCGTTTTGCCGACAGTCCGAAGGATGCGCTGCAGGACGCCGATGCGCTGGTCATCGTGACCGAATGGAAAGCCTTCCGCAGTCCCGACTTCGAGCAGGTCAAGGCGCGCCTGAAGCAGGCCGTGATCTTTGACGGGCGCAACCTGTTCGAGCCGGCTGTCATGGCCGAGAATGGCATCGAATACCACGGGATCGGTCGCTCGATCCTGACGCGCGCATGAGCGCCCAAGAGGTGGTCGCCTTGACGGCGCCGGCCGCATTGGCCCAGGTGCGCCTGCTGGTGGTGGGCGATGTCATGCTCGACCGCTACTGGTTCGGCGACGTCAGCCGTATTTCGCCGGAAGCGCCCGTGCCCATCGTGCGCATCGAGAAGCGCGAGGAGCGCCTGGGCGGCGCGGCCAACGTGGCGCGCAATGCGGCCGCGCTGGGAGCGAAGACGAGCTTGCTGGGCGTGGTCGGCGACGACGAGGCCGGCAGCCAGGTCGAGCGCCTGCTCGAGGGCGGCGGCATCCACAGCTATCTGCAGCGCGATGCGGCCATTTCCACCATCATCAAGCTGCGCGTGATCGGCCGCCAGCAGCAGATGCTGCGCATCGACTTCGAGGATGCGCCCAGCGATACGGTGCTGCGCGACAAGCTCAAGCAATTCAATGCGCTGCTGCCACACTATGATGTGGTGGTCCTGTCCGATTACGCCAAGGGCAGCCTGGTGAACGTGGCCGAGATGATCAAGGCGGCCAGAAAGGCCGGCAAGATCGTCATGGTCGACCCGAAAGGCGATGATTTCAGCCGCTATGCAGGTGCGTCAGTGCTCACTCCGAACAAGTCCGAACTGCGCCGCGTGATCGGCAGCTGGAATACGGAAGAGCAACTCACGGAACGCGCGCAGCAGATGCGCGCGCAACTGGGCCTGGACGCCTTGTTGCTGACGCGCTCGGAAGAGGGCATGAGCTTGTACACGGCCGATGAGGTGGTGCACATGCCGACCGATGCGCGCGAAGTGTTCGACGTCTCGGGCGCCGGCGACACGGTGATCGCCACCATGGCGGCCATGCTGGGCGCCGGCATGGGCCTGGGCGACGCCGTGCGTACGGCCAACCGCGCCGGCGGCATCGTCGTCGGCAAGCTGGGCACGGCCACCGTTACCCGTGAAGAGCTGTTCCCGCAGTAAATTTGCTGTATCACCTGCGCCCGTCTGTTTGATCTGGCGCAGGTTTCCCCTCCATTTTGCCGTCCCGTCTTGTCAACCGTATCACGCCACAGCCGTTAAAGCCGTTAAGGCGCTGTTCCTCCTTTGCGTTCGAGTCATCTTGAAACCACATCACGGAGAGATACCCATGTTCAAAAAAATATTGCTGGCCATCGCCACCCTGATCGCGACGATGGGCTTTGCCTTTGCCCAGGTCGATGTCAACAAGGCGGACCAGGCGGCACTCGACAGCGTCAAGGGCATCGGCCCCGTCACGTCGAAAGCGATCATCGATGAACGCGCCAAGGGCGGCGCCTTCAAGGATTGGGCCGATTTCGAAGGCCGCGTAAAAGGCATCGGCCCGAAAAGTTCCGTGAAGCTGTCGGAAGCAGGCTTGCAGGTGAATGGCCAGGCCAAGTCCGGCGCGCCAGCGGGGCCCGCCCCGGCGGCGAAAGCTGCCCCGGCAAAAAAGGACAGTGCTGTGAAGGAAGTTGCAGCGAAAGAAGCCGCACCGAAGCCAGCTGCTGCGACCGACACCGCTGCGGCGCCGGTCAAGACGGCCGCTGAAACGAAGAAAGAAGCTGCTGCCGCGAAGAAAGAAGCCAAGGCCGCCGCTGCTGCCGCGAAAAAAGAAGCCGCCGCTGCCAAGGCGGTGCCGGCTGCAGCGGTTGTTCCCGCTGCCGCGACGGCCGATGCCGCCCCCGTGAAATCGGCTGCCGAAACGAAGAAGGAAGCCGCTGCTGCGAAGAAGGCGGCAACAGCCGCCAAGAAAGAAGCCAAGGCTGCGGAAGCGGCTGCGAAGAAGGAAGCCAAACTGGCTGCTGCCGACGCGAAGAAGGCCGAAGCCGAGAAAAAGTAAGCGTGTTGCTGTGAAGCGTGTTGCGTGGTGGTGCCGCGTAGCACGAGAAGAAAACCCCGCGTGGTACCGGCCGCGCGGGGTTTTTTTTATGCGTCTACAGCTGTGACTCGATCGGCAGCCAGCGCATCACGGACACCAGCATGCGGCGCCAGACGCCCGCTTCGGGATCGTGCGTCCACACCTTGGCGGGTTCTTCGGTGGCATCGGACCAGCGCACGGCGCCGTTGTCGAGGAGTAAACGATAGCTGGTGTCGCTCGATGTCGAGCGCAGGAACAGCGCGCGCATGTCGGCCGCCAGCGCGGCGTCGTCGAACAGCACGCCCATCTCCGTGTTCAGCTGGGCCGAGCGGGGATCGAGGTTGAAGGAGCCGACGAAGCCCCGCTGGCCATCGACCACCACGGCCTTGGTGTGCAGGCTGGCGCGGCTCGACCCCATCAGGCTGATGCGCTTGCGGTGCTGGGTCTTCAATTCGAACAGTTCGACGCCGCCGCCCAGCAGTGCCTGGCGGTAGCGCGCATAGCCCGCATGCACGAGGGCCACGTCGGTGGCCGCCAGCGAGTTGGTCAGCACCTGGACCTTGACGCCGGCCGCGACTTTTTCGCCCAGGGTCTGTGTCAGCGCCGTGCCGGGCACGAAGTATGGCGAGGTCAGCAGCGCTTCCTCGCGCGCATCCGTCAGCAGGGGCAGCAAGCTGTGCATGAGCCAGTGCTCGCTGCGCTGCAAACTGGCCACGGGCGCGGCTTTTTCCGGCGGATCCGACAATACCTGCACTTGCACGTTCCAGTGCAGGCGCAGGCGGCCATCCAGGTGGGCCTGCAGCTGGCCCGTATCGGTCAGCTGGCGCAAATAGGGCGAGGCGCCCAGTTCTCCGCTCAGCGCGTCGAGGCGGGTGCGCACAGCCTGCAGTTCCGGCGCGCCCGCGTGCTTGCCGGCGTGCAAGGCGCCGATGGGGATGACGGCGCGGCTGTTCCAGAAACGGTCGAAGATGTCGCTCGTCTGCTGCACGGCGGGGCCCACCAGCAGCAAGTCGGCATCCTGGAAATTGACTTGTTCGGCGGCATCAAAGTATTCATCGCCGATATTGCGCCCGCCGACGAGGGCAACCCTGCCATCGACGATCCAGGCCTTGTTGTGCATGCGCCGGTTCAGGCTGACGGCGCGCAAGGCCATTTCCATGGCGCGCAACCAGATGCCGTCGCGGTTGCGGCCCGGATTGAAGATGCGCACGTTGATCAGCGGGTGGCTGTCGAGCGCGAGGATGGCGGCGTCCTGGCCGCGCGCATTGACGTCGTCGAGCAACACGCGCACGCGCACGCCACGGTCGGCCGCGCGCAGCAGTTCACGCACCAGCAGGCGTCCCGTGACGTCGTTATGCCAGATGTAGTATTGCAGGTCGATGCTGCGGCCCGCTTCGCGCGCGCTCAGGGCGCGCAGGGCGAAGGCTTCCAGATTGTCGTCGATCAGGGCCGTGCCGCTGTGGCCTGGCCGCTGCGCCAGTTGCGGCGCCAGCACGCGGTCGAGCAGGGTGGCATCCATCGCCACGGGCAAGGCTGTCCCTGGCGTCCCCAGCGAACGCTCGGCGAAGCGTCCGTAGCTGTACAGGGCTGCGATGCTGAACACGGCAAACAAGGTGGCCAGCAGCAGCAATTTGACGAGCATGCGGCGCACCGTCAGCGGACCGCGGGCACGCTGCGGCGCGAGGAAAGTTTGGCGGTGTGGGGCATGCGGTCTCTTTCAGCTCGATGGCAACAGCCGATTGTAGCAGTTTCTATACCGCGCGATTTTCAGGCCGCGCCTGCGGGCAGGCGCGCCAGGAAGCCGTGAATCTGCGACACTACGGCCGCCCCTTCGCCGACGGCGGCGGCCACGCGCTTGGTCGAACCGGCCCGCACGTCGCCGATGGCGAACACGCCCGGCACACTGGTTTCCAGCGCGGCCCGGTCCGGCAAGTCGGGAGGCGGGTTGAGTAAATGTGCTGTGTGGCCGTGGGCGCGGCATTCGGCGCGCGTGACGTCGAAGCCCGTGCGGATAAAACCCTGTTCGTCGACGGCCACGGCGCAGTCGTGCAGCCAGTCCGTGTTCGGATCGGCGCCGACGAAGAGAAACACGCGGCGCACGGCGCAATCGGCTTCCTCGCCCGTGCGGTTGTTGCGCCAGCGCACCTCCGTCAAGCCATCGTCGTCGCCTTCGAGGGCGATGATTTCCGTGTGCGTGTGCAAGGAGATGTTGGGCGTGGCGGCGATGCGCTCGATCAGGTAGCTCGACATGCTGGCCGCCAGCCCTTCGCCGCGGATCAGCATGTGGACTTTGGCGGCGTGGCCGGAGAGAAACACGGCGGCCTGGCCGGCCGAATTGCCGCCGCCGACCAGGATGATCTCTTCCTGCCGGCACAGCTTGGCTTCGATGGGCGAGGCCCAGTAATACACGCCCCGTCCTTCGTACGTTTTCAGGTTCGCCAGCGAAGGCCGGCGGTAGCGCGCGCCGCACGACAGCACCACCGTGCGGGCGCGCACCTGCGTGCCGTCGCACAGCTTGACGCGCAGGGGCCAGGTGTCGCACAGCAAGTTGGCGGCGCTGGCCGGCGTGGCGATTTCGACGCCGAACTTTTGCGCCTGCACATAGGCGCGCCCCGCCAGGGCCCGGCCGGAAATGCCGGTGGGAAATCCCAGGTAATTTTCGATGCGCGCGCTGGCGCCCGCCTGGCCGCCATATGCGCGCTGCTCCAGCGCCAGTACCGATAAACCTTCAGAGGCCGCATACACGGCCGTGGCCAGACCGGCAGGACCGGCGCCCACCACCAGCACGTCAAAAATCTTGTCGCCGGACAAATCAGGCAGCATGCCCAGGCAGCGTCCCAGTTCCGCATTGCCGGGATTCTTCATGATTTTGCCGTCCGGACAGACCACCAGCGGCCACTCCTGCGGCGTGGGCTGGTAGCGTCCGGCCAGCGCGGCGGCGGCCGCATCAGTGGCCGGATCGAGCACCGTATGCGGGTGGCCATTACTCGATAAAAAGCTTTGCAGGTGGAACAGATTGCCATTGCCGCGCGGCCCCACCAGCACGGGGCCGCCCGAATTCGATTCGATCAATGCCACGCGGCGCAGGATCAGGGCGCGCACGATGCGTTCGCCCATCTCCGCCTCGGCCACGATCAGCGCGCGCAGGGATTCCGAGCTGATGTCGAGCAATTCCACGGCGCCCACGGCGCTGCCGTTGACGAGGGTGGGGCGGCCGGACAATTGCGCCACCTCGGCAATGAAGTGGCCGACGCCCACTTCGCGCAGCAGCGACGCCTGCCCCAGCACTTCGTGGCGCGTGATGCTGACCCGTCCGGACAGTATCACCAGCATGCCGAAACTGCTGCTGCCCGCCTCGAACAGCGTGGCTCCATCGGCAAAGCGCCGCAGCGTGCCATAGCGCTGCAAGCGCTGCAGTTCGAGCGCATTGAAGACGGGAGAGATCTGGTGGCTGCGGCCCTGCAAGTCGAGCGTGGCGAACTGGACGGGATCGTCGTGCGTCGTTTCGGGAATGAATTCGGGTGTGCTGCTGGCCATGGCGGGTCCGTTCGGAGACTGAATAAGCAAATAACAAAAATAACTAACAGTGACGAGTCTAGCGCATGCGGCGCGCGCCTGCCGCAATACCCGTTGCGCACGCCCGGAAATGGCGGCGCGGTAGGCCCCATGCGGCGTGTGGCGGCGCAGCCGGACGCGCGCGCGGGCCCGGCTGCTGCTGCCGATGAGTGATACGCCGTCCAGCATCTCATATTAGAATGGGTCTTTGTTGAAACCACTCAAACAGACACGATGGCTTACAAGACACTTGAAGATACGATCGGCAATACCCCGCTGGTGCAGCTGACGCGCTTGCCGGGTGCCGATGCGCTTGCGCGCAACAACGTCATCCTGGGCAAGCTGGAGGGCAATAATCCCGCTGGTTCCGTGAAGGACCGCGCGGCCATGTCCATGCTCAAGCGCGCTGAAGAGCGCGGCGTCATCAAGCCAGGCGATACCCTGATCGAGGCGACCAGCGGCAATACGGGCATCGCGCTGGCCATGGCCGCCGCCTTGCGCGGCTACAAGATGCTGCTCTTGATGCCGGATAACCTCAGCGTGGAGCGCCGCCAGAGCATGGCTGCCTATGGCGCCGATATTTTGCTGACGCCGAAGACGGGCGGCATGGAATATGCGCGCGACCTGGCCGAGCAGATGCAGAAGGATGGCCGTGGCATCATCCTCGACCAGTTCGCCAACGAAGACAATGCGCGCGCCCACTATGAAAGCACGGGGCCGGAAATCTGGCGCGATACCAATGGGCAGGTCACGCACTTCGTCAGCGCCATGGGCACGACGGGCACCATCATGGGCGTGTCGCGCTATCTGAAAGAGCAGAATCCCGCCATCCAGATCATCGGCGCCCAGCCCGAGGAAGGTTCGCAGATTCCCGGCATCCGCAAGTGGCCGGAAGCGTACTTGCCGAAAATTTACGACAAGTCGCGCGTCGACCAGGTGGAATACGTGAGCCAGGGCGTGGCCGAGCGCATGGCGCGCAGCCTGGCGGCGGAAGAGGGCTTGTTCTGCGGCATCTCAGCAGCCGGCGCGTGCGAAATCGCGCTGCGCATCTCGCAAACGGTGGAAAACGCGACCATCGTGTTCGTCGTCTGCGACCGCGGCGACCGCTATCTGTCTACAGGTGTTTTCCCTGCGTAATGGTGTAATTGAATTGATATCGGCCAGAACGGCCTGAGAACAGCTGGAACTACCCCCTCCCCACGGCGGGGAGGGAAAACCTGCGGAACTGGCAGGATCAGCCTTGTGGCGTTTCGCCTTCTTTTGGCTTGAATTGCTTGTCGCTGATGCGGAATTTGTTGCGGCGGTCACCCATCAGGTAACGCAGGTCGCGGATGCTCAGGTCGCTGACTTCGTGCATGCGGATCAGCAGCGATGCACCGACCGGCAGGCGGTGGTGACGGATTTTGCTGATGACCGGTGGCGCTACTTCCAGCGCGCGGGACAGGGCTGCGTCGTTTTTCAGGCGCAGGTTTTCGATCAGGGTATCGAGCAGTCTGTTTGGGTTGTATTGCAACAGATCGTCGGAGTCCGAATCGCTGTTCATATCAATGCCGACTTGGTTTGTCATGATGTTATTGTTCCTTCTGTAGTTGCACTGCAAAGTAAAAAACACTCGGAGCTCGCTCTTGCTGCGTTCATGTTCATTCTTTACTAAAAGGAACAAATTCACACACGGTACGATCCGGGATACAGTTTTTCATAATATATACACAATTGTACAGCAGGATTCAATTTCAGGCAGGAAAGCCTGGCAATCTTGCTTTGTACAGAATAAGTGTTGTCTTGTTGCAACACCTATTTATTCTTTATTATGCTCCATGATAGAACAAAAATTGTACTTTGACAAAAGTTAAGTATAAAACCATTTCCGTATTCCGTGCCGCACAAAGGCTGGCGAGCGAGGCTGGCACATGTTATCGGCCCCACCATAGACTTGTTTGCTGGCCGCTTCAACATCGCTTACGCTTTCTTACAAGTAATATTATAACTTTACACTGACTTTCGGTTAGCGTGCGCGCACTTGCCTGATGGCTTTGCCCAGGTCAATGACGGACATGGCATAAAAATAACTTCTGTTGTACTGAGTTATAGCAAAGAAGTTATTGCTTGCCAAGTGATACTCAGTTGCTTCGGAACCATTTTGCAAATCGATCAGGCCGAACAACATGTTCTGGGGCGTGGCCGTGACGGTATTCACGCCAGCTTCCTGCAATTCCTCCAACCGGTATTTGGCCTGCAAGCCCTGGCCGATGAACTTTTCCCAGGCGCGGCTGGCCGAAACGGTGACGGGATATGTGCTGATGGCCGGGTCATCGCGCCTCCAGCCATGCTCGACGAGGAAATGCGCGACGCTGCCGATGGCATCGGTCGTGGAATTGCGCAAGTCGATGTGACTATCGCCATCGAAGTCCACCGCATACTGCATGATGCTGCTGGGCATGAACTGGGGCAGGCCGATGGCGCCCGCATACGAGCCGAGCAGGGTCAAGGGATCGATGCCATCCTTGCGCGCGTACAGCAGCGCGTTTTCCAGTTCCCCCTTGAAAAACGCCATGCGCGCGGCCCGCGTCGGGCTTTCCGGATAGGAAAACGCCAGGGTCGTCAGCGCGTCGAGCACGCGGAAGCGGCCCGTGTTGCGTCCGTACACGGTTTCCACGCCGATGATGCCGACGATGATCTCGGCCGGCACGCCATATTCGCGCTCGGCGCGCGCCAGCGCTTCCGCATTCTCTTCCCAGAATTTCACGCCCGCATTGATGCGCACCGGCTCGATGAAGCGGGCGCTGTACGCTTGCCAGTTCTTCGGCTTGCCCGGCGGTGCCGGCTTCATCAGTTGCACGGTCGACTCGACATAGCGCACCTTGCCGATCAGGACATCGAGTTCGGCGCGGTCAAAGCCGTGTTTGGCGGACATATCGTCGAGGAAGGCGCGGACTTCTTTCCAGTTGGCATAGTCGACAAATTCGCCTTCGAAGTCGAATTTCGCCGGTGCTTTCTTCGCCGCCGGCTTGCCGGCCACCTTTTTGACAGGCTGGGCCTTGGCCGCGCGCACGGCACGGGCACGGTCGGCAGCGGAAATATTGCTGTTTTCGCCAGCGTGCGCGGTGGCAAAGCACAGAGGAAGGGAGAGGAGCAGGGACAGGGCGGAGGTTTTGATCGGTAACAAGGAGCGTCTCATCGGCATTGGGTTAACAGGCGGCGCAAGCTGCGCCGCGCGCGGAGTTGTTCGTCTGGGTTGGCATTACCATACTTCATCGCGGCATAGATTGCCAGAAACTGTGCGATGGCGGCGTGCGCCTCGGGTGTGGCCTTGCCCGCAGCCAGCCGGGCAGCATAACCGTGCGGGCCTTCATGCGGCGCACGGCTGTAGCCGCGCCGCGCCTGCTGCTGGCAAAACTGCGCGTACAGGGCGTCGAGCGGATCGCCTTGCCGCGCCTGCCGCCACCAGACCAGTGCGCCCGCCGCCGCGGCCAGCAGGGCCAGCACGGCGCAAGCGACTGCCAGCTTGTGCGCTGGCAAGTTTTTCAAGCCATCGAGCATGGCGCGCTGGCGTTGCGGCGTGGTGTCGAGCACCCAGCGGCTCCAGGCGTGCTCGGCCTGCTGCCATTGCTGGCGCCACGCGGCAGCCGCCCCGTGCGCGCCGCCATCGAGGCCGGCCAGGGCGCGCCAGGCCGTCAGCGGCGACGGGGCCGGTGGCAGGGCGGCATCGAGGTTGTGCTCCGTGCGCAGGGGCGCGACGGCGCTGGTGGGATCGATGCGCACCCAGCCCCGGCCCGCCAGCCACACTTCGCTCCAGGCATGGGCGTCGGACTGGCGCACGCTCAGGCTGTTATCTGTCCCGTTGCGCAGGCCGCCCTGGTAGCCCGTGACGACGCGCGCGGGAATGCCCATGGCGCGCATCAGCACGACAAAGCTGCCCGCGTAGTGTTCGCAAAAGCCCGCTTGCGTGGCAAACAGGAAGTCGTCGACGCCATGCTTGCCCAGCAGCGGTGGCTGCAAGGTGTAGCGGAAAGGCGCGCGGCGGAAGTGATCGAGCACGGCAGCGATGGCGGCGGCGGGCGCCAGCGCCTGGGGGCCGCTGCCGCGCAATGCGCGGGCCCAGGCCACGCTGCGCGGATTGCTGCCAGCGGGCAAGGCCAGCCATGGCTGCTGCTGCGCGACCGACAAGCTTGCCTGCAGCCGGTAGCGTGGCTGGGAACTGACGTGGTAACGCACGGTCGAAGTAATAGGCTGTATGGTCAGCACTTCCAGCGCGGACGACACGACATACGGGTTACCGGGCAAGCGTTCGATGCTGCGCGGCACGTCGAGTGCGAAGATGCGCCGCTGGCCGCTCGCTTGCAAGATCACTTCGTAGCGGCTGGGCTGGCCTTCCAGTGCGACGTCTATCCGGCTGTCGCTGGCAGGCGCGCGCCCCTTCGCGCCCCTGCGTGTCCAGGTAGCGCCGTCGAAGTCTCCCAGCACCACGCCGCGCCAATACAGCTGGTCTTGCGGCGGGAGTGTTGTGCTGAAACGGGCATGGAAGACGGGGTCGCTTGACAGGGCCAGCGAGGCGATGGCGCCCGGCTGCATGCTGTCGGACAAGCCCGTGCGCGCCTGCGCGCCTTCTGCTGCGGCACCCCACAGGGGACCGTCGACGCGTGGCATGGCAAGAAACATCACGGCCGACAGGGGAAGGGCCAGCGCCAGCATGCGTCCCAGCAAACTTAACCGTTGCGCCAGGCGCGGCTGCACGGCGCCATATTGGGCTGACAGCAGCGCGGCCAGCAGGACGATGACGGTGGCCAGCATCCAGGCGGCGCTGAGGATGCCTTGCGCATGAAAGAAGTTTGCCAGCAGGAGGAAAAAACTGAGGAAGACAAAGACGAAGATGTCGCGCCGGCCATGCATTTCCAGCGATTTCAAGGCCAGCAGCAGGGCCAGCATGGCTACGCCCGCGTCGCGTCCCAGCACGCTGCCGTAGCTGGCGTAGACGGCGGCGATGCCGAGCAAGGCCAGCGGCGCAAGCACGGCCAGCTGCGGCTGGCGCCGGCCCCGCACGGTGATGACGGCGCGCCACAGCAGGAGGGTCGCAGCGGAGGCCGACAGCCACGGGGGCAGGTGCAGCGCGTGCGGCGCCAGCACCATGGCGGCGGCCAGCAACAGCAGCACAATGTCGGCCTGGTCGCGCGGCAAGTTGGTCAGCCATTGCCTCATGCCGTGGCCTGATCTTGCGGCAAATTCTGCGGCAAATCGTGCAGGGCCAGCGCGCGCAGGCAGGCATCGCGCTGGCTGGCGCCCAGGGCCGGCGCCAGAGTCAGCGTGCCCAGGCGCAAGCCATATGGCAAGCCTGTGCGTTCCGCCTGCAGCACCCAGGCGGCCAGGCGTGACAGGCGCGCTTCCGGCGCCAGCGCGTGCAGCGTGGCGTGCTCGAGCAGGATGCTGCCACGGACTGCGCTCACGGGCGCATCGGCGGCAGGCTGGAATTGCTTGCTGAATAGATGCTCGCCATCATGGCGGGCGATCTGGCGCCAGGCCAGGCGGTGCAAGGGATCGCCTGGCTGGTAGGCGCGTACTCCCGCCAGTTCCAGGGTGCCACCGGACGAGCGCGACTGTGGTGGCGTCGGCTTTGCCAGCTGTTCCGTTCCGGCGGGCAAGGGCAGCGGGGGCGCGTTGTGCTCGGGCTGCGGATACACGAGTACGCGCGCCTCGGGCTGCCAATGACACCAGGTGATAAACAGGCCCAACGGGAAACTGCCCGACAGGCGCACGGCTGGAGAGTCCAGCCAGCCCCGTTGCCGTGCCGCCACGACGATGCTGACGGCCGTTTCCCCGTGGGCGGCGATATCGGCCAGGCTGGGCGCTGCCGTGGCATCGCGCACGGTCAGGTGGATCGCATGGCGCGGGCGCGCGCTGCGGTTGATCAGGCGCAAGGTGAAACAGGCTTGGCTGCCCGCGAACACGGGCTTGCCGGGTGCGGCGGCCAGCGCCAGCTCCGCCAGGTTGCGGCTGGCAAACAGCATGTCGGCGATGGCGCAGGCGGCCGCGAAGTACGTCAGCGCGTAGCCCAGGCCCAGGTGGTAATTGACGGCGGCGATCCACAGCGCCAGCAGCAGCGCGGCAAATGCCAGGCCCGCGCGCGAGGGGCGGATGTGCACGCGCTGCGCGCCCAGCCAGGGGCGCGCCGGCAGCCAGCCGCTGGTGCGCGGGCGCATCCCGGTCAGACGGGGGTAGCCAGCAGCAATTGCTGCAGCAGGCTGCGGCTGTCTGCGGACCCTTGCGTGGCATGCAGACGGTGGGCGCAGACGGGAAGCAGCACGGCTTGCACGTCGTCGGGCACGACGTGGTCGCGTCCGGCCAGGGCGGCCCAGGCGCGCGCCGCCTGCAGCAGGGCCAGCGCGGCGCGCGGACTGAGGCCATCGGCAAACACGCCCGGCACGCGGGTGGCATGCACGAGGGCCAGCACATAGTCGACGACGGCGGGCGCAGCGTGGATGTCGCGCAGGCCTGCTTGCGCCTGCAGCAATTCTTCCGCATTCATGACGGCCGGCAAGGTCTGCAGCATGGCGCGGCGGTCGGCGCCCAGCAGCAGTTCCCGTTCGGCGGCCGCATCGGGGTAGCCCAGGGTGACGCACATGAGAAAACGGTCAAGCTGCGACTCGGGCAGGGGGAAGGTGCCCAGCTGGTGCGCGCAGTTTTGCGTGGCGATGACGAAAAACGGCTGCGGCAGCGCGCGCGTGACGCCATCGAGGCTCACTTGCCGCTCTTCCATCGCTTCGAGCAAGCCCGATTGCGTCTTCGGCGTGGCGCGGTTGATCTCGTCGGCCAGCAGCACCTGGGTAAACAGGGGGCCAGGGTGGAAGACGAAGCTGCCACTGCCCCGGTCATACACGCTCATGCCGGCCACATCGGCGGGCAGCAGGTCGCTGGTGAATTGCTGGCGCTTCCATTGCAGGCCCAGCGAGATGGCCAGCGCGTGGGCCAGGGTCGTCTTGCCCACGCCGGGCACGTCTTCGATCAGCAGGTGGCCGCCCGCGAGCACGCAGGCGAGAGTCTGGCGGATCTGCAAGTGTTTGCCGACGAGAACTTCGCCGATCTGCTGTGCGGCCTGGTGTATTTTCGGAAACATGCTATTTCTATCACAGTAAGACGGATTATTTAATTTACAATCGCTTTGGCCAGGTCAAACGGCGCTGCCCGCCACCTGCGCGCTCGTGGTAGATTAGCGCTGATGCAAGGGCGGCACAGACCGGCCAGTGATTTTATGCGAGAACGCGCAGGGCGAACAGGAATGCCATGCAGTGTTCCCAATATGCACAGAGAATGGACAGAGACAGAGGTAACCAGTACAGCGCATGAGCACAGCCATTTATACCCATCCCGATTGTCAGCGCCATGAAATGGGCGATTGGCATCCCGAATCGCCGGCCCGTTTGCAGGCCATCAACGATCAATTGATCCTCGCGCACATCAGCGACCTGGTCGAGCACCGCGACGGCGTGCGCGCGCAATTGTCCGATATCGAGCGCAACCACAGCGCCACGGCCATCGGGCTGGTGCGCGACAATGTGCCGCCGGAGGGCGATTACTATCCGCTCGACGGCGATACCTTGCTCAACGCGCATAGCTACGAGGCGGCGCTGGCCGCCGCTGGCTCGGCCGTGGCAGCCACCGACGCCGTCATCGATGGCGAGATCAGCAACGCCTTTTGCGCGATCCGCCCGCCCGGCCACCATGCGCGGCCCAGCGAACCCATGGGTTTTTGCCTGTTCAACAATATCGCCATCGCCGCCAAGCATGCGCTCGATGTGCGTGGGCTGGAAAGAGTCGCCATCGTCGACTTCGACGTACACCACGGCAATGGCACGGCCGAATCCGTGGCGAACGACCCGCGCATCCTGATGGTCAGCTTCTTCCAGCACCCGTTTTATCCGTACAGCGACGTGGAGTCCTACACCGATACCCGCGTCAACGTGCCCGTGCCGGCCCGCTCGAAAGGCGACGCCGTGCGCCAGCTGGTGCTTGACCACTGGCTGCCGGCGCTGCACCGGCAGCAGCCGCAGATGATTTTCATTTCCGCCGGTTTCGATGCTCACCGCGAAGACGACGTGGGCGGCATGGGCCTGGTGGAGGCCGACTACACGTGGATGACGCAGCAAATGATGGCCGTGGCCAATCAGTATGGCAAGGGCCGCATCGTCAGCTGCCTCGAAGGGGGCTACAACCTGTCTTCGCTGGGCCGCAGCGTGGCGGCGCACGTGAAGGCGCTGGCGGAGCTGTAACGGTGCAGCGAACTACAGCAAGCTGGGAAGGCTGCTGGAATTGGTGTGGCGATGGGTCTGGTAGTCGAGCGCGTCGCCGGCCATGAAGCGGCGCCAGGCTTGCGTGTAGACGAGCGATGATTTATCCGCATCAAAACTGTCGAGCTGCAACATGTCGCGGTGGTGCTTGATTTCATTGACCAACTGGTCATACAGCATCTGCAAGCCATAGCTGTCCGCACTCTGGCGTTTCAGGCGCTCTTCCAGCTGCGCCACTTGCCCCCGCAACTGCCGGCATTCTTTCTTCCAGTCATTGCGCGGCACGGGCTTGGGCGCCGTGCCAGTGTGTTCCATCATCATATCGAACTATCCCCATCGCCTATTTCCCTGGCGGGAGCCAGCCTGGAAATAATTGCTTTTCATTTAAGAGGCGATATTAGAGCACACTTTTTTGTTTCTTTCAGCAAATATAAAAATCCATGTGGAAATAATTTACCCGGCTTCCCGGGCGCGCCTCACTGGTGCTGCGCTGCCTTCAATGGCGCTGCGGGGGCGGCTCCGGCCATTTTGCCATCGTCGGCGTGCGTCAGAGTCAGCAGGGTATTGTCGTCCCAGCTCACGTCATGCAGCGGTGGCACGTAGCGCTGCCGGTCGTGCGTGACGCGGATGTCCAGCGTGCGTTCGCCCGAGCGCGCCTGCACGGCAAGCAGCTTGCGGGACACGGGAAACGACACGTGGATCAGCGATGAGTGGCACGGCCCGCCCGCCAGGCGGAACAGGTTGCGCCGGACAAAGGACAATTCATCCTGCTCGACGGCCCAGCGAATCTCGCATTCCAGGCGCAAGTCGCCCAGGCGGCGCACGTTCTGGGGCAGGCCCGGCGTGTGGATGTCGGCGCGCCAGCGCAAGGTGTCGCGCTTCTTGTTGCTGACCAGGTCGGCATTCGCATCGTAGGTGGTCTTGTCGCGCGACAAGGTGAAGCCGCCGTCCGCTGCCAGCGGTACGGGGATCGACAGGTTGTCGGCCGACAGATGCAGGGTCACGCCATCGAGCCTGGCCTGCGGCGTGGCGGGGATCAGCATGAAGCGCAGCGGCGCATCCGGCGCCAGGCGCTGGTGGTCGGCATACGCATCGAGTCCCTTGAGCATGGTGCGGTAGGGGCGCAGGTCGGGATCGCGCGTGCTTTGCACGTCGACAATCTGCTGCATTGCCTGGTTCGCCAAGTCGCCCGGCGCCGCCCCTTGTTCCTGGGCCATGGCGGGCAGCTGGCAGACGTAAAGGGCGGCGAGGAGGCAAAGGCGGGGAAAGTGCATGGAATGCGTGCCAGGTTGAGCGTGCAATGGGGAAACCGGCCAGGCTGGACGGACTGCGGATCTTATCATTCATGTAACTGCGAAATTATCACCAATTGTCTCGTCCGCGTCGCACGGCTGGCGCTGGCGGCGGAAAATGGGACGTCGTGGCGGCAACCACGTAAAATAGCGGATTGACCGAACGATTTTGAAAGCAAGAGCATGGCGATACAATGGTACCCAGGACACATGAACGCGGCCCGCAAGAAAGCGGCCGAGACCATGGAGAACACCGATCTGGTGATTGAAGTGGTGGACGCGCGCCTGCCGGCAGCCAGCTGCAATCCCATGGTGGACGAGCTGCGCCTGTTCCGCCAGCGCCCTTGCCTGAAAATCCTCAACAAGACCGACCTGGCCGACCCTGCCGCGACAGCCGCCTGGGTCGCCTATTTCAATGCCCAGGAAGGCGTGACCGCGTATGCGATGACGACCAAGAAGCCGGGCGACGTGGCGCGCATTCCCGACCTGGCCAAGTCGCTGGCGCCGCACCGCGGCGTGCCGACGAAGCCGCTGCGCATCATGATCATGGGCATCCCCAACGTGGGCAAGTCGACCCTGATGAACGCGCTGCTGAAAAAGCGCGTGGCCAAGGTGGGCGATGAGCCGGCGGTCACCAAAATGCAGCAAAAGCTATACCTGGACAAGAACACCATCCTCGTCGACACGCCCGGCATGCTGTGGCCAAAGATCGCCATCCCCAGCGACGGCCTGATGCTGGCGGCCAGCCACGCCATCGGCTCGAACGCGCTGATCGAAGAGGAAGTGGCCGTGTTCCTGGCCGAGGAATTGCTCAAGCGTTACCCGGACTTGCTGGCGGCCCGCTACGGCACCAAGGTCGATGAAGTCGACGCCATCGGCGTGGTCGAAGGCATCGCCGCCAAGCGCGGCTTCCGCATCAAGGGCGGCGACTACGATTTCGAGAAAGCGTCGCACACCCTGCTGCTCGACTACCGCAGCGGCATCCTCGGGCGTATCTCTCTGGAAACACCGGACACGCGCGCGGCCCTGCTGGCCCAGCACGCGGCCGAGATGGCGGAAAAAGGGGCCAGGGCAGCGGAGATTGCTGCCGAGAAGGCGAAGAATGCGGCGCGCGGCAAGCGCGGCACGTAATTCAAGCGACACCCATGAAAAAAGCGCCGCGGCATCCCTGTCACGGCGCTTTTTTCATGCGCTATCCGATTATCCGAATTTGAAACTGGTCACGGCCAGCGCGCCAAAAAAATCCTCCTCGTGGTACACGACCTGCGCCGCTTCCTGCTCGGCCGCGCCGAGCGCCACCATCAGCGGCAGCAGATGGTCTTCCTGCGGATGGGCCTGGCGCGCGCCCGGGGCCTGGTCCCAGGCCAGTAACTGTTCCAGCCTTTGCGCCGGCGGCAGGGCCATGGCCTGGCGCAGCCACGCGTCGAACTGGTGCGAAGCGGCGGCGCCGGCCTGGCCGAACTGGCGCAGGTTATGGTAAGACAGGCCACTGCCGAGTATCAGCACGCCTTGCCGGCGCAGGCTGGCCAGCGCGCGGCCCACCTCGATGTGCGTGAGCGGATCGTAGCCGTGTTTCAGCGACAATTGCACCAGCGGCATGTCCGCCTGCGGGTAGATGGGGAACAGGGCGCTGAAGGTGCCGTGGTCGAAACCCCGCTCATGGTCGAGGCGCGCCGGATGGCCGGCCCCGTCGAGCAACTGTTTCACCTGCGCCGCCAGTTCCGGCGCGCCGGGCGCCGGGTACTGGATCTGGTACGTGTGCGGCGGAAAGCCCGAATAATCGTAGATCATGCCCGGCCGGGGACTGGCCGAGACGAGGAACTGCGGCCCTTCCCAGTGCGCCGTGACCACCAGCACGGCTGTCGGCCGCGCGCCGACCTGGCGCGGGATATCCTGCAGGGACGCTTCGAGCACGTCGTAGCGGCCGCCGAACTGGTCTTTCATGAACGGCCACGGGCCGCCGCCGTGCGACAGGAAATAGGTAGGGAAGGTGCGCTCTTGCATGGCGGCTCCGGAGTGGAATGGCTGATGCTATCGATGATAGTCATGCGTGACCAGTTGATCAAGATCGCAATTATTGATATATCATTTCCATTTTGTTGATGATCGGGCAGTCATGGATACCTTGCGCAGCATGCGCGTGTTTCGCGCCGTGGTGGAACTCGACAGTTTTGTGCGCGCCAGCGAGCGCCTGGATCTGTCGCCGGCCATGGTCAGCAAGCACGTGATGCACCTAGAGCGCCACCTGGGCGCGCGCTTGCTGAACCGCAGCAGCCGCCACTTGAGCCTGACGGAAATCGGCAAGGTGTATTTTGAACAGTGCCGCGACATGCTCGACAATCTCGACGAGGTGGAAGCGACCGTGGGCCGCACGACGGTGGTGCCGCGCGGCATGCTGCGCCTGAGCGCGCCCGTCTGGTTCGCCAACGCCATCTTTACGCGCACCCTGGTGGCTTACCGCGAGCGCTACCCGGAAGTCACGTTTGACATCGACTTGAGCGGGAGGGTGGTCAACCTGGTGGAAGAGGGCTTCGACCTGGCCCTGCGCGTGAGCCAGGCCCCATCGCCGAGCCTGATCGCGCGGCCCATCGGCAGCATCGCCTTTCACCTGGTGGCCGCGCCCGCCTACCTGGCGCGCGCGGGCCAGCCTGTGGTGCCGCAGGATCTGGCGCAGCACGCCATGATCAGTTATTCGCTGTTGTCAAATGGCAATGAATTGACGTTTGACGGCCCGCAGGGACACGAGACGGTGAAGTTTACGCCCGTGCTGCAATGTAATAACGAAAGCCTGCTGCACGCGGCCGCGCTCGACGGCATGGGCATCGCCCTGCTGCCGTCGTGGCAGACGGATGCGGATCTGGAGGCGGGGCGGCTGGTGCGCCTCTTCGACGATTTCAAGTTGGCGGGCGGCAGCGTATATGCCGTCTACACGAGCCGCCGCTACCTGTCGTCGAAAGTGCGCACCTTCATCGACTTCCTCGCTGATGAAGGGCGCCTGGGGGCTTGATTACGCGAGTGAGCGCTTCACGTCGATCAGCGCGAACAGGCGCGCGCTGCGCATCCACGCCAGCGCCAGCGCCGCCAGCTGCGTCACCAGCAAGCCGGCCACGATGGCCAGTGGACCGGGCGCGGCCAGGTTCAGGCGCGCTACGCCCAGCAGCGCATACAGCGCCAGTCCCAGCAAGGTGATGGCGAGGTAGATGGCCAGGCTGGCCAGCGGACGCCGGCGCAGCATGCCCAGGCCCCGCCACCATGCCTTGACGGCCGAGGTGCGGCGACGGTCGATGGCCAGCGCCGCGCGGCCCGCATCGAGCGTGGCGCAGGCCAGCAGGAACAGCAAGCCCGCGAACAGCAAGGCCAGGTGCCGGGCCAGGTCGGCATCGGCTTCCAGGATGGCTTTCGCCGCGTGCTTGTCGGCCAGTTTCAGCGCGCCGGCGCCGATCGTCAGCGCCAGGCCCAGCGGCACGATGCTCCACAGCAGCATGCGCAGCATGCGGCCGTATTCGCTGAAGGCGCCCGTCAGCAGGGGACCGAAGCCGGGTGGCGCAGGCGCGCGCGCGGCCGTCACCACCAGGCCGCTCAGCAGCGGCGACAGCAGCAAGGCCAGCACGATGCCGGTGATGGCGGCCTGGCCGATGGCGGCACCGTTGCGTCCCGCATTGGCCACCAGGTCGGCCAGGGTCATCAGGTCGAGTTCGTGCGCCAGGGCCGCCGCATGCACGGCGTGATCGAGGCTGGCGCTCAGGGTGCGCCAGAGGGGAATGACGGCGAGGATGGCGGGGATCAGCAGCAGGCCGGCCCACAGCAGCAGCAGGCGCCATTGCAGGGCGGCGCGGCTGGCGCGCGTGGTCAGGGTCAGGCCGCTGGCCCGTGTCGTGGAAGTGGCGCTCATACGATGGCAATCAGGGAAAGGAGGTATTGGAAGGTGGCGGCAAGGTCGATGCTCCAGCGCCGCGCAGCGGACTTGTCGGCCTTCAGGGTGCGGCTGTCATCGAGCTTGTTGACGTCGAGGTAGTGCACGCGGTCGGGATCGAGTTCGGCCGAGACGGCCTTCACGGGCTTGCTCCAGGTGTAGCGCTGCCACAGCTGATCGTTATCCCACACCACGCGTTCGGAGCTGCCGTCGGCGAACTTCACCAGCAGCACCTGCGGCACGGGCGCGCCGCGGCGGCGCAGCACCACGCTGGTCAGATAGGGATACGGGCCCGTGCCGGGCTTGGCGTCAGGATGCGCCTTGTCCCACGCCGCGCGTACTTTTTCCTCCTCCTTTTCCAGCGCTTCGGCCGTCTGTTCCACGCGCTTGCCGTTTTCCAGCGCCATGCCGGCCAGCGGCGTCTGCTCGTCGCTGCTGAAGCTGCCGATGCGGTCGTCGATATTCGCGCTGGCATAGACTTGCTGCGCGAAGACCTGTTCCACGATGCGGCGCTGGCCCGTCGCTTCGGCCAGCGTTTCGCGCAGGTCGGCCACGCTCGGGTGGCGGAATTTCCACTGTTCGTAATACGCCTTGAAACCCCATTCCATGGCCTCGCTGCCGATGCGCGCTTCCAAGTCGCGCATGGTGATGGCCGTGCGGCTGTAGACGGGCCCCACGCCCTGCAGTCGGTCCCACGCGTTCTGGCCCAGCGGGTCGGCCGCATCCTGGCGCGGTGCGGCCATGCGCTCGAATTCGAAGACCTTGAAGACGGGATCGAAGCCCAGGCGCTTGAGCAGGGGCGTGGTGGCGTGGATGTCCTGGCCGCGCGCGCGCAGCATGCGCTGGTCCCAGTACTCGTTCAAGCCTTCGTCGAGGATCGGTTCCTCGAATTCGTTCGAGGCCAGGATGCCATAGAAATAGCCATGGCCGAATTCATGGATGGTGACGAAATCGAGGCCGAATTCGGGTATGGTCTGCGGCTGCAGGTTGGCGTAGCTCGAGGCGGTGATGAAGGTCGGATATTCCATGCCGCCCGCTTCGGCCGCATTAAACGGCGGAATCACCACCGTCAGCGTCTTGTACGGATACGGGCCCAGGGTGCGCGAGAAATACGTGAGTGTATCCTTGGCCGCCTGCAGCGCCGGCGCCGCGTTGGACGCGTACTCGGGCGGGTACAGCACCTTGATGGCCACCGGCGGGCTGCCAGGGCCGCTCCAGCTGCCCGTCAATGGCGGCGCGCTGCGCTTGTCGGCCGTCCAGGCGAAATCGTGCACGTCGCCCTGCACATAGTGATGCGTGAGCATGCCGTTCTTTTCCTGCGGCGCGCCCTGCAGTTCGCCCGTGGCGCCCACCGTGTACTCCTTGGGCACGGTCAGCTTCACGTCATAGTTGCCGAAGTCGGCGTAGAACTCCGAATTGAGGTGGAATTCATGCGCGTTCCAGCGCGGTGCGGTGGCGCCCCGTTCGCCGGGCAGTTCCAGCACGGCGATCTTGGGGAACCACTGGCCCACCAGGTGGAAGCTGCCGAAATAGCCGGTGCGCGCGATGACGCGCGGCAACTGGTCGAAGAAGCGGATGTCGAGCGTTGTCTCGGCGCCTGGCGCGACGGCCTGCGGCAGGTCGACGCGCACGACCGTGTGGTCGGTGGCCGGGCCGTTGTCGGGTTGGACGAAATGCCAGGGCGCCTTGGTGCCGTTCTGCGTCATGCTGCGCAGTTCGATGTAACCCCACTCGCCGTCGCGCGTGTCGACGCCCGAGCGGAAGCCCTTGTCGAGCTTGCGCTTTTCGGTAAAAAAGGTCGAATGTTCGCCTTCGAAGGCGTTCAGGTACAGGTGCAGATAGACGCTGCTGACGGCTTGCGCGCTGCGGTTGCGCCAGCGCAGTTTCTGCTGGCCGGCTATCGTGTGCTTGACGGGATCGAGCGTCGCTTCGATCTGGTAGTCGACCACGCGGTCCGACAGGGTCGCTTGCGCGCCCGTGCGCGCGCCGCCCCAGGCGTTGCTGGCGCTGGGCGTGCTGACGGCGGACGCGTGCGGCGAAGCAAGGGCCATGCCTTCGGCCGATGGCGCCAGCGGCATGGGCGCGCTGGCCGGCTTGCCTTGGCCCGGCTGGGCGAACAGGTCGGCCTGCAGGGCCAGGCCGGCCAGCAGCAGGGCGGCGATGGAAAGGGCTTTGAGCTTGCCCGAGATGGGGAAAAAACCAATGCTGCGCCGCGTGCCGCGGGGACTTGGCGGCCCCTGGCGCGTTGTGCTACGACTTTCCATGCGTGACTCCCACAGTGATTTGTTGATTTTCAAATGCAGTCGGCTGCGCTCAGGATCGCCGGGTGCAGCTTAATATACCCGCAAAAATTACAAATAAGCAATGAATTGCGCAAGCAGCCCCGCTGGCTGTTGCGGCGCCGCGCGCCGTGCGTATAATGATTCGCTTTTGCCATCCATCTCTTCCACTACCGTGCGTTCGCGCCCCGGTGATGCCTCAAGCCTGCCGCCATGATGCCTGCCCCTCCCGTCCTGACCATTGCCACGCGCGCCTTGCTGCTGTGCGCCCTGGGCATGCCGGCGTGCGCGCAGGAAGGCGTGGATGGCGTCACGGCCGGCGTCACGTATGGCGACTTGTCCGCCGAACTGGGCCAGGGCGGCCAGCACAGCGTGCGCGGCGCCCTGTCGCGCGAGCAGGGCGGCATGACGCTCGACGTGGCCATCGACGGGCTGCGCAATGGCAATTACCGCGATGGCAGCGTATTTCACCAGCGCGGCTTCAATGGCGGCGCGGAATGGAAGGTGCGCCAGGGCCGCTTCGGCTTCAGCGCCGACCAGCTGAACCAGGACACCCGCTATCCGGCGCCCGAGGCGCCGTTCCTGGCCTTGCTGGCGGCCCGTCCGGAGGACATGTACCGCTATGAGGTGCGGCGCGCCAGCGCCTTCGTGCAGCGCTATGTGGGCAGTTTCGAGTTGGGCGTGGAGCTGTCGCAGCGGGAAAAGCGCGCCACGGCCCAGTATGCGGGCGAGGACGGCAGCAGCGAATCGCGGTACAGCAGTCGCCGCCGGCAACTGGCGCCGCGCCTGCGCCATTACGGCAAGGTGGGCGGCGTGGGCACGGATACGGAAGTGGGCCTGGATCTGATGCAATGGCAGCGGCGCTCGGGCCGCGATGGCGATGGGCAGCGCCGCCAGTACTCGCGCGCGCTGCTGCTGCGCGAGGAGCTGGCCTTCGGCGGCCCGTACGCGCCGCGCATGCTGCTGGGATTGCGGCATGAACAGTTCCAGCTCGATCCGGCCGACATGCCCGCCGGCGGCAGCGACTGGGAAAATCAGAATGCCTGGGACTTGCAGGGCAGCCTGCAATTGCGTCCGCAAGTCAGCGTGTACGCCAAGGCCGCGCGCAGCTACCGCATCGACGATGATGGCTATACCAGCGCCGGCTACCGCCCCCTGGCGGGACAGCTGCGGCGCGAAATGGAGGTGGGCGCCACCTTCGGCGACGCGGCGCGCAGCGCCGCCGTGCGCGTCTTCAGCGAGCGCCTGAGCAACCAGATCGTCTTCGACCAGAGCCTGGGCCAGCTGGGCTTTGCGGGCAACCTCGACCCCTCGCGCCGCGACGGCATTGCCGTCGAGGCCAGCATGGCGCTGGCGCGCGACTGGCGCCTCGACGCACAATTGCGGCAAGTGCATGCGCGCTATGACGATTACGCCTATGACGGCCCGGATATCGCCCTCGTGCCCAAGACCCTGGCCAGCCTGCGCCTGTACTGGACGGGGCAGGGGGGCGCCAGTGCCGACGTCGGCCTGCAATGGCTGCGCGCCCTGCGCTATGGTCCCGACTTCGCCAGCAGCTGCCTGGCGCAAGTGCCCGCGTTCGCCACCGTGGATGGGCGCTATGTGCGCAAGCTGGGCGCCTGGGAGCTGGAACTGGCCGGCAGCAACCTGGCCAACCGCCGCCATTACGGCGATGCGCCGGGCTGCCGCTCCAGCATTTACCTCAACGATGCGCGCCAGCTGCGCGTGTCGGCGCGCTACCATTTCTGAGGCAGAGGCGCAGCGGGGCTTAAATGCGGCTTAAGCGGGCGCAAACGGGGACGATAAACACGGATTTTTTCCGCCCGGGTGTCATCGCCCGGCGCAAAAAGTGGTAATCTCGCCCCGTTCACGACCACTTATGATGAAGGATTATTATGCGTTTTCTGCGTTTCTTGCGTCCCCTGCTTGCCGCCGTCACCCTGGTGGCGGCCACCGGCGGCGCCATGGCGGCCGATACCGGCTTTACCACGCTCCCCACGCCAGTGCGCACGGACACGGGCAAGAAGGTGGAAGTGGTGGAATACTTCATGTATTCCTGCCCGCATTGCTACGCGCTCGATCCGCTGATGCACGACTGGGTCAAGAAGCAGGGCGACAAGATCGCCTTCCGCCGCATCCACCTGGCCTTCTCGGGCCCGAAGGATCCGCAGGCGCACGCCTATGCCACCCTGGAAGCGATGGGCCAGCTGGAGCAGTTCCACGACAAGATCTTCCGCGCCATCCACGTCGAGCGCAACCGCCTGAACCGCGATGACGCCATCCTCGACCTGCTGGTCAAGAACGGCATCGACAAGGCGAAATACCTGGACATGTTCAATTCCTTCGGCGTGCAGACCAAGCTGAAACGCAACGAGCAGCTCATCACCGCCAGCAAGATCGACAGCGCGCCGACCATCGTCATCGATGGCCGCTTCGTCACGTCGCCGGCGCAGCTGTCGCGTCCGGGCCAGTCCGAGCCGCAGACCCAGGCGGCGACCCTGCGCGTGATGGATGAACTGGTGGCGCGCGTGCTGAAAGAGCGCGCTCCCGCGCCAGCGAAAAAGTAAGCGGAGAGCGTCATGAAACAGCTGCCCTGGACCTTGTGCGCACTGGCCCTCGCCCTCGTGGCGTGGCTGGCGATTGCCGTCGTCAGCGTGGAAAACCAGCGCAATGCGCTGGTGACCAAGGCGTGCGTGGACCCCGCGTTCAAGAACGAGGTCGATGCGAAATGCCTGGCGTCCGTGCAGTCGCGCGAACACTGGTGGCAGCACCTCACTTACGCCATGACGCATTTCCGAAATTGAATGCGCCTGCATGAAAACCCGCCGCGCGCGGGTTTTTTTTCGTCCGCGTATGATGCAGCCACAAGCAACCACAACCATTCGGGAGGGACGATGAAGGAAGTGATCCTGGTTACCGGCAGCAGCCGCGGCATCGGCGCGGCGACTGCCTTGCTGGCGGCGCGCCAGGGCTATGCCGTGTGCGTCAACTATGTGCGCGATGCGCAGGCGGCCGACGCGCTGTGCGCGCGCATCGTCGCCGACGGGGGCGAGGCCATCGCCGTGCAGGCCGACGTCAGCGATGCGCAAGACGTGGAACGCCTGTTTGCGCAAGTCGATGCGCGCCTGGGGACCTTGACGGCGCTGGTCAACAATGTGGGTGTGCTGGAGCAGAAATGCCGGCTGGTCGACATTTCCGCGCAGCGCCTCGAACGCGTGCTGCGCACCAACGTGATCAGTTATTTTTTGTGCTGCCAGCAGGCCGTGCGGCGCATGTCGACGGCCAATGGCGGGCAGGGCGGACGCATCGTGAACGTCTCGTCGGTGGCGGCGCGCCTCGGCTCCCCGGGCGAATACATCGATTACGCGGCCTCGAAAGGCGCCGTCGATACCTTGACCGTGGGCCTGGCGAAGGAAGTGGCGGCCGAGGGCATCCGCGTCAACGGCGTGCGGCCCGGCATCATCTACACGGAGATCCACGCCTCGGGCGGCGAGCCGGGAAGGGTGGCGCGCCTGGCGCCCGGCGTGCCCATGCAGCGGGGCGGCCAGCCGGAGGAAATCGCCGACGCCATCGTGTACCTGCTGGGGCCAGGTGCGAGCTATGTGACGGGCAGTATCCTCGACGTGGCGGGCGGGCGCTAAAAGTTACGCTTTGGCTGGCGCCGAATGGGGCGTGATCACCACGGTGCAGGTGGTGCCGGCCACCAGCATTTGGCCCTTCGGCTGCTCGTCGATGTGGATGCGCACGGGCACGCGCTGCGCCAGGCGCACCCAGTTGAAGGTGGGGTTGACGTCGGCCAGCAGTTCGCGGCCCGTGGCGGCGTCGCGGTCGGTGATGCCGCGCGCGATGCTTTCGATGTGGCCATGCAGGGTGCCGCCGCTCATCAGGTTCATTTCCGCCTTGTCGTCCTGCGCCAGCATGCCCAGCTTGGTCTCTTCGAAATAGCCGACGACATAATACGAAGCGCTGTCGATGACGGCCAGCTTGGCCGCGCCGACGGCGGCGAAATCGCCCTTGTGCACGTTCAGGTTGGTCACGTAGCCGCTGACGGGGGCGCGCACGGTGGTGCGTTCCAGGTTCAATTGCGCCAGGGTGCGGGCGGCCAGCGCCGCCTGCACCTGCGACGAGGCCGAGCTGGCGGCAAAGGCCGCGCTTTCGCGGCTTTCCGTCGAGATGATGCTGGCGTCAAGGCCGGCGCGGCGTTGCGCTTCCTTGCCGCGGCGGCCCTGCTCTGTCCTTTGTGCGGCCAGCACGGCGTCGGCCTGCGCCAGCGCGCTTGCATAGCGTTCCCTGTCGACGACGAACAGCACATCGCCTTTTTGCACCACCTGGTTGTCGCGCACCAGCACGTCCGTGACGGTGCCGGCTACATCGGCGCTGATGTTGACGATGTCGGCCTTGATGCGGCCGTCGCGCGTCCACGGCGACTCCATGTAGCGGTCCCAGACGGTCTTGCCTATCCAGAGGGCTGCGGCCAGGAGCAGCAAGGTGATTGCATAGCGGGTCAATTTGCTTACCATGTCGGCAGCCTTTCCTTGATTGGGTTGAACAGTTTTTTTAATTATTTGTACAGCGACAGGGCCAGCGCGCCGAAGATGGCGATGAAGATGCACAGCCGCGCCAGCGATGGGTGCCACACCATGCGGTACACGCCCAGCCAGCCCAGCACGCGGTCGAGCAGGGTCTGCAGGACGATGCTGAGGATGAACAGGGGCAGCAGGGTAGGAATCAGAATTCCGAACAGGGCGAATTCACGCGGCATGGTGGTCTCCGGCGCCAGGCGCCATATGGTCGAGCAATGAAGTGTAGATCGAGTGCAGGTCGGCCAATGCCGTCTGCAGGCGCGCGCTGCGTTCGGCGCTCGCATCGACTTCCGTCTGGGCTGCGCGCACCACGGCACCGGCCTGCAGTGTGGCGGCCAGCGCCGCCTGCAGTGCCGTGTCGCTGCGCGTGCGCAGCCAGCCGGCGATGTGGTCCACGCACTGCTGCAGCGCGTGGCGCGTGGCGCCTGGCCGGGCCGTCGCGATCAGTTCGCGCAATTCGATCACCGAGTGGCCGATTTCCAGTAAAGTCAAGGCCTGGCGCACGACGGCGCGCGTGGCCTCGCCCGGCGCCGGGCCGGCCGCCGCGTTGAGTTGGCTGAGCAGGTCGCGCACGCGGTTGTCGAAGCGGTGCTTGACGCGCCGCGCCGGCGCCGTGCACGCATGCAGCGCTTCGCGCCACAGGGCGCGGCCGATATGATCCTTGTGGCCCATCGTGTGCTCGGGCAGCAGCACGGCAAACACGAGGGCGGCCAGCATCAGGCCGACGATCAGGGCCAGGCCCGTGTTGAGAAAGGCGGCGCCGTCGACATGCATCAGATTCGTCGGCGCCATCTGCGTGATGAAAGTCGACACGCCCAGGCCCACGCCCAGCTTGGCGGGATTCGTCATCAGGTACAGGCCGACGGCCAGGAACGGCGCAAAACTCAGCACCAGCATGGGGAAACCGTCGCCGTGCACCAGCACGAAGTACACGCACACGAGCGACAGCGGCATGGCGATCAAGAAGCCCGCCAGCACTTGCCGGATCATCAGGATGGGGCGCGGCGAGGACGAGGCCAGCGCGCAGAACACGGCCGCCATCAGCATCGCCGTGCCGGCGTAGGACCAGGCGAGGAAGTAGGCGCCCAGCGCCAGCAGGGCCAGGCTGATGCCGGCGCGCGCGCCGCTGGCGATCACCAGCGCGGGCGGCGTCTTCGGCGCATACGCCTGCGGCGTGCTCACTTCGAGCGGCGTGTCGTGCACGAGGCTGAAATACACTTCGTGAAAGCGGCTCATGTCGCGCGCGAAGCGCTCGAGCAGTTCGCACACGGTGTCGAAATCGATGCGCTGCGCATGCGCGATGGTGGCGCTATCGATGTCCGAGCGGGCCTGGTCCAGCGCCGTCTGCAGGTGCCGCTGCATGGTGTCGAGCGAGTCTTGCGAGGGCGTCGCCTGCAGCGACTCGGCGACGATGGCGTACAACGGCGCGCAGGCCTGCATGACCTGGATTTCGTCATCGCGCTGCAGGCGGTCGAACAGGCGGTGGAAGGTATAGAAGGTCGTCAGCGCCGTCATGAAGGTGGCGTTGAAGGCGTGCAGCTTGCGGTTTTGCGCGCGCACGTGACTGACCTTGCTGGTGACTTCGAACAGGGCGGCCGAGCGGCCCAGTTCCAGCGCCGCGACGTCGGCGGCAAACTGCAGATGCGTCAGTTCCACCTGCGCCGGCGTGAGTTTTTGCTGCAGCACGTCCTGGCAAAAGGTGAGGAATTTGCCATAGCGGGCCTGCACCGTGCGCATCACCTGCGTGCCCTGGTGGCGCGGCAGCAGCACGCTGGACACCGCCGCCGAGCAGATGATGCCCAGGCTCACTTCGGCCACGCGCGTGACGGCCAGCGCGAACACCTGCATCGGCTGCTCGATGGCGGGCAGCACGATCATGCAGGCCGTATAGCCGGCCAGCACGTACACATACGACTGGGCGTTGCGGTGCAGGGCCGAGCCGCTCGTGCACAGGCCCACCCACAGGGCCAGGCCGGCGAACAGCAGCACGGGCTGCTGCGGGAACAGGCCGATCAGGGTCAGCGCGGCCGTGCATCCGAGCAGGGTGCCGCACAGGCGGTAAAAGCTTTTTTCCAACACCATGCCGCTGCTGGGCAGGGCCAGGATGATGGTGGTGGTCATCGCCGTGCTGGGCGAATCGAGACCCAGGCGGTAGGCCAGCCACAGGGCGCAGAACGCGGCGATGAGGGTCTTGCCAACGTAGATCCAGCGCTCGCCTTCCGTCGTGCGCCAGTCCTGCAGCGCCAGCGCCAGCCAGCGGGCCGCCCGGCTCAGGGGGCCATATGTAGGTGTTATTGCTGTGGCTGGCGTCATCGATAGGCTATCAGTTCTGGTTGTTGAGATTGTTCAGGTTGCGCAGCTGGCGCATGTACAGCTTGTCGAGCACTCGCAGCTCTTCGTCCGTGAACCCTTCGTACAGGGCCGAGGTTTCCTGGTACACGTCGGGCAGCGCCGTTTCGATCAGGGCGCGGCCCTTGTCGGTCAGCGATATCATCACCGAGCGGCGGTCGCCGGGACGCGTGCCACGGTGGATCAGGCCGCGCGTTTCCAGGTCGTTGCACACGCGCGTCAGGTTGGCCGGCTTTTCATGGCAGGCCATGCCCAGGGTGCAGGCATTCGAGGTTTCGTCGTCCGTGCCGTACAGCACGGCCAGCACCATGTAGCTGGCATCGACCAGGTCGTGCTTTTTCAGCGCCGCATTGGTCAGGTCCTTCATGCCCTTTTGAATGTGGTACGTCATGCGCAACAGGCGCATCAGTTCCATGGGGAAGCCTGGCATGCGCGTGCGGATGTTTTGCAGCCGCTTGGAGGTGGCGTCAAAAGCGGTCATGTCATATTCCTTCATGTGTGAATAAAGTTCCGATTGTATCTTGTTGAGCTAGGGCAATGCCAGGATTGCAAGCTGAGTAATCGTCAGGAAATTATTGTGAAATTATGACGAACAGAGCCGGGTGCTATGCAAGGCGTCCGCCGCGACGCAGTGCGAGCACTGCGAGCGGTGGGCAACGCCGCAGAGCACCGGTTATGGAAGTCAGAAATCACATTAATTTATTGGGGGTTACTTAGATGCCGCCTCCCAGTGCATTCATCAAGGAAACGTACAGATCGAGCTCACGCGCCCCATTCTGCGCCTGCTGTTGTTCTTCCGCCAGCAGCGCCACTTGCGTGTTGAGCATGGCGATGGCGTCGCTCATGCCCGCCTTGTAGGCCTTTTCCGCCAGGTCGCGCGCGCGCTGCGCCGTGGCCAGCGCCTGCATGGTCAACTGGTGCTGCTTTTTCAGCGACTGGGCGCGGGTGACGGCGTTGGCCACGTCCGACATGGCGTTGATGACGGTGGCGTTGTACTGCTCCACGGCGCCGTCGTACACGGCCGTCTGGCTGCCCAGCTGGGCGCGCAGGCGGGCGCCGGCGAAGATGGGCAGGCTCAGTGCGGGCGAGGCGCCGCGCACCTGCGAATTGGCGTCGAGAAAGTGGCTGAAACCGAAGGCCTGGAAACCGGCAAAGGCCACCAGGTTGACGTTCGGATAGAACTCGGCCTTGGCGGCGTCGATGCGCTGCGCCGCCGCTTCGACTCTCCAGCGCTGGGCGGCGATGTCGGGGCGTCGGCCGATCAGGTCGGCCGGCAGGGCGGCCGGAATGGCCAGCGGCTGGTCCAGGCGCAGCACGGGACGCGTGAGCGCCGCACCGGCGCCCGGACCCTTGCCCGCCAGCGCGGCCAGCTGGTTGCGCAGCAGGGCCAGCGATTCGGCCGACTGTTCCAGCTGGCGGCGGCCGGCCGGCAAGGTGGTTTCGATCTGCGCCACGTCGATGTCCGTGCCGATGCCGGCTTGCTTGCGCTGGCGCGTGATGTCGAGGATGCGGGCGCGCTGCGCCAGGCTGCGTTCGATCACGTCCTGCAGCTGGAATTCATACGACAGCTGGATGTAGGTGCGCACCAGCGCCGTTTCCAGGGCCAGGCGCGCCATCTGCGATTCGGCCGACGCCATCTGCACGTCGCCCAGGGCGGCGGACAGGGCGGCGCGGTTGCGGCCCCACAGGTCCAGGTCGTACGAGGCCGTGACGGTGGCCTGGTTGCGCCACGCGTAGTTGCCGGCCAGCGGCGCCGGCGTGCTGCCGTGCTGCGAATACAGTTCGCGGTTGACGGAGACATTCGCGTCCGCCTGCGGGCGGGTCTTGTCTTCAAACGCGCCGGCCAGCGCCTCGGCCTGGCGCACGCGTGCCTGGGCGCCGCGCAGGGTGGGACTGTCGGCCAGCGCCTGGTCCATCAAACGGTTCAATTGGGGATCGTGCAAGTCTTGCCACCATTGCGTGCGCGGCCATTGGATGGCGGCGCTGGCGGCGGCACCCATGGCCTGGCTCGCTTGCAGCTTGTTGGCGTCGAGCATGGCCGATTGCGGCGCGATATGGCCCATGTCGGCGCAAGCGCTCAAGGCAAGGATCAGGCTGGCGGCAAGCAAACGGCGGTGCAGGGACATGCAGGGACTCCGGGAGAGATCGTGTTGGGGGTGATGCTGACAGCTCGCCGCGGTGAGCTTCGGGAGTGGCCCGGGTGCTGCGCCGCAACTGAGTTGTTACTGATTGAAACCGGCTGACTGGTTTCTTATTTGACGACGTGCTTGGTCGTTTGCGCGACATCAAAGTCCGCTTCCGTTTGCGGGATCAGGCCAGCCTTGCGGGCGGCGTAGAACTCGGCCATGACTTGCTCGCGCGTCACCTTGCTGGCGGCGGTGGCCGGCGTTTTCGGGTAGTCGACTTCGCTCGTGGCGATTTCGCCGGCGTTGCGGGCATGGATGTATTCGGCCGTGACGTCGGCGCGCGTGAGTTGCTGGCTGGCAGCGGCAGGCGCGGCGTTTTGGGCAAAAGCCGAAGTGGCGGTGGTAATGGCAAACAATGCTGCGATCAGTGATTTGGCTTGCATGATAAGACTCCAATATGTGCATGATGGCTGGGTGGATGGGCCGGCTCGCCACGTACCGGTCGGTTCGGCGGCACGGCGCTGGTGGGCGCCGTGCCGCCGATGAAGCAGTTTCTGGATGAGAAGATGCTTACTTGAATTAATTATATCAATGAATAGTACATTTGTGAAGTATTTTCTGAAAATATTTGTGCGCCGCCGCATTTTCCCTGCGAACAATGCCGTGCAGGCGTGCGCCGCTGGCCGTGCCAGGGGAGTAAGCTGGTTTTTTGATGAAGGGAGTCAGCCATGAGCGGCAGCACACTCGATCCGGACAATTTGCCCGTCACGCCCGACCGCGTCCTGGGCAGCGGCCATGGCAAGGGGGCGCTTGGTCCCAGCGACAGTTCCGACAGCGGCAGCGACATGCAGGGTGTGCCGGGCCAGGATGCGGAAGAGCTCGATAACGACAGCGATGCGGCAGGCACGGGCGAGCGGGCCGGGGTGGAGCCGCATAACGGGGCACCCGATGGCGGCGACATCGACGTCGATCATGTGGAAAGCCTGACGCCCGTGCCGCCGGCAGAAGGGGACGAGGACGAACCGCGCACCGAACCGCGCACGCGGCCGGCGCCGGTGCCGCGTCTCTGATCGCTGGCGGCGGCGAATGGCCGCCAGGAATTACTGCCTCATTTACCGCCTCATTTACCGCCTCCCCTGCGCCATCAGCGTAAAATGCAGGCAAGGCGGCGCGCGCGCCGCCATGGCCAGCCGGCCGGCACAGGATAGGATGTCAGAGGATGCAAACGCAGATGTCGGAAGAGAAAGAAAAAGACTTGATGTCGATGTACCGCGAGACGCGGCCGCGCGAGTTTTTTGGTGAAAAAAGTGATACCAATCACCTGGCCTGGAGTTTGCTGGTGGTCTTGCTGGCGCTGGCGTTCTGGCTCGTCGTGGCCCTGGTGGCGGCGGAAAACCAGCGCCATGCCCTGGAAACGAAGGTGTGCCAGGATCGCGTGTTCCCCACGGAAATCGACACGTCGTGCCTGAAACAGGTCAAGTCGCGCGATCACTGGTGGCAGCACGTGGGCCACGCGCTGGTGCGCATGGGCGCCTGAGCCGGGCGCATTCTGGCTGCACTTGGCGGCCACTGCCAGGGCCGTGGCGGTGATGGAGCGACAGTGCGGGGGGCGCCATGCCACGCGATCACTCGCGCGAGCAGCCGCAATGGCTGCTGGCGCGCCACAGTGCCTTGACGGCGCGCCAGTTGCTGCGCGCCTATGGCTTGCTATGCCTGTTTTCCCTCGTCATTACCGCCGCCTTTGCGCTGCGTGGCCTCTGGATCATTCCCGTCTTTTCGTTCGCCGAGCTGGGCCTGGTGGCCATCGCCTTGCAGCATTACCTGCGCCATGCGCGCGACTATGAACACATCGCCCTGCGCGACGGCGAGCTGATCATTGAACAGGTCAGCGCCGGGCGTTGCCGGCGCCACCATTTTTCGCCGTGGCGCACGCGCATCGCTATGCCGCAAGGGCCGCGCCAGTTGATACACATCAAGGATATCGGCGCTGGCGGCGCGCAGGTGGACGTGGGCGTGTTTGCCACGCCCGAACGGCGCTGGCAGGTGGCGCAGGAACTGCTGGCCCTGCTTCCACCACCCTTGCCGCCGCCAGCGCCGCCGTGATCGCCTTACACGGCCCGCGACGGGCCTTCCCACAGATTGATATGGCCTTCGCGCGCCTGCACGTCGATGGCGGCGAGCTCGTCGGCTGTGAACGTCAGTTGCTGCAGCGCGGCCACGTTTTCGCGGATTTGCGCGCTGCTGCTTGCGCCGATCAGGGTCGAGGTGACGCGGGGATCGCGCAGCACCCAGGCCAGCGCCATCTGCGCCAGGGTTTGCCCCCGCTGCGCGGCGATCTGGTTCAGGGCGCGCACGCGGGCCAGGTTTTCCGCGCTCAGGTGCTGTTGCAGCAGCGAACCGCCGCCGGGACGGTTGACGCGGGCATCCTGCGGCACGCCATCGAGGTACTTGTCGCTGAGCAAGCCCTGCGCCAGTGCCGTGAACGTGATGCAACCCATGCCTTCCTGCTGCAAGGTGTCGAGCAAGCCGTCTTCCTCGATCCAGCGGTTGAGCATGTTGTAGGCCGGCTGGTGGATCAGACACGGCACTTTCCATTCCTTCAGCAGGGCGGCGGCCTCGGCCGTCTTTTGCGGCGAATACGACGACAGGCCCACGTACAGCGCCTTGCCCTGTTGCACGGCGCTGGCCAGCGCGCCCATGGTTTCTTCCAGCGGCGTGTCGGCGTCGTAGCGGTGCGAGTAAAAGATGTCGACGTAGTCGAGGCCCAGGCGCCGCAAGCTCTGGTCCAGGCTGGCCAGCACGTATTTGCGCGAACCGCCGCCCTGGCCGTACGGACCCGGCCACATGTCCCAGCCTGCCTTGGTGGAAATGATCAGTTCATCGCGGTATGGTAAAAAATCGTCGCGCAGCAGCTTGCCGAAATTGCTTTCGGCGCTGCCATACGGTGGGCCATAGTTATTCGCCAGGTCGAAATGCGTGATGCCCAGGTCAAACGCGGTGCGCAGCATGTCGCGCTGCGAAGCGAGGCTGTTACTGTCGCCAAAGTTGTGCCACAGTCCCAGGGACAGCAGCGGCAGTTTCAGCCCGCTGCGACCGCACGTGCGGTATGGCATGCTGTCGTAGCGGTTCTCGGCGGCGTGGTAGGTCATGGCATCTCCTGCTTGAATGAAGCGCTTATTTTCGCGCAAAATCAAGGTGTGCGTGCGTGCGCCTTGCGCGCGACGGGACGCGCCTTACAATAGGCGTTGAGGAGTTTCGCAAGGAGCGGTCATGGAAATCGAATTGAAATTGTTGCTGGAGCCGCAAGACGCGCCCCGTCTGCGCGCCCACCCGCTGCTGGCGCAGACTGCGCAAGGTGAGCCACTGCTGCTGCACATGCACGATATCTATGTCGATACGCCCGATTTGCAGCTGTGCCGCCACCAGGCGGGCTTGCGTGTGCGCCAGGTGGACGGGCGCTGGGTGCAAACCCTGAAGGCGGGCGGCAAGGTCAGCGGCGGCTTGCACAGCCGCCACGAATGGGAAGGCGACGTGCCGGGGCCGCAACCGGACCTCGCCGCGCTCGACTCTGCCATCGGCCGCAAGCAGCCCATCCGCGCGCTGCTGCGCCAGGACGCCATCCGCGACGCCTTGCAGCCCGTGTTTACCACGCGCATCGAGCGCACCGTATGGCAGCTGCGCACGCCGCAGGGCGACCGGATCGAATGCGTGCTGGATCAGGGGGTCATTGAAAGCGGTGCGGATGGGGTGGGCGGGGCTGCGCGCAGCGTGCCCGTCAGCGAGATTGAACTGGAGTTGAAGCAGGGGCAGGCGGCCAGCCTGTTCGACGTGGCGCTGGCCCTGCTGCAAGACGTGCCGCTGCAGCTGGGCCACATGAGCAAGGCGGAGCGCGGTTACCGCCTCGCAGTGCCGCAGCCTTTGCGCGCCGTCAAGGCGCAGCCCCTGGCGCTGGATGCGGCGATGTCAGTGGAGCAAGTGTTCCTGGCCATCGCCGACAATTGCCTGGAGCAGGTCAGCGGCAACCAGGATGGCGTGGCGGGGGGCGAGGACGTGGAAAGCGTGCACCAGATGCGCGTGGGACTGCGCCGTTTGCGCTCGGCGCTGGGCATGTTCCAGTCCTTGCTGGCGCTGCCGGACGCCTTGAAGAGTGAACTCGGCTGGCTGGGCGGCGCGCTGGGCGAGGCGCGCGACTGGGATGTGTTGGCTGGCAATACCCTGGCGCAGCTCGATGGCGAGGCGCAGGCAGATGCGGCGGCGCTGGCAGCGGCGGCGCACGCGCAGGCGCGGCGCAAGCATGTGCAAGCGGCTCAGGCCGTCACCTCGGCGCGCTACACGGCTTGCATGCTGGGCTTGCAGCGCTGGCTGCAGGCGCGTGCCTGGCGCGACGGTTGTTCCGTGCGCCAATTGCGGCGCCTGGACGCGCGCGTCGCGCCGTTTGCCCGCGCTACCCTGCGTGAAGACCAGCGCCGCCTGATGAAGCGCGGCAAGCGCCTGCTGCAGGCCACGCCGCAGCAGCGCCACCGGGTGCGCATCGCGGCCAAGAAGACGCGCTATGCGACGGAATTTTTTGCCTCGCTGTTTGCCGCGCGCAAAGTGCAACCGTATGTGGGGCGGTTGTCGGACCTGCAGGATGAACTGGGCTGGCTGAATGACGTGCAGGTGGCCGACCGGCTGCTGCTGCAATTGCCCGATGCCCAGGCCGACCAGGCTGACCAGTCCGCCCAGGACGGGCTGCGCCTGCACGCGGCCTTCATCCGCGGCTATCTGGCGGCGCGCGCGCAGGCGCAGGGCAGCGATGGCCGCATGCACAAGGCATGGCGGCGCTTCAAGGCGGCCCGCTTGCCGGCCTGAGCCGGTTGGCAGTGGCGTGAGGCCCCGCCAGGCCCGCGGACGTTGCAAGCGGCGCTCAACGAGGCCAGCGGCGACCTGTGGGGAGGGCGGCCATGGCGCGCCGGTTCAGCTCACAGTTTGCTGTTCTGGCAGCCGGCGCTCACGCATTCGCGCACCCGGTCTTGCAGGAATTGCGCGCGTTCGATGGTGGTGCGCGTGGCGCAGTCGAGGTTCACATAGAAGCCCGAGCCATCCTTTTTCGAGCATCGCTCGTTGCGCTCGCTGATCCAGGAAAGCTGGCCCGCTTTCAGCTTTTGCTTGCCGCCGGCATCGAGCCGGGAGCCAAGCTTCTTGTAGTTGGCGTTGAGTTCCTTGTCCGCCTCCTGGTACACCTTGTTGAGGCAATACAGGCCGTCGAAGTCGTTGCGCGGCGTGTCGCAGGCCGAGTTGGCGAAGGTGGAACCGGAGGCAAACACGAGCAGGGCGAGCAGGTATTTTTGCATGGTGGGCTTTCAGAAAGTGGTTGGGGGCAGGATGGGCGAGCAAGGCAGTGCTCTTGCGCATCGTATAACATTTTCTATCCTGGCCGCAGACGCTTGCCTGCGTGCCTGGCCGTCAGTAGGCCAGGCGGCCCGGCACGCTCACTTCGATCTGCGTGCCGGCGCCGGGCCGGCTGTCGATGCGCAGGCTGGCCTTGATGCCGGCGGCGCGCTCGCGCATGCCGACCAGGCCCCAGTGGCCGGGCCGCTGGCCCGTTTGCGCCACGGCGTCATCGAGGCCGCAGCCGTCGTCGCGCACGCGCAGGGTGAATGCCTGCTCCGCATAGTCGAGTTCCAGCACGATGTTTGCCGCCTCGGCATAGCGCGAGGCGTTGAACAGCGCTTCGCGCGCGATGGCATAGATCTCGTCATGCACGCGCGGCTGCAGGCGCCGGCAGATGCCGCTGACATGCACCGCGAAGGCGTGCGCGCGGTGCTCGGCCAGGCCCTTGCCGAATTGCTGCAGCGCCAGGCGCAGTTCGTCGGGTTCGGCCGAGGCGCGCAAGTCCATGATCTGGTCGCGGCCTTCGATCAGCAGCTGGTCGGCCAGATTGAGGGTGCCATCGAGGCGCGCCCGTTCGCGCGTGCCCTTGGGCAGCATGTCCGCATGCGCATGGAACGACAGGATCAGGCCCTGCACGCTTTGCAGCAGTGTGTCGTGCAGCGAACGGGCGATGCGCGAGCGTTCGGCCAGGCGCTCCTGCAAGCGTTCCTGCAGCCGTTCCTGCATATTGCGCGTCAGGTGGCGGATGCGCAGCACATAGCCGCCATACAGCAGCAGCGCGCCGCCCAGCGCCAGCAACAGCACGAACCATGGCGTTTGCACGAAGGCTGGCGCGATGACGATGTCGAGCCCTGTCCCTTGCGTGTTCCAGACGCCGTCTTCGTTGGCGGCAGTGACGTCGAAGCGGTAGCTGCCGGGCGCCAGATTGGTGTAATAGGCTTCGCGGCGTCCCACCGCTTCCTGCCAGCCGGCGTCCACGCCCGCCAGCCGGTAGCGCAGGCGCACGCGTTCCGGCATCGACAGGCTCAGGGCCGTGAAGCCGATCTGCAGGGTCTTGCTGCCTTGCGGCAGGTGCAGCGGCTTGCCGGCGTCCAGGGCATAGCGCACGCCATCGGCCAGCAAGCTGTGGATCTGCACGGGCGGCGGCAGGCGATTGCGGCGGATATGCAGCGGGTCGAGCATGGCGATGGTGGCCGAGGTGGAAAACCACAGCTTGCCGTCGGGCGCATGGATCAGCGACGGCACGGGGCGCAGCTGCGAGGCATGGCCCTGCAAGCCGTCGAGCGCGTCGAAGCGTTCCGAGACGACGGCGCTGCCGTCGCGCATCCACGCGGCCAGGCTGGCGGCGCCGATATGATCGATGCCATCCGCGCCATGCAGCCACAGGTCGCCGTCCGGCAGGCGCACGATGCCCGACACGCCGCGAAACGCCGCGCCGTGCGCGCCGCGCAGCATCTGGAAGCGGCCGGCGCGGTACAGGGCCACGCCGTTTTCGCCGCCGGCCCACATCGCCTCGCCATCGCGGTACAGCTGCAGCACGGTGCCCACCTGCAGGCCCTCGGGCGCGCCGAGCCGCCTGACGGCGCCCGCGCGCTGGCCGTCGGCCACCAGGCTGAGCGTATTGTCGGCATGGCCCAGCCAGACGGTGCCGGCGCCATCGAGCGCCATGGCCGTGGTCAGCGCCGCCGGCAGGCCGGTCAGGCCGCCGTTCGCCATCCATTTTCCTTCGCTCAGGCGAAACAGGCCGCCGCCGGAAAACGACGCCCACAGCGCGCCCGAACGGTCCTGCTGCAGCGCCTGCGGATCGACCCCCAGCACGGGCGGCACCACGCGCGTCATGGCGCCGTTGCGCGCGCGATGGTGCAGCTCCTGCTCGTTGCCCAGCCATAGCGTGCCGTCGGGCGCCCAGTGGCTGGCCGCCAGCGTCCCTTTCAGTTCCACTTTTTTCACCCCGTCGGCGGTAAAGCTGCGCACGTCGCCCACGTAGTCGCCGATCCACACGTCGCCATCGGGTCCCGGCAGCATGCCGGGATGGTCGAAGGGGACGGCGACGGGCAAGGTCTGCAGGCGGTTCGACCGCAGACGATCGAGGCCGGTCGAGGTGCCGAACCACAGATTGCCTTCGCGGTCCTGGAACGACGTTTGCGGTAGCGGGCCGCTGATGCCGTTCTGGCGCGTCAGGCGCTGGGCCGGCAGGCTGGGGCCGGAAGGATCGAACTTGCGTTCAATGCCGTCGGGCTGCATCAGCCACATGGTGCCGGCGCGGTCGAAGCGCAGGCCGTTGCCCCTGGCGTCGGGCCGGATGGGGGCATCGCCGCGCGGCGCGCTGGTGCGCACGCGATAGTAATTGTTCTGGTTGTCGACGGCCCAGATGGCGCCATCGGGCGCTTCATCCATGCTGACGAGCATGGTGCGTGGCCAGGCATGGGAAAAGCGCGCCTGGCCCGGCTTGCGGAAAAAGACGCCATGCATGGTGCCCATCCACTGCGTGCCGTCGCGTCCGAACAGGATCTGGTACACGCGCTTGTCGGGCAGGCCCACGTTGGCGGCCTGCGCTTCGAAGCGGTCGGCGCCCGGTGCCAGGCGCGCCGCGCCATCGCGCGTGCCGACCCAGATGGTGCCGTCGGGCGCCGCCTCGATATGGAACACGGCGCCCGACGGCAAGCCGTCCGCTTCCCGGTAGGTACGCGCGCGCCCCTGGCGAAAGACGCTGACGCCGCCGAGGCGGTAGCCGACCCAGACGGCGCCGTCCGGCGGCGTGGCCAGGCCCAGCACATTGCTTGACGGCAGGCGGTGGCCGTACACACTGTCGACGCGCTCGAAGTGCACGCCGTCGTAACGGTACAGACCGGTGGCCGTGGCGATCCACAGCCAGCCATCCTGGCCCTGGGCAAATTTCAGCACATCGACGGGCGCGCCTTGCAAGGCGCCCCAGGCGTTGTGGGTGTAGTCGGACAGCAGGGGCGATGGGGGGGCCGCGCACGCGTGCAGGTGGCACGCCAGCAGGGGCAACAGCAACAGGCGGCGCAGCAGGCGAGCGGACATCGGGGCAGGGCGAGGTGGGAGGATGCTGATTGTAGCGCAGCGCCTGGCTTTTTCGCAGGCAAAAAAAAGCCTGCGCCGTGTGGCGCAGGCCTCTTTTCGTCCTACGTTGACAAGAATCGCTTACGCGAAGTTCTTGGCAACGAAGTCCCAGTTGACCAGGCCCCAGAACGTTTCCACGTACTTGGCGCGCAGGTTGCGGTAGTCGATGTAGTAGGCGTGTTCCCAGACGTCGCAGGTCAGCAGCGGCTTGTCGCCGGTGGTCAGCGGGCAGCCGGCGTTCGAGGTGTTGACGATGTCGACGGAGCCGTCGGCTTTTTGCACCAGCCAGGTCCAGCCCGAACCGAAGTTGCCCACGCACGACTTGGTGAATTCTTCCTTGAACTTGTCGAACGACGACCATTTGGCGTTGATCGCGTCAGCCACGGCACCCGCAGGCGCGCCGCCGCCGGCCGGCTTCATGCCGTTCCAGTAGAAGGTGTGGTTCCATACTTGCGCCGCATTGTTGAAGATGCCGCCCGACGATTTCTTGATGATCTCTTCCAGCGACAGGTTCTCGAACTCGGTGCCCTTGATCAGGTTGTTCAAGTTGGTGACATACGCCTGGTGATGCTTGGCATAGTGGTATTCCAGGGTTTCTTTCGAAATATGCGGCGCCAGAGCGTCCATTTCATACGGCAGTGGTGGCAGAGTATGTTCCATGTGATGTCCCTTTGTGGTGAGTGTTCGGAGTCTTCCAGCCTGTGGCCGGAGGGTTGAGCCAAGCTTGCTTGAAGCAGGCATTCTTGCTGAACGAGCCACTATTGTAAAGCGGATGCGCCATTGCTGCAGATTCCGGCACGCGTCGCGGATGCCGGTGGCGTAGTGATTCTCGTTCAGCGCCGAGCCTAGCGAAAACGGCGCGTTGTTTCCCTGACGATCAGCGCCAAAGGCGGAATGGCTGCCTGCACGGCTTCGCCATTGATCAGCCCCAGCAGCGCTTCGGTGGCGATGCGGCCGATGTCGTACAGGGGCTGGTGGATGGTCGTCAGCGGCGGCGTCGTGTAGGACGAGCCGGGCAAGTCATCGAAGCCGACGAGCGAGATATCGTCGGGCACGCGGATGCCCTTGCGGTACAGGCACAGGCGCACGCCATAGGCGGACAGGTCGTTGGCGGCGAAGACGGCGCTAAATTGTTGCTGCGTATCGAACAAACGGTTCATGGCCAGCATCCCGCTTGCCTCGTGGAAATCGCCTTCCGCCATCAGCTTCGGATCGATGGGAATGTCCGCTTCGCGCAGCGCGCGCTGGTAGCCCGTCAGGCGCTCGGCCGCATCCGTGTTGTTGGCCGGACCGGCGACGAACGCGATGCGGCGGTGGCCCAGTTCCACCAGGTGGCGCACGGCCAGGTAGGCGCCGTATTCGTTGTCGAGTTTGAAACCGATGGCGCTTTTCGTGGCCAGCAGGCGTCCCGTCGATACGATGGGCCGCTGCTGCGAGAAATCGAGCACGCTCTGGTCCGAGATGCGCCCTGACAGCAGGATGATGCCGTCGACCTTTCTTGCCAGCAGCAAACGGATGCGGTCGGCCTCTTCCTGCGCATTCCAGTGCCCGCTGACGATGACGGACGCATAGCCCGTGTCTTTCAGGCCGTCGTCCACGCCGCGCAGGCTTTCGTCGAAGAAGGGGCTGGAAATATCCTGCACCACGATGCCGATGGTCATCGAGCGGCCCTTTTTCAAGCCCTGCGCCATCTGGTTCGGCGCGAATTTCATGTGCGCGATGGCCGCCAGCACGGCGTCGCGCTTGTCGTCGGAGACCCTGGCCGTGCCATTCAGGATGCGCGAGACGGTGCTGGGCGACACGCCGGCCTGGCGCGCGACGTCGAGCAGGGTGGAAGGGGGAGCGGCGTGGGCGCTAGCGTTCAAGGTGATTCCTGGTATCAAGATGGCCGGTTGTCAGTGCTCTGAAAACCTTTTCAGTGAAAGATTACCATAAATGGCCGCAGGGCCGTAGGCCGGCGTAGGTCGGGTTAGCCCTGCGGGCGTAACCCGACATATTGTTGGCCGTTCACGTCGGATTACGCGCTTGCGCACCTCGGCGGCCCCGCTAACCCGATCTATGTCTGAAAACGTTTTCACAAAAAACAACGCCTCTCAAAATGGCGAATTTTTTGTGCTTTTTCATAGGAGAACACGCGCAGCAGCGCCCCGCTTGCCACGCTGTCCTCAATAAAAATGACAACTTTTTCGGTTGACTTGATTTTCTTTGCGGTGTTAAATGGACACGTGTTGTGAAAACGTTTTCAAGATAGAAGACGCTCAATAAACGGAGATGAAATAATGAAGTCAAGCATCCTTGGCGCCGCCCCGCTGGCAGCGCTGACCCTGGCCGCCAGCGTGGCCGCCGCGCCCGCAGTCGTCCAGGCTGCCGCACCTCTGCCGTCGCTGGCGCCAGCCACGATTACTGTCGCCTCGTTTCCCGACCTGGACCGCGCCGTCAAGACGGCCTTGCCCCTGTGGGAAAAGCTGTATCCGCAAGTGAAGGTCAAGCTGGTCAGCCTGCAGATCGACGACCACCATAACTCGATGACGACGGCGCTGGCGGCCGGCGCGCGCCTGCCCGACGTGATGGCCATCGACTTCCGCTATGTCGGCAGCTTCGCCGAATCAAAGGGCATGGAAGATCTCTTGCTGCCGCCCTACGGGGCAGGGCAGTACCGCGCCCAGTTCGTGCCGTTCACCTTCGTGCAGGCGACCAGTTCGCGCGGCACCCTGGGCGCCATGCCGGCCGACCTGGGGCCGGGCACCCTGTTCTACCGCAAGGACCTGATGGACAAGGCGGGTATCAAGGAAAGCGATTTGACGCAATCGTGGGAGTCGTACATCGCCGCCGGCAAGAAGCTCAAGGCCGCCACCGGCACCTATCTGCTGGCCGGCGCCAGCGACCTGGCCGACATCTATATCCGCGCCAATCTGAAAGATGGCGAAGGCATTTACTTTGGCGACAAGGGCCAGGTGCTGGTCGACTCGCCCCGTTTCGTCAAAGCCTTCGAACTGGCCAAGGCGGCGCGCGTGGCCGGCATCGATGCGCGCACCGTGGCCTGGACGGGCGAATGGGCCGAAGGCTTCAAACGCGACAAGGTGGCCAGTCAGATGATGGGTTCCTGGCTCAGCGGCCACCTGGCCAAGTGGCTGGCGCCTGCGTCCGCCGGCCAGTGGCGCGCGGCGAACCTGCCGGCCGGCGCGCTGGCGTCCTACGGCGGCTCCTTCTACGGCATCCCGAAAAAGGCCGCGAATAAAATTCAGGCCTGGGAATTCATCAAGTTCATGACCGTCAACAAGGATATCCAGCTGCATTCGCTGAAAGAGATCGGCGCCTTCCCGGCCCTGAAGGCAGCCTATGCGGACCCGATGATGGACGAGCCGCAGCCGTACTTCGGCGGCCAGAAGACGCGCCTGCTGGCGCGCGACACGGCGGCGAAGATTCCCGTCATCCGCGTCGACAAGTTCGACGCCGTGGCGCGCGACATCGTCAACATGGAACTGGAAAGCGTGCTGGCGCAAAACAAGGATATCAAGACGGCGCTGGCCGACGCCAAAGCCCTGATCACCCACCGCGCGCGGCGCTAGGAGCAGCATGACTACCTCCATGCCTTGTACCGAGGGCGCGCCCGCTGCAGCAGCAGCGCGGCCCGCAAAAAAACGCTTCAACATGAAGCAGTGGGCGCCGTACATCTTCATCAGCCCCTTCTTCATTTTGTTCGCCGTCTTCAGCCTGTTCCCGCTGCTGTTTTCCATCTATTTGTCGTTCAACCAGTGGGAAGCGGCCAGCGGCGTGGAAGCCATGCAGTGGGTGGGCCTGGACAACTATAAATATGCCTTGAGCGACCCGTGGTTCCTGCGCTCGCTGGGCAATACCGTGTGGCTGGCACTGGCCTCGGGCGTGCCGCAGCACCTGGTGGCCATTCCGCTGGCGGCCTTCATCCACAACAGTTTCAAGCGCTCGCGCAACCTGGTGATCGGCATCTACTTTTTACCGTTCATCACCTCCAGCGTGGCCATCGCGATGGTCTTCAATACGCTGTTTTCGCGCGACTATGGACAGATCAATGTGCTGATCCAATGGTGCGCCAACCTGCCGCTGATCGGTGGCCTGTTCCCTGCCGAATCGATCGACTGGCTGGGCAGCTCGCTGTTCATCAAGCCGGCCGTCGCCTTCGTCATTTTCTGGCGCTACCTGGGCTGGAACCTGGTGCTGTACCTGTCCGCGCTGCAGGTCATCCCCAAGGACTTGTATGAAGCGGCCACCATCGATGGCGCCTCGACACGCCAGCAATTCTGGTACATCACCTTGCCGCAGCTGCGCCCCATGATCTACCTGGCCGTGACCTTGACCATCATGGGCAATCTGCAACTGTTCGAGGAACCCTTCGTGCTGGTGGCCGAATCGAGCGGCGTGAGCCAGTCGGTGATGACGACGGCCATCTTCGTCTACAAGACGGCGTTTTCCTCGGGCGACTTCGGCACGGCGTCGGCCATTTCCTGGCTGCTGTTCCTCATCATCGCCAGCACCACCTGGGTGAATAACCGCATCTTCAGCCGCAACGAGCGCAAGGAGGCCAAATGAAAACTACCCGCTGGACGGCTTACGCCATGGTGGCCATCGGCGCCCTGATCATGGTCGCGCCGTTCTATTTCATGTTCGTCTTCGCCACGCACACGAGCGCCGAGATCTACAGCCTGCCCCCGCCGCGCTGGTTCGGCACGGCCCTGCTCAACAACATCGAGCTGCTGCAGGAGCGCCTGCCGTTCTGGCGCAATATCGGCATCAGCCTGTACGTGGCCCTGATGACCACCGCGCTGACCCTGTTCTTTTGTTCGCTGGGCGGCTATGCCTTCGCCATGTACGAGTTCCGCTTCAAGCGGCCCTTGTTTACCCTGGTGATGGCGTCGATGATCATCCCGTCGTTCATGAATATGATCCCGACCTTCATGCTGATGGATTTCCTCGGCTGGCTGGACCAGCCGCGCGCCCTGTACGTGCCGGGCGCGGCCGGCGCGCTGGGGATTTTCCTCATGCGCCAGTATATCGGCACGGCGATTCCGAAGGACCTGATCGAGGCGGCGCGCATCGACGGCTGCGGCGAATTCGCCATCTACTGGCGGGTCGTGCTGCCGCTGATCGGCCCCGCCATGGGGACCCTGGGCCTGATCACCTTCATCAACTCGTGGAACAATTTCATCACGCCGCTGGTGGTCATGCGCTCGGTCGAGAACTACACGATCCCGCTGGCCCTGCGCAGCATGCAGGCGCCCAACAACACGGAGTGGGGCGCGCTGATGACGGGCGCCGCGATCGCCGTGCTGCCGCTGCTGCTGCTGTTTTTTGTCGCCTCGAAGCGCCTGATTGAAGGTTTGACCCAGGGCGCCGTCAAAGGCTGATGCACTCACTTATTTCAACCCCTCACGCTGATACCACCACCATGCATAACGACGACATTGACACCAACTTTCCCGCCACCTTCACCTGGGGCGTGGCCACCAGCGCCTACCAGATCGAGGGCGCCGCCGCCATCGATGGCCGCGGCCCGTCCATATGGGATACCTTCAGCCATGCGGATGGCAAGATCATCGACGGCAGCAATGGCGACGTGGCCTGCGACCACTACCACCGCTACTTTGATGACGTGGAGCTGATCGCCAATCTGGGTGTGAACGCCTACCGCTTTTCCATGTCCTGGTCGCGGGTGCAACCCACGGGTTCCGGCGCCTGGAACGAGGCCGGCTTCGACTTCTATGCGCGCCTGCTCGACGCGCTGGCCGCCAAGGGACTCGATGCCCATCTGACCCTGTACCACTGGGACTTGCCGCAAGCCTTGCAGGACGAGGGCGGCTGGCTCAATCGCGCCACCTGCTACCACTTCGCCGCCTATGCAGCCGAGGTGGCGCGCCGCTTCGGCCACAAGGTCGCCAGCATCGCCACGCACAATGAACCGTGGTGCACGGCCGTGCTGGGCCACGGCACGGGCCAGTTCGCCCCCGGCATGGCCGACCCGGCCGCCGCCGTGCAAGTGTCGCACCATCTGCTGCTGTCGCACGGCCTGGCCATGCAAGCCATGCGCGCCGTGAATTCGCCGGCCAAACTGGGCATCGTGCTCAATCAATGGACGGCCACGCCGGCCACCGACAGCGCCCAGGACCGCGAACTGGCCGAACTCGAATATGCGCGCTCGGTGCAGTGGTATATGGACGCCATCTTCAAGGGCCGCTACCCGGCCCTGGCCCTGAAACACCCGGATGCTTCTGCTTTATCCATCTTTGAAAACGATTTCATCGATATCAAACAGCCCATCGATTTCCTCGGCGTGAACTACTACACGCGCGCTTTCATGAGCGCCGAGACGCCGCCGCGCAAGCCCGAGTGCAAGCTCGGCGTCAACGACATGGGCTGGGAAACCTATCCGCAGGGCTTGACGGAACTGCTGGTGGGCCTGCACCGCGAATACCGGCTGCCGCCCGTCTACATCACGGAAAACGGCATGGCCGTCGCCGACAAGCCCGTCGACGGCAAGATCCATGACGCGCCGCGCATCGAGTACGTGCGGCTGCACCTGGACGCCTTGCGCGCCGTGATCGCGCAGGGCATCGACGTGCGCGGCTATTTCTACTGGAGCCTGATGGACAACTTCGAGTGGAACTCGGGCTACGCCAAGCGCTTCGGCATGCTGTACGTCGATTACGCCACGCAGCAGCGCAGCTTCAAGGACAGCGCCCTGTGGTACCGCGACTTCATCGCCGCGCAGCGCGCGTCCCATGCCGCTGCTCTGGCCGGGGAGCACTGACATGGCCGCCATTTCCCTGCGCGGCATCCGCAAGACCTACGGCGACGGCCCGGAAATCGTCAAGGGCCTGGACCTCGATATCCATGATGGCGAATTCATGGTCTTTGTCGGGCCCTCCGGCTGCGGCAAGTCGACCCTGCTGCGCATGATCGCGGGACTGGAAGACATCAGCGCGGGCCAGCTGCGCATCGGCGACCTGCTGGCCAACGACGTGGCGCCGGCCGAACGGGGCATCGCCATGGTGTTCCAGAGCTACGCCCTGTATCCGCACATGACGGCGCGCGACAACATGGGCTTTGCCCTCAAATTGGCGGGTAAACCAGAAGCGGAAGTGCGCGCGGCCGTGGGCAAGGTGGCCGAGATTTTGCAGATCACGCACCTGCTCGAGCGCAAGCCCAAGGCCTTGTCGGGTGGCGAACGCCAGCGCGTGGCCATCGGCCGCTCCATCGTGCGCCAGCCCAAGGTGTTTTTGTTCGACGAGCCGCTGTCCAACCTCGACGCCTCGCTGCGCGTGCAGACGCGCATCGAGCTGGCCAAGCTGCACCAGGAACTGGGCACCACGATGATTTACGTCACGCACGACCAGGTCGAGGCCATGACGCTCGGTGACAGGGTCGCCGTCTTCCACGGCGGCCACCTGGAGCAGGTGGGCGCGCCGCTGGACCTGTACCGCCGTCCGGCCAGCCAGTTCGTGGCCGGCTTCATCGGCGCACTGCGCATGAACTTCTTGCCGTGCGCGGCCGTCCCGGCGCTGGCCAGCCAGCTCGGTGGCGCGGCGGGCATGCTGGTCGGCATACGTCCCGAACACCTGCGCCTGGTGCCGCGCAATGAAGGCTATGGCGCCACCGTAACCCTGATCGAGCAGCTGGGCGATGCGCAGATCATCCACGCGACGCTGGACGACCGCATCGGCGGCGGCCCGCATGCGGTGGCCATCAAGCTGCATGGCGAGGCGCGCCACGCGCTGGCGCAGGGCAGCGCCATCGGCTTTGCGCCGGAAGAAGGCCATGCCTTTCTATTCGACACGGCCGGGCGCGCCGTGGCCACCCATTGACCCCGCACGGAGGCGACATGACTTCAGATTGACACCCCAAAAATGTGCAGCAGTAGCCAAAGAGCTATGTGATCATCACTCAACCAGCGGTACAGGAGACAACAACAATGCAACAGCTCAAACGCAATACCATCGCCCTCAGCCTGGCGCATGCGACCTTCGCCCAGTTCATCTTGCTGGGCAGCGGCGCCGCCATGGCACAGGAGGCGGTAGCCACGGAGGCGGAAAAACCGGCCTCAGAACAGATGGAGCGCATCGTCGTCACGGCCACGCGCCGCAACACCTTCGTGCAGGAGACGCCGCTGGCCGTCACCGCCTTCAACCAGGACACCCTGCAAAACAATCAAGTGAAAGATCTGGCGTCGCTGGCCACCATGGTACCCAGCCTCGTCGTCGAACAGCATGGCGACTCGGGCGGCGTGCACGTCTACATGCGCGGCGTCGGTTCGGCCAACCACACGGAGCTGGGCGACCCGGCCGTCGCCTTTTATGTCGATGGCGTGTATTCGCCGCGTCCGCAGGGCGCCACGGCGCTGATGTATGACCTGTCGCACGTGGAGGTGGCGCGCGGACCGCAGGGTACCCTGAACGGCCGCAATTCGACGGCGGGCGCCGTCAACCTCGTGTCGGCCGCGCCGAGCACGGCCAAGTTCATGGGTTCGGCCGGCATCACGGTGGGCGACTACCGCCACCTGCAGACGCAGGGCATGTTGAATATCCCGCTTTCCGACGACGTGGCGCTGCGCATCGCCGCCATCAAGGATAGCCACGACGGCACGGTGGACTTCCGCCGCGGCTCGAACGTCATGCCGGGCACGGCCAAGTATGGCGCCGGCGACCAGATGGGCGTGCGCGCCTCGCTGCTGTGGAAGTTCACGCCGCAGCTGCGCGGCACCTTCATCGCCGACTACTTCCTCGACCAGGGGGCCGGCAACGTCTACCTGGCCGCCGAACCGAAGCCGGGCGAGAAGCTGCGCTCGGCCCTGATCGACACGCCGGGCACCCTGGACCAGTCGATTCTCACCTACAAGGGCAAGCTCAATTACAAGCCGACGGACGCGCTGGACCTCACGTACCTGGGCAGCTGGAGCCGCTACAAGCGCCAGAACAGCAACGACTCGGATGCGGGCCTGTTCCCCGGCTTTAAATCGGAAAACCGCACCGACTGGGCGCAGTTCGACAGTTATTCGCACGAGCTGCAGGCGCGCTCGGACGACGATGCGCCGTTCCAGTGGGTGGCCGGCCTGTTCCTGTTCAATGAAAAGAACAAGGTGCGCTTCGATATCGACCGCAGCCAGATTTCGCAGGCCGCCGTGCATCAGGATATCGCCAACGGCGCCGTGATTTTCGTGCAGCCGACCGTGGGCCAGTATGCCTCGGCCATGTCCTTCATCCAGGGCGACCGCCAGCTCAAATCGAAGGCCGTGTTCGGCCAGGTCAGCCAGCAGGTGACGGACCAGATCAAGCTGACGGCCGGCGCGCGCTACACGAAAGACCATAAATTCGACATCGGCGGCAAGAACTGGGCTTGCCCGAACTGGCCCGCCAACACGCCGCTGGGCACCACGGTCCTCACCGCCGACCAGCTGCGCCAGCTCGTCACGCCCGGCACGGGCCTGGCCAATACGCACAATATCGGGCCAGGCGGCGCCATCACGGCCGCCGCCTGCGGCAATACGCCGGGCGACAACACGGCCGACCTGAAATACGGCCAGGCCACCTGGCTGGGCCGCATCGAGTACAAGCTGCGCCCGGATATTTTGCTGTTCGGTTCCGTGACGACGGGCTTCCACTCGCCGGCCATCGGCGACGGCGGCGCCACCACCAAGCCGGAAAAGCTGACCAGCTATGAAATCGGCTTCAAGTCGGACTTGCTGAACCGCGAACTGACGCTGAACCTCGATGCCTTCCTGATGAAGTACAAGGACAAGCTCGAATCGCAGGTGGTCAACAGCGTGTTGGCCAACTTCAACGCGGCCGGCGCCACCGTCAAGGGCCTGGAAGCGGAGTGGGTGTGGCGGCCAACGAAGGTCGACCGCCTGACGGGCAACGCCACCTGGTTGAAAGCCGTGTATGACGACTTCATGTCGTGCGATGTCGACGCGGCGCGCGCGAATGGCCAGTCCTGCGGCTCGACGGCGCCACTGGTGAACGTGGGCGGCAGTACCATGAAGCATGCGCCGAAGTTTTCCACCACGGTGCAGTACGAGCATGATTTTACTGTCGCCGGCGGCCAGCTCACGCCGCGCGCCTCGGTGCACTATGAAACCATGTCGTACGTGGGCGCGGGCGCGTTCAATGGCGACGTGCCGGGCCATGCGGGTGTCAAGCGCCAGGAAGCCTACACGACGCTGGACCTGAGCCTGCGCTTCCAGCCGGCGAACAAGGCCTACACGGTGGAAGCGTTCGTGCAGAACGCCACCGACAAGGCCGTCAAGCTCGACGTCAATGAAATCTGCACGGACGTGGGCATGCCATGCCAGCCCACGCAGCAGATCTACGGCGCCTTCTACAACGCGCCGCGCACGTTTGGCGCGCGCGTGTCGATGAAGTTCTGATCGGGTAGGGTGAAAGAGCAGTCGCAGTCGCAGTCCACTCAGTAGGGCAGGTGTTGGGCCGGGGTTCTTCCCCGGCCTTTTTTATTCCAACGCTTATTCCAGGGTGGCTTGCACGCTGGCGATGCCGATCTGCGCGCTGCCTTCGGCCAGGCGCACGTTGACGTTCTGGCGCGCCTGCAGCTGGGCCGGCGAGCGCACGATATTCCCCTTTTCATCGCGCAGGATGGCATAGCCCCGCTCCAGAGTGCGCTGCGGATTCAACAGCTCCAGCTGCGCCGCCAGGCCGTCGAGGCGGTGGCGCCGCTGGCCCAGCTGCTGCGCCATGGCCGCGCCGCCGCGCCTCTGCATTTCCACCAGGCGCGCGCGCGGCGCCGTGACGTCGGGCCGCAAGGCCGCCCAGCGTGAACGCAGGCGCTCCAGCGCGTACTGCGACTGGGTCACGGGCGCGCGCGCCGCATGCGTCATCGCCGTCGACAGGGCCAGCAGCTGCAGGCGCTGCTGCTGCAGCTGCGCCTTCGGGTTGAGCAGGCGGCGGCTGTGGCGGTCCAGCGTCTGCGCCGCATCGTCGAGGCGGCGGCGCATGGCGCGGCGCAGGTCGGCCGCATCGGCGCGCAGGGAGGCCAGCCAGTCGGCGCGCGGCGTGGCCGCCAGTTCGGCCGCCGCCGTCGGCGTGGCCGCGCGCAGGTCGGCCGCGAAGTCGGCGATCGTGAAATCGGTCTCGTGGCCCACGCCGCTGATCACGGGCATGGCGCAATCGGCGATCGCGTATGCCACGGTTTCATCGTTGAACGACCACAGGTCTTCAATGCTGCCGCCGCCACGGCACACCAGCAGCACGTCGCACTCGGCCCGTGCTGATGCCGTGCGAATGGCGTGCGCGATCTTTTCCGGCGCCTGCTGGCCCTGCACGGGTGTGGGATACAGGATGATGGAGACGTGCGGCGCGCGGCGCTGGAGCGCGATCAAGACGTCGCGCAGGGCCGCCGCCTGCGGGCTGGTGACGATGCCGATCGTGCGCGCGAACATGGGGATGGCGCGCTTGCGTTCCTGCTCGAACAGTCCCTGCGCGGCCAGCTTTTCCTTCAGGCGCTGGAACGCCTCGTACAGGGCGCCCACGCCGGCGCGGCGGATGGCTTCCACGTTGATCTGGTAGTCGCCGCGCGCGCCGTACAGGGTGACGAGGGCACGCACTTCGACCTTGTCGCCTTCGCGTGGCGTGAAGCCGGCAAACTGGGCGCGGCCGCGGAACATCACGGCGCGCACCTGGGCGCCATCGTCCTTCAAGGTGAAATACCAGTGGCCGGAAGCGGCGCGTGTGAAGTTGGAAATCTCGCCGGCGATCCAGGTCAGGGGAAACGAGCGTTCGAGCAGGCGCGCGACGGCCTGGTTCAGGGCGCTGACGGTCAGCACGGGCGGGGCGGCAAAGCCGCTGTCAGTCGGGTTGTCGTTCATCATCAGGCAGGGGGAAAGAGGGAAGCTGTCCACATATTATCGGCGAGGTCATGCTTATGTCATATATCGCGCAAAACAACAAGTTCTATTTCTAAGTATTTGATTTCATGATGAATTCCCGTATGCCTGATTTGCGTGCACAGGGAAAAAAACCTTTAATATCAAGCACATCAGTACAGCCCCTGCCACTTACGCACAAAGTTATCCACAGAAAGTGTGCGGAACTTTTTGCCTTGGACAAACGTGGCCCGGCAAACCAATACTGAGCGATAAAAATGCCTTGCTACATTTTTGCGCACGGAAACAAAGTCCATATGAATCAAGCGCTTAGTATGCCATGCATGGCCTTGCGCACAATCTTATCCACAAAAAATGTGCAGAACTCTGGCGCAGCGCCCCATTTATCCACTGGAGCGTCCATGGCATGGCTTGCCTGAATTTTACGCAGGATAAAAATAGCCATATAAATCAAGGGTGTAGCATCATGTCGTGGGCCTTGCTCACAATCTTATCCACAGAATGTGTGCAAAACTGCATAAACCGTTTCCTGGTTTGCCCGGGTTTTCCACTGCGTGGACGTCGTATATTGTTGCCTTATTTTTGAGCAAAGAAAAAAATCCCTTTAAAATCAATGCTCTTGCATGGAGTCAATCCGCTTGCTCACAATCTTATCCACACTTTATGTGTGGAACTGCGCTGGCGGTGGAAAAGTGCTGTTTTGAAGAGAAATAAGACGCCGAAGAGCGCGCTTTTTTGCCCTTGCTACATTTTTATGCAAGGCAATAAAAACGATATAAATCAAAGTACTTGGCGCGTATCTTTGCGCTTGCGCACAATCTTGTCCACAGATTGTGTGCAGAACTTTGACGGCTTGTCTGCCGACAATTTCGCGCTGGCTGCCACTTTTTTACTCATTGATTTAATTTCCTTTAAAATCAATGGCTTAATTTGATTCCTCGGCTTTGCACACAATCTTGTCCACAGTAAATGTGCAGAACTCTTCAAATATTAATTTATTGACATTGACTACTGGCGATGCGCTGCTATGCCTGTATTTTGCGCAGTGCAATAATCTTCATGTAAATCAAGGGCTTGCATGCTGGACTTCATGCTTGCTCACAATCTTATCCACACAAAGTGTGCAAAACTGTGCCGCAGTGGCAGGTGCTCGCCGCGCGGTGTGGACAAGTGCCATGCGGGCGCCACTTGCCGCCGGCGCGGCAACGCGCTACATTGCGCCATTCCCGCGCGGACGTACCATCGTTCTTTGGCGCTCGGTACAATACAGGCTGTTCGGGCAATTCACCGCCTTCCCTTTACCAGGAGTTTCTTTTGCTCGCTATATTTCAAGCCGCTGGCTGGCCCATCTGGCTGTTGTTGATCGCTTCCATCGTCGCCCTGGCCCTGATCATCGAGCGCCTGCTGTATTTGCGACGCGCCAAGATCCTGCCGCGCAAGCTGTTCGACGAAGTGGTGCAGGTGTATCGCAGCGGCAAGATTACGCCGGACACGGTGGCCAAGCTGGAAGACAATTCGCCGCTGGGCGTGGTGCTGGCCGCCGCCCTGCGCAATGTCGACGCGCCGCGCGAGGTGATGAAGGAATCGATCGAAGAGGCCGGCAGCGGCGTGGCCCATACGCTGGAACGTTTCCTGACGACCCTGGGCACCATCGCCACCCTGGCTCCGCTGATGGGCTTGTTTGGCACGGTGGTGGGCATGATCGAAATCTTCGGCTCGCAAAACGCCAGCGGCTCCAATCCCGCACAATTGGCCCACGGTATCTCGGTGGCCCTGTATAATACGGGCTTTGGCCTGGCCATCGCCATGCCGGCCCTGGTCTTCTACCGCCACTTCCGCGCCCTCGTCGACAGCTTCGTCATTGACATGGAGCAGCAAGCGGTCAAGTTCGTCGACATCGTCCACAGTGGCCGCAAATGAACTTCCGCAAAGGCAAGGGGCGTGAAGACCCCGAAATCAACCTGATCCCGTTCATCGACGTGCTGCTGGTGATCCTGATCTTCCTCATGGTCAGCACCACCTACAGCAAATTTACGGAGCTGCAGATCACCTTGCCGACGGCCGACGCCGAGCAAGCCAAGGACAAGCCGCAGCAGATCGACGTCACCATCGATGCCAAGGGCAACTACACGGTGAACCGCGAGCCCGTCTCGTTCCGCGACGTGGCCGGCCTGGCCGACGCCCTGCAGAACGCGGCGAAAGCAGCCAATGGCGGCAAGGCGCCCGCGCAAACGCCCGTGGTGGTGGTCAACGCCGACCAGTTTGCCATGCACCAGATGGTCATCCACGTGATGGAAGCGGCGCGCCTGGCCGGCTATGAAAAGCTGACGTTCGCGGCGCAGGCGGGCGGCAGCAAGTAGGTCGGCTTAGCCGGAACGGCGTAAGCCGACACAAGCCGCAGCCGAGCATGTCGGATTAGCTGCGCCTGACGGCGCAGCTAATCCGACCTACACTATTTTTACGTCTTCCTTCATGCCCACATCCCCCCCCGCCAAGCTTGAAACCACATTGACCCGCGCCTGGCTTACGCGCGGCCCGCTGGCGTGCGCGCTGTGGCCCATCTCCTTGCTGTTTGGCGCCCTGAGCGCCGTGCGGCGCGTTTTGTACCGGGCCAACCTACTGAAATCGGCGCGCCTGCCCGTGCCCGTCGTCGTCGTCGGCAACATCTTTATCGGCGGCACGGGCAAGACGCCGCTGACGATCTGGCTGGTGCAAGCCTTGCGCGAGGCAGGCATGCGCCCGGGCGTCATTTCGCGGGGCCATGGCAGCGCCGACCGTTCGCCGCGCGCCGTCACCGCCAGCTCCACGCCGCAGCAGGTGGGCGACGAGCCGCTGCTGATCTTTCAGCGCGGCGGCTGTCCCGTGATGGTGGGGCGCGACCGCGCGCAGGCGGGCAGGGCGCTGCTGGCCGCGCACCCCGACGTCGACGTGCTGGTGACGGACGACGGCTTGCAGCATTACGCCTTGCGGCGCGACGTGGAAATCGTGCTGTTCGATGGCCGCGGCGCCGGCAACGGCTGGCTGCTGCCGGCCGGACCCTTGCGCGAATCGCCGCGCCGCCGGCGCGACGTGACGGTGATCAATGCGCCCGCGCTGGCGCCGGAGCTGGTGGCCAGTGTCGCGCCGCAGGGCGGGCTGGTGGTGCAGATGCTGCTGGCCGGTGGCGTGGCCGAGCGCCTGACCGACCGCACGCAACGCATGGCTCTGGCTGACCTGGCGGCAGGCGGCCAGCGCATCGTGGCGGCGGCCGGCATCGGCAACCCGCAGCGTTTCTTTGCCATGCTGCGCGGCGCCGGACTGCACTTCATGGAGCTGCCGCTGCCCGACCACCACGACTTCCTCGACCAGCCATTTGCGGCACTCGACACGGATGTGATCTTGATCACCGAGAAGGATGCAGTAAAATGTGCGCAAATTGAACATCTCAAAGATGACCCGAGACTGTGGGTCGTCCCCGTCAGTGCGCGCATCGATAGCGCGCTGGCCCAACAAATTGTGGAGAAATGTCGTGGACGCTCGACTGCTTGATATCCTGGTCTGCCCTGTTTGCAAGGGTCCGCTTGAACACGATAAGAAGGCGCAGGAACTGATTTGCCGCGCCGACCGCCTGGCCTATCCTATCCGTGATGGCATCCCCATCATGTGGGCGGACGAAGCGCGCACCCTGCAAGACGCAGTGGAATAACGATGGCGTTCATCGTCATCATCCCGGCCCGCCTGGCCTCGACGCGCCTGCCGGGCAAGCCGCTGGCTGATCTGGGCGGCAAGCCGATGGTGGTGCGCGTGGCCGAGCAGGCAGCTTTGTCGGGCGCCGCGCGCGTCATCGTCGCCACCGACCATGAGTCCATTCGCGCCGCCTGCGCCGCGCATGGCGTGGAAGTGTGCATGACGCGCAGCGATCATCCTTCGGGCACGGACCGCATCGCCGAAGTGGCGCGCACGCTCGAGCTGCCGCCGGACGCCGTCGTCGTCAATCTGCAGGGCGACGAACCCTTGATCGATCCATCCCTGCTGGCCGCCTGCGCGGCGCAGATCAGCGCCGCCGTCCCCATGGCCACGTGCGCGCATCCGCTGCACGACGTGCTTGATGCGTTCAATCCGAATGTGGTCAAGGTCGTGCTGGACAAGAATGGCCGCGCCTTGTATTTCTCGCGCGCGACGATTCCGTGGCACCGCGACGGCTTCGCGCAGTCCCGTGAGAGCTTGCCGCAAGGCTATGCGCCGCTGCGCCATATCGGCCTGTATGCATACAGCAATGCGTTTTTGCAGGAATACCCACAATTGTCCGCTTCGCCGCTGGAAGCCATCGAGGCGCTGGAGCAGTTGCGCGTGCTGTGGCACGGTGTCGCCATCGCCGTGCATGTCACGGACTCGGCCCCGGCCGCCGGTGTCGACACGCCGGAAGATCTTGCCCGGGTGCAAGCCCACTACGGCGCCCTGTAAGCGCTACCCGCAAAACGGCAGGCGTGCAAATATAATTTTGTGTGCCTGCAGTAAAAACCACATTTTGAAACGTCCGTCTCGCGAATTGCTGGCTTTGATCAATCAGGACATAGCAATTCGATAGCAAACTGGCGTTCCGGGGTTTTTTTGTGGTAAGTTTCGTAGGGAAAGATAGCCTTGGCAACACCATCTAAAAATAATTACACATACCACCATCCAAAATCTGTTTTTTAGGAACTTATCAATGCGTCTGATACTTTTAGGAGCACCCGGTGCCGGCAAGGGCACCCAAGCTAATTTCATCAAAGAAAAATACAACATTCCACAAATCTCCACGGGCGACATGCTGCGCGCGGCGATCAAGGAAGGCACGGAACTGGGCCTGGCTGCGAAAAAAGTCATGGATGCGGGCGGCCTCGTGTCGGACGACATCATGATCGGCCTGGTCAAGAACCGCCTGCAGGAAGCCGATTGCGCCAATGGCTACCTGTTCGACGGCTTCCCGCGCACCATCGCGCAAGCCGATGCCATGAAAGATGCCGGCATCAATGTCGACTACGTGCTGGAAATCGACGTGCCTGACGCTTCGATCATCGAGCGCATGGATGGCCGCCGCAGCCACCCGGGTTCGGGCCGCGTGTACCACGTCAAATTCAACCCGCCCAAGGTTGACGGCATCGACGACATCACCGGCGAACCGCTGATCCAGCGCGACGACGACAAGGCGGAAACGGTCAAGAAGCGCCTGGACGTGTATCACAACCAGACCAAGGTCTTGCTCGGCTACTACAATGACTGGGCCAAGTCCGGTCTGCCAGGCGCGCCGAAATACCGCCGCATCGCCGGCGTCGGTCCGGTCGAGCAAATCCGCGACAGCGCCTTTGCCGCCCTGGCGGAATAAGCAGTTGTTGAAAAGCGGACCCGAGTGTCCGCTTTTTTTGTGCCCGCGCTTCAGCCGGGCGCCGTATCGTTTTCGTGGTTCAGTTTTTTTGCAGGTCGTGTTTTCCTGGCTGCGCGCACCTACCCGGTGCGGTCTGCAGCTGTTGGCAATGACGTCGGATAAAAACAGAAGGGGACGATATGGCAGCCAGTTTGTGGTTTGCGGTAGCCTGCGGCGTGGTCGCAGTCATTTACGGTTTGGTGTCGCGCAGCTGGATCCTGCGGCAGGATCCCGGCAACGCGCGCATGCAGGAAATCGCCCTGGCCATCCAGCAGGGCGCGGCCGCCTACCTGGCGCGCCAGTACCGCACCATTGCCATCGTCGGCGTGGTGCTGCTGATCGCCATCTACGTGCTGCTGGGCCTGCAGACGGCGCTGGGCTTTCTGATCGGCGCCGTGCTGTCGGGCGCCTGCGGCTTCATCGGCATGAATGTCTCCGTGCGGGCCAATGTGCGCACGGCGCAGGCGGCCACGCTGGGCATCAACCAGGCTTTGAACGTGGCCTTCAAGGGCGGGGCGATCACCGGCATGCTGGTCGTCGGCCTGGGCCTGCTGGGCGTGACCCTGTTCTACTGGCTGCTGGTGAAGACGGGCGCGCCCGGCCTCACGCAGCATGACCTGATCAAGCCCCTGATCGGCCTGGCCTTCGGCGCCTCGCTCATTTCCATCTTCGCGCGGCTCGGTGGCGGCATCTTCACCAAGGGCGCCGACGTGGGCGCGGACCTGGTGGGCAAGGTCGAGGCAGGCATCCCCGAGGACGACCCGCGCAACCCGGCCGTCATCGCCGACAACGTGGGCGACAACGTGGGCGACTGCGCCGGCATGGCGGCCGATCTGTTCGAAACCTATGTCGTGACCCTGATCGCCACCATGCTGCTGGGCGCCTTGCTGATGGCAGAGGCGAGCAGCACGGCCATCATCTACCCGCTGCTGCTGGGCGCCGTCTCCATCCTCGCGTCCATCGTCGGCTGCTCGATGGTGAAAACAAAGCCCGGCGCGAAGATCATGTCGGCCCTGTACACGGGCCTGTGGTGGGCGGCCGGCCTGTCGCTGGTGGGCTTTGCCGTGGTGACGTGGCTGCTGTGGCCCGACGACGCCATGCGCTACAAGATGCTGGGCGCCACCGTCGTCGGCATCGTGCTCACGGGGCTGATGGTGTACATCACCGAGTACTACACGGGTACGGACTTCAAGCCCGTGCGCCATATCGCCGAAGCGTCGACGACGGGCCACGGCACGAACATCATCGCCGGCCTGGGCGTGTCGATGAAGTCCACGGCGTATCCGGTGCTGGCCGTCTGCGTCGCCATCCTCGTCTCGTATCAACTGGCCGGCCTGTACGGCATCGCCATCGCCGCCACGGCTATGCTGTCGATGGCGGGCATCATCGTCGCGCTCGACGCGTATGGCCCGATCACGGATAACGCGGGCGGCATCGCGGAAATGTCGGGCCTGCCCGACTCCGTGCGCGCCATCACCGATCCTCTGGATGCCGTCGGCAACACGACCAAGGCCGTCACCAAGGGCTATGCCATCGGCTCGGCCGGACTGGCCGCGCTGGTGCTGTTCGCCGACTACACGCATGCACTCGAATCCGTGGGCCAGCACATCACGTTCGATTTGTCGAACCCCATGGTCATCGTCGGCCTGTTCATCGGCGGCCTGATACCGTATCTGTTCGGCGCCATGGCGATGGAGGCGGTGGGCCGCGCGGCCGGTGCCGTGGTGGTGGAAGTGCGGCGGCAGTTCCGCGACATCAAGGGCATCATGGAAGGCACGGCCCGGCCCGAATATGACAAGGCCGTCGACATGCTGACGGCGTCGGCCATCCGCGAGATGATCGTGCCATCGCTGCTGCCCGTGGTCGTGCCCATCGTCGTCGGCATGCTGCTGGGGCCTGCGGCCCTGGGGGGCTTGCTGATGGGGACCATCGTCACGGGCCTGTTCGTGGCCATTTCCATGACCACGGGCGGCGGCGCCTGGGACAATGCGAAGAAATACATCGAGGATGGCCATTTCGGCGGCAAGGGTTCCGACGCGCACAAGGCGGCCGTCACGGGCGACACGGTGGGCGACCCGTACAAGGACACGGCCGGTCCGGCAGTGAACCCCTTGATCAAGATCATCAATATCGTGGCCCTGCTGCTGGTGCCGCTGCTGCCGGCCACGGGCTGGCTGGCCGTGGCCGCGCCGGCGCCCGTCCACGCGCCCGCACCGGCCATCCTGGCGCCGGCGACGCCCGTGCAAAGCTTGCCTGCCCAGTAAGGCCAGGCATTCCCTGTAGCCCCGCGGCACATGCCGCAGGGCTGCGCCGCGTCAGAAGCGCGACGTCAGGCCTGCAAACATGCGGCGTCCCGGCACGTAATAGGTGACCAGACCGTCGTTGGCCGGTCCCTTCTTGAACAGGTTTTCCACGCCGCCACGCACGGTCCAGTTTGGCGTGATCTTGTAAGATACGATGGCATCGACGATGGTGTAGGCCTTGTTGGGCTTGCGGCGCGTCGAGGAGCGCGCTTCGGCGTCCAGTTCCTTGCCCGTGTACTGGGCCGACACTTCGCCGAACAGCTGGTCGTTCACTTGCCAGCCCAGCGCCGAATACAGCGACACTTTCGGCGTCGACAGCAGGTTGACGCCTGTCGTCAGGTTTTTCGCTTCCGCCATATAGGTCAGGTTGTTGCGCCAGCTTACATTTTTCGTCAGCGGGATGGTCAGGGTGCCTTCCAGCCCGCTGGTGCGCGCCTTCTGGATATTCGTCATCTTGGTCCACCATTGTCCCTGGAAGAAGCCCAGCGGCGTATAGTCGATCTTGTTCTTGAAATCCGTGTGGAAGTACGTCAGCCCTGCATCCCAGCCGTTGTGTTCGTACGCCACGCCGAATTCGGCCGCCGTGCTCGTTTCCGGCTTCAAGTCCGCATTGCCGGCCATGTAGCAGCCGCCCGTGATGTAGCCCATCGGGCGCAAGCCGTTGCAGCCGTTGCCGCCCGACTGGGTGGCGGCGCCCGGTGCATTTTCCTTCAGGCTGGGGGCGCGGAAGCCTTGCGACACGCCGCCCTTGACGGTCCAGGCAGGTAGCGGGTGGTACACCAGGTACAGGCGCGGGCTGTAGTGGTTGCCGAATTTGCTATGGTGATCGAGGCGCAGGCCGGCCGTGGCCGTCAAGTCCTCGCGCAGGAACAGCTGATCTTCCGCAAACAGGGCCGAGGTGGTGCCGGACAGGGTGGCGCCGCTCACCGGATTGCCCAGGTAATCGGTGGGCACGGTGCCGATGGTGTCCGTGTTCGTCAACTCCTGGTGTTTCCATTGGCCGCCCATCACCAATAATTGCTCGATGCCCCAGCCCAGGCGTTTTTCCAGGGTCGCGTCCAGCGTACTGTCCTTGGACTTGGCCACCGTGCCGATGAACTGGTTGTCATAATCGTTGTGGTACAGGTTGACCTTGGCCTTGCCGAAGTCATAGCGGCCTTCATAGCCGAGGCTGGCGCTCTTGCGTATCAGCTTGCTGGCGCCCCAGGCACTGAACAGCGGCCTGCCTTTGGCGTCGACCGTGGGCGAATCGCTCGCTTCCTGGCGGCCATAGCTGGCGTCCAGCGACAGGCTGTGCCTGTTATTCAGTGCCCAGTTCAACTGACCGGTAACGGTCTGGTTGCGCTCGCCGCCAATGCCGCCCGCCTTGCCGCTGCTGCGCTCATCGGGATTTTGCTTCGATTGCGCCACGCCGAGGCGCATGCCCACCGACTCCGACAGGGGGCCGGCCAGGTTCACGCCCAGCTGGTGCGCCGTGCCGCGGCCGCTGTCCTGCGGCTGCGTGTAGTTGGCCGTGGCCGAGCCGTTCCACTTGCCCGGCACCTTGCGCGTGATGATATTGATCACGCCGCCCATGGCGTCCGAACCGTACAGCGAGGACATGGGTCCCCGCACCACTTCGATGCGCTCGATCATCTCGGGCGAGATCCAGTTCAAGTCCTGGCGGCCCAGGTCGGGACGGTAAGCCGTGTCGGCCGAACTGCCCATGCGCTTGCCATCGACGAGGATCAAGGTGTATTTGTCGGGCAAGCCGCGCAGCTTGATCTTCGATTCCTCGCCCACGGGGCTGATGCCGCCCGTCACGCCGGGGATGCGGCGCAGCAGGGTATTCAAGTCATACACGGGCTGGCGCTCGATTTCCTCGCGCGTGATGACGCTGATGCTGGCCGGCGCATCCTTGATGTCGATGGCCGTGCCCGACGCGGTGACGACCACCGTATTCATGGTGGGATCGGCGGCCACATTGCCTTCGGCCCAGGCGCTGCTGACGGCCAGCGACAGCAGGCAGGGCAGGAGCATGGCGGTGGAATGGATGGCGCGGGCGGGAGTGGCGACGGGGGCTACGAAGGCGGTGCTACGCTGGGTCATGGTGAACTTTCCGGATGTTGTTATTTCCTGGCTGCCTTCCGGGTGGCTTGGGTATGAATGAATGAAAAGAGAATAAACTGCTCTCCCATTTTGTGAATGAGAATGGGAATCGTTCTTATTGTAATGCCATGCTGGCAAGAAGGAAAGTGCCGAGAGGAAATAAAACACCGCTGCAAGGTGCGTTGGCATCTGGCGCCGCGTGTGCCAATAATGAAAGCGGTATGATCGACGCTTGGGGAGGTGGCATGCAGACGACGATAAAAACCATACCGGCGCTGGCCTGTGCCATGCTGCTCGCTGGCGGCCATGCCTGGGCGCAGGAGCAGGCGGCGCCCGCCGAGTCCTTGATTGCCCCTTTGCCCGTGTGCCAGCTCGACCCGCGCGACAGCGGCAAGCTGGCCGTGGAGCCATGCCGCCCGGCGCCGCCCGCGCAGCCGCGCCGTTCCGTGGCGCAGGTGATCGGCCGCATGCCGGCGCAGCCTGCGCCACCCTTCGTGCCCATGGCGCCCCTGCCGCCCAGCCCGGCCGTACCGATGCCGCGCGCGCCGCAGCCCATCGGTTCATGCGACACGGGCGGTTGCCGCGACGCTGCCGGCGCGCGCTACAACGGCCCGGGCAACGCCACGCTCGATGCCAATGGACGCATCTGCCACCGCAACGGCGCCTTTATCCAGTGTTTTTAACCCCGCCGTACGCCAGCGCTGCAAGTTTTCGCTCGGTGAGCGCAAAAATGGCTACAATTGTCGCCGACATTACGTTTACGTAAACGTAATCATGGCATCATGCTTCCACCATCAGGCGCCGGGAACACGGCCCCTATTACTCAGGATACTCAGGAGATTTCATGCAGATTCAGGACAATGTATTCATCATCACGGGCGGCGCATCGGGCCTGGGCGCGGCCACGGCGCGCATGCTGACGGCGGCGGGCGGCAAGGTCGTGCTGGCTGACGTGCAGACGGAGGCGGGCCAGGCGCTGGCCGCTGAACTCGGTGGCGCGTTCGTGCAGTGCGACGTGACGTCGGAAGAAGACGGCATGGCCGTGGTGGCAGCGGCAGGCAGGCTGGGTACCTTGCGCGGCCTGGTCAACTGCGCCGGCGTGGCGCCGGCCGTGAAAACCGTGGGCAAGGATGGCCCGCATCCGCTGGCCCTGTTCCAGAAGGTCGTCAACATCAACCTGGTGGGCACCTTCAATATGTGCCGCCTGGCGGCCGACGCCATGGCGAAACAGGATGCGACGGCCGAAGGCGAGCGCGGCGTCATCATCAACACGGCCTCCGTGGCGGCCTACGATGGCCAGATCGGCCAGGCCGCGTATGCGTCGTCGAAGGCGGCCGTGGTGGGACTGACCCTGCCGATGGCGCGCGACCTGTCGCGCAACGGCATCCGCGTGATGACGGTGGCGCCCGGCATTTTCGAAACGCCCATGCTGCTCGGCATGCCCGCCGAAGTACAGGATGCGCTGGGCAAGATGGTGCCGTTCCCATCGCGCCTGGGCAAGCCCGGCGAATACGCGCAACTGGTGAAAGCCATCGTGGAAAACGTCATGCTCAATGGCGAGACTATCCGCCTGGACGGCGCCATCCGCATGCAACCGAAATAAGCCCGGCGTGATTTGATGTAGGATACCCCCGTATGGGGCGTACAGCCTTGCTTGGCTGTGCGCCCTTTTTTTATCGGAGAATCCATGATCACATTGAAGCCGCTGGCGCTGAGCCTGACCTTGCTGGGAGCCCTGGCCGCCAGTCCCGTATTTGCCGAAGTGCCGCAAAAGGCGCCGGAAATCGCCACCGCGTATGCGGAAAAAGGTGGCTGGGCGGCGCAGAAATTCATGGTCGCCGCCGCCAATCCGCTGGCCGCCGATGCCGGCTACCAGATGCTGAAAAAGGGCGGCAGCGCCATCGACGCGGCCATCGCCACGCAGCTGGTGCTGACCCTGGTCGAACCGCAGTCGTCGGGCATCGGTGGCGGCGCCTTCCTGCTGTATTCCACGGCCAAGGGCGTGCAGGCGTTCGACGGACGCGAAACGGCGCCTGCCAGCGCCGATGAACACCTGTTCCAGAATGCGGACGGCAGTCCCGTCTCGCGCGCCACGGGCGTGGTAGGCGGGCGTTCCGTCGGGGTGCCGGGCGTGCTGCGCATGCTGGAACTGGCGCACAGGGAACACGGCAAGCTGCCGTGGGCGACCCTGTTCGGCCCCGCCATCCGCCTTGCGCACGGCGGCTTTCCCGTCAGCCAGCGCCTCAACGGCCTATTGAGCTGGGACCAGGCATTGAAGCGCGACCCTGTCGCCGCCGCGTACTTCTATGACCGGGACGGCAAGCCCTGGCCCGTCGGGCACGTGCTGAAAAACCCGCAGCTGGCGCGCACCCTGCGCGAGATCGCGCGCGGCGGCGCCGACGCGTTTTACCAGGGCCGCATCGCGCGCGACATCGCCGCCAAGGTGGCGGCGCATCCGACCAATCCGGGCAAGCTGACGGCGCTTGACATCGCCGGCTACCGGGCCAAGGTGCGTGAACCCGTCTGCAGCGACTACAAGGCCTGGACCGTGTGCGGCATGCCGCCGCCATCGTCGGGCGGCATCGCCATCGCGCAGATGCTGGGCATGCTGGAAGTGAAGGATATCCGTCCCTATGCACCGGCCGACGGCGTGCTCGATGCGCAAGCCATCCACCTGTTCTCGGAAGCGGGGCGGCTGGCTTACGCGGACCGCAACCGCTACGTGGCCGACACGGACTTCGTGCCGCTGCCGGGCAACGGCGTCGCCTCGATGCTCGATAAAACCTACCTGGCGCAGCGCGCCTCCCTGATCGGCGAGAAATCCATGGGCCGCGCCTTGCCCGGCACGCCGCCCGGCATGCAGGTGGCGTGGGGCATGGACAACGCCTTGCAGCGTCCGTCGACCTCGCACCTGGTGGCCGTGGATGCTTTTGGCGGCGGCCTGTCGATGACCACCAGCGTGGAAGACGCGTTCGGTTCGCGCCAGATGGTCGACGGCTTCCTGCTGAATAACCAGCTGACGGATTTCTCGTTCGATTCGCGCGATGCGGATGGCCCCATCGCCAACCGGGTCGAAGCGGGCAAGCGTCCGCGCAGCGCCATGTCGCCCACGCTCGTGTTCGAGAAGGGCACGCACAAGCTGGTGCTGGCGACGGGGTCCCCGGGCGGCTCGGCCATCATCAATTATGTCGCCAAGGTGCTGGTCGGCACCATGGACTGGGGCTTGAATGTGCAGCAGGCGATCAATCTGCCGAACTTCGGCAGCCGCAACGGCCCCACGGAGCTGGAAAAGGGCCGCGCGCCGGCCGCGCAGATCGAGGCGCTGCAAGCCATGGGCCACGAGGTGCGCGTCATCGAACAGAATTCCGGCTTGCAGGGCATCATGCGCCTGAACGCGCATGGCAAGGATTTCTGGTTTGGCGGCGCGGACCCGCGGCGGGAAGGCATGGTCAGAGGGGATTAGGGGCACCGGACCAAACCTACTGCGCGTCGGTATAGGCGGCCTGCGATGCTCACCGTACTAGAGTACGGTTGCGCTTCTTAGCCGCCTCTCCCTTCCGCTCGCTACGGTTTTGTCCGGCGCCGTGATGCAAACAATATACCTGCAGGAACTGGCGTCTGCCTTCCAAACTTTTCCACAAAGCATCCAGACCCTGCTAATCTGCCGGCATGGGAATGCAAAATAAAACAGGCTTGATACTCACGGGAGGAGGCGCCCGTGCCGCCTACCAGGTGGGCGTGCTGCAGGCGATTTCAGCGATTCTGTGGGAAGCGGGCTGGGCGCCGGCGCGCAACCCGTTCGACATCATCTGCGGTACTTCGGCCGGCGCCATCAACGCCACGGCGCTGGCCTGCCGCGCCGACAATTTTGGCGAAGGCGTGCAAAAGCTGCTCGACGTGTGGCAGCACATCGAAGTCGAGCAAGTGTATCGCGCCGATTCGCTGGGCGTGATCCGCTCGGGCGCGCGCTGGCTGTCGCTGCTGTCGTTCGGCTGGCTGCTGCGCCAGTGGCATGCGTCGCCGCCCAATTCCCTGCTCGACAATACGCCGCTGGTCAGCCTGCTGCACCGCATGCTCGACCTGCCGCGCCTGGACGCGGCCCTGGCCGACGGTCTGCTGCATGCGCTGGCCGTCACGGCGTCGTCGTATTCGGGCAGCCGCCACATGACGTTTTACCAGACGGGGGCCGAGATCGCGCCCTGGGTGCGCACGCAGCGCCTGGCCTTGCAAGACCAGATCGGCGTGGAGCACTTGCTCGCCTCGGCCGCCATCCCTTTTATCTTTCCCGCCGTGCCCCTGTATGTGGGCGGCCAGCGCGAATACTGCGGCGATGGTTCCATGCGCCAGCTGGCGCCGATCTCGCCGGCCATTCACCTGGGCGCGAACAAGGTGCTGGTGGTGGGGGCGGGACGCATGACGGAACCGGCGCCCGCCGCGTCCGAAGCGGCGCGCTACCCGAGCCTGGCGCAGATCGCCGGCCATGCGCTGTCGTCGATCTTCCTCGATGGCCTGGCCGTCGACATCGAGCGCCTGAACCGCATCAACCTGACCCTGTCGATGCTGCCGCCCGAGTTGCTGGGCAAGACGGCCTTGCGGCCTGTGGAATTGCTGGTCATCGCGCCGTCCGAGCGCCTCGACGCCATCGCCAGCCGGCATATCGGCAGTTTGCCGCGTCCCATCCGCACCATGTTGTCGGGCATCGGCGCGGCCGAAGCGCGCGGCGCGGCGCTGGCATCGTATTTATTGTTCGAATCGACGTATACTAACGAGTTGATCCGTCTTGGACAGCGCGATACGCAAGCCCGCAAGGATGATGTCCTGGCGTTCTTTGGTTCCTGAGACGGCCCCTGGAGCGGTGTGCGGGTTTTTCGCGTTTTTTTTGACAGGACGATTGTGCTGGTATTTCGACGTGTTTGCGATGTTGCCTTACTGTTAATTCTGCTGCTGGGTGGCCCGGCCGTAGCGGCGCCTGCGCCCACTCTGCGTTTCGACCAGCTCAGCGTTGACCAGGGCCTGGCGCAGGAATCGGTGCTGGCCATCGCCCAGGACCGGCAGGGCTATATGTGGTTCGGCAGCCAGTCTGGCCTGAGCCGCTACGATGGCTACCGCATGGTGGTCTACAAGAATATCGAGGGCGACAAGACCAGCCTGGCCGACAACTGGGTCGGCGAGCTGCATGTCGATAGCCAGGGCCAGTTGTGGGTCGGTACCGACAATGGCCTGGACCGCTTCGATGCCGCCAGCCAGACCTTCATCCATTACGTCCCGGCCGAAAAGAGCAAGCGTGGTAATGGCAACCGGCATATCCACGCCATTCTCGAAGATGGCGCGCGCGGCTTCTGGATCGCCACCTCGGACGGCTTGCAGCATTTCGACCCCGCCACGGGCCACTTCCGTACCTGGCACCATGAAGAAGGCAACCCGCACAGCCTGGGCGACAATGAAATCAAGGCGCTGGCGCTGGACGCGCAAAATCGGCTGTGGATCGGCACGGTCACGGGGCTGGACATGCTGGCGCCAGGCAGCAACCGCTTCGAGCATTTCGCCGTCGACACGGAGGCCGGCTCGAAGTACAACGTGATCCAGTCGCTGCTGATCGACCGCCAGCAGAACCTGTGGATCGGCACCATGGCCGGCGCCGAGCGCTGGCGCCTGGGTGGCGCCGGCCAGCCGCCGCAGGCGCGCGTGCGCTTCGGCGAGAAGCATGGCTTTTCCGCCATCCGCGTCGCCAGCCTGTACCAGGATGTCGACGCCACCGTCTGGCTGGGCAGCAATGCCGATGGCCTGTTCCGCTGGCGCCCCGAGAGCGACACCTTCCTGCAGTACCGGCACCAGACTGGCGACAAATTCAGCGTCGCCGACAACCAGCTGTCGTCGCTGTACCGCGACCGCGCCGGCACCTTCTGGGTCGGCTCCTGGTACAACGGCGTGAGCCGGGTCGACCTGGGCAGCGGCGGCTTTTCGCGCATGGCGCGCGCGCCCGGCGACGTGGGCGCGCTGGCGGACAAGAAAGTGCGCGCCGTGGCCGACGCGGGCAATGGCAAACTGTGGCTGGCCACCAAGGGCGGCCTGAAACTGTATGACACGCGCGACGGCAGTTCGCGCCTGTTCGACCCGCGCAGCGCGCCCGGCATGTCGCGCGACGAGCAGGTCACCACCCTGTACAAGGCGCCGGACGGCACCCTGTGGGTGGGCGGCTCGACGGGCTTGCACCGCTTCGATCCGGCACTCGAACGCTTCTTCACCATGCGCTTTGCCGCCGGCGACCCGAACAGCGACACCATCCGCAATATCGTGAGCGACCGCAGCGGCATGCTGTGGGTCTCGACGCGGGGCGGCGTGCACCGCTTCGACCCCGTCAGCCGCCGCTTTACCACCTACCGGCACGACCCGGCCAACCCGAACAGCCTGTCCGACAACATGGTGCGGCCCGTGCTGGAGGACGGCAAGGGGCGGTTGTGGATAGGCTCCTTCCATGGCCTGGACTTGCTGGACCGCGCCAGCGGCCACTTCCGGCATTTCCGCCACGATCCGCAAAACCCGCATAGCCTGAGCCACGACGAGGTGCATTTCCTGCACGAGGACAAGCGCGGCGTGCTGTGGGTGGGCACGGCCAATGGCTTGAACCGCATGGACGTCGACGCCAAGGGCGAGATCCGCTTCCGGCGCTTCCTGCGCAAGGATGGCATGGCCGACGATGCCGTCGCCAGTATCCTGGGCGACGACAACGAGCAGCTGTGGCTGAGCACCAACAGCGGCATCACGCGGCTCGATATGCGCAGCGGCCTGTTTCGCAACTACGACAGCGCCGATGGCACGGTGGAAGGCTCGTACTTCGATGGCGCGGCCCTGCGCGCATCCGATGGCACCATGTATTTCGGCGGCTTCAACGGCATGACGGCGTTCGTGCCGCAGGATATCCACGACAACCGCGTGCCGCCGCTGGTGGCCATCACGGGGCTGCAGATATTCAACAAGCCGGTGGCCATCGGCCGCGGCGAGTTCGCGCACGTGCTCAGGACGGCCATCGACCATACGCGCAAGCTGGTGCTGACCAGCCGCGAAAGCGTCTTTTCGCTGGAATTCGCGGCCCTGCATTTCGCCGCGCCCCAACGCAATATGTTCGCCTACCGGCTTGAAGGCTTCGACCAGGACTGGGTCATGACGGATGCGGGCCGGCGCTTTGCCACCTACACCAACCTCGATGCCGGCCACTACGTTTTTCGCGTCAAGGCGGCCAACAAGGACGGCGTGTGGAACGAGAGCGGCGCCACCGTGGCCATCACGATCCTGCCGCCGTTCTGGAAAACCTGGTGGTTCCGCACCCTGATGGCGGCGCTGCTGCTGGGCGCCGTATATGGCGCTTACCGCCAGCGCGTGCGCGCGCTGCGGCGCCAGCAGAACGAGCTGGAGAAACTGGTCGGCGAACGCACGGCCGAGTTGCAGAGCAAGGAAATCGAAGTGCTGGCCCAGTCGGAAAAGCTGGCGCAAGTGAACAGCAGCCTGACGAAAAACGAGGAAAGCCTGCGCCAGGCCAAGCGCAAGGCCGAGGATGCGACGCGCCAGAAGTCGGAATTTTTGGCCAACATGAGCCACGAGATGCGCACGCCGCTGGCCGGCGTGATCGGCATGCTGGGCTTTGCCCTGCGCGACGAGCAGCTGCACGACGCCACGCGCGAGCAGATCCTGCGCGGCCAGGCCAATGCCCAGTCGCTGCTGGTGATCATCAATGACTTGCTCGACTTTTCCAAGATCGAGGCGGGCAAGCTGAGCATCGAAAACATCGACTTCGCGCTCGGCGCGGCGATCGAGACGGTCGTCAGCCTGTTCGAGGAGCAGGCGGCCGCGCGCAGCATCGGTTTCTCCATCGATTTCGCGCCCGACCTGCCGCCCTTCGTGGTGGGCGACCCGACCCGTCTGCGCCAGGTGCTGGTCAACCTGGTGGGCAACGCCTTCAAGTTCACCCAGCGCGGCGGCGTCAGCGTATGTGTCGAGCGCGCCGGCGTGGCCAGCGGCAGCGGTGGACGCAAGGTCAACCTGATTCGCTTTACCGTCAGCGACAGCGGCATCGGCATCGATGCGGAAGCCATGGCGCGCCTGTTCCAGAAGTTCGAGCAGGCCGACGCCAGCACCACGCGGCGCTACGGCGGCACGGGACTGGGCCTGGCGATCTGCCGCCAGCTGGTCGAACTGATGGATGGCGAGATCGAGGTGGCCAGCACGCCGGGGCAGGGCAGTACGTTTGCCTTCACCTTGCCGCTGGCCGATGGCGTGGCGCCGCCGCTGGTGCCGCAGGTGGCGCTGGCGCCGCACAGCCACCAGTTGCGCGTGCTGTGCGCGGAAGACTTCCCCACCAACCAGATCATCATCCGCGTCATGCTCGAAGAACTGGGGCACCGTGTCGACGTGGTCGCCAACGGCGTGCTGGCCGTGGCGGCCTGCGTGCATACGCGCTATGACCTGATCCTGATGGACGGGCGCATGCCGGAGATGGATGGCGCCACGGCGACGCGTCTGATCCGCGTGGGCGGCTGGCCGGACCAGCCCGTGCGCGACCAGGAACTGATGATCGTGGCCCTGACGGCGAATGCCAGCGAAGAAGACCGCAACCGCTACCTGGGCGTCGGCATGGATGATTTCCTCAGCAAGCCGGTGGACGAGGCGGCGCTGCATGGCTTGCTGGCGCGCGCCATCGAACGCCAGCTGCAGCGCGGCTTCATGTTGCCGCGCATGCCGTCGAGCGCGCTGCGCGGCGCCGCGCGGGGGCAGGCCGAACTCGATGCCCTGTTCGGCATCGCGCCGGCCGTTCCCGTCCCGGCGCCTTCCCAGTCCATCCGCAGCGGCGAACTGCAGCGGCGCATCCGCGTCGCCTTCGTCGCCGACCTGGAGGGACGCCTGCGTGAACTCGACGCCGCCCTGGCGGCGCAGGACAAGGACAACGCCGGGCGCCTGCTGCACGGTTTGAAGGGCAGCGCCGCCTATCTCGATGAAACGCAGCTGCACATGCTGTGCACGGAAATGGAAGAGGCGGCGGACGGCGGACGCTGGACGCAGGTGGCCTTGCATTTGCCGCAATTGCGCGCACTGTTGGCGCAAATAGCCGTCTCGGGCAAAGAAATGTAAAATAGGCAATGCCGGCCATCGAGCGCGCGGCGAAACTGGGTAGAATACGGCCAGGCACCATGATGCTGCCGCCAATGGAGAACGCAATGAAAGTACTGGTGGTTGACGATGATGTCGTGTCGCGCATGGTATTGATGCATTTGATCGACAGCTGCGGCGTGCACGATATCGTGGAAGCCGAAGATGGCGAGGCCGCGTGGGAGCAGCTCGAAGGCGGCTTGCGCCCCTCGCTGTGCTTTTGCGATTTGCGCATGCCGCGCCTGTCCGGCATGGAACTGCTGCAGAAAATCCGCTCCGACAGCGCGCTCGATGCCATGCCGCTGGTGCTGGTGTCGTCGGCCAATGACCAGGACACGGTGCGCGACGCCGTGCAGGCCGGTGCTGCCGGCTACATCGTCAAGCCCTTCCAGCCGGAGCAGGTGCGCCAGCATATCGACGCCTGCTTCGACGTCTCGGCTTTGCCGGCCGAGGCGCCGCGCGACACCTTGCAGCGGCTGGGCATCGACAGCGAACGCCTGCTGGCCTACCTGACAGGCTTCCAGGGACAGGTCGGCGCGGCCAGCGAACAGGTCGACGCCTTGCTGGCGCGCGGTGAACCGGCCCAGGCGCGCCAGCAGCTCGAACGGCTGCACCTCGGTTGCCGTACCCTCGGCTTGCATGGCGCGGAGGCGGGAATGATGGCCCTGCTGCAGGCCTCGGTGCTCGATGGCGACCAGATGCAAACGGCCCTGGCCGCGCTGGCGCGCAGCGTGGCGCAGCAGGCGCGTTTGCTGCGCCAGCACGACGGCGCCGACTGAATCTGCTGATTTTCGCTTGCCGGGAAAATACTTTAGGTTTAAAGTATCTGCTTCCGGGCCTTGTGCACGCGCCCGCTACCAGCCAGGATGAGCATGATCAGCGACCCTTCGCCTAGCACCGCATCTCCCCAGGACGACTTTGCGCGCGCGCATTTGCCGCCGCGCGCACTCTGGCCGCAGCTGTGCCTGGACTTGCCCGAGTTGCAATATCCGCCCCGTCTCAATTGCGTCGCTGCGCTGCTCGATGCGGCCGTCGCCAGCGGTGGCGGCGAACGCACCGCCGTCCTTGCCGACGGCCAGCGCTGGACTTATGCACAGCTGGCGCAGCGGGTCGACCGCATCGCCCACGTGCTGCGCGCCGACCTGGGCCTGATTCCCGGCAACCGCGTGCTGCTGCGCGGCGCGAATACCCCCATGATGGCCGCCTGCCTGCTGGCCGTGCTGAAAGCGGGCTGCATCGCCGTGCCCACCATGCCGCTGCTGCGCGCGCGCGAACTGTCCACCATCCTGGCCAAGGCGCAAGTGAACGCCGTGCTGTGCGCGCAGGGCTTGCGCGGGGAACTCGATGGCTTGCCAGGCTTGCCGGCCATGCTGTGCTTTGGCGCCGACGGTGCGGAACTGGAGCGGCGCATGGCCGCCCACGATGCACCCTTTGCCGCATGCGACACGGCGGCCGACGACGTCTGCCTGATCAGCTTTACCTCGGGCACGACGGGCGTCCCCAAAGGCACCATGCACATGCACCGCGACCTGCTGGCCATCTGCGACTGCTTTCCCCGCTCCATGCTGCAGGCGCGCGCCGACGATATCTTCATCGGCACGCCGCCGCTGGCGTTCACCTTCGGCCTGGGTGGCTTGCTGCTGTTCCCCCTGCGCTTTGGCGCTTGCGCCGTGCTGCTGGAAAAACTCACGCCCGAGACCCTGCTGCGCGCCATCGGCGCCTATCAAGCCACCATCTGCTTCACGGCGCCCACCTTTTACCGCCAGATGGCGCCCCTGGCCGCGCAGCACGAGCTGCGCAGCCTGCGCCTGTCCGTCTCGGCCGGAGAGGCGCTGCCGCTGGCCACGCGCGACGCCTGGCAGGCCGCGACGGGACTGGCCATGACGGACGGCATCGGCGCCACCGAGATGCTGCATATCTTCATCTCCGCCACGGGCGAGGGCATACGCCGCGGCGCCATCGGCAAGGCCATCCCCGGCTACCAGGCATGCATCGTCGACGACGCCGGCGTGCCGCAGCCACCCGGCGTGACGGGCCGCCTGGCCGTGAAAGGCCCCACCGGTTGCCGCTACCTGTCCGACCCGCGCCAGCGCGAGTACGTGCAGAACGGCTGGAACCTGACGGGCGACACCTTCGAGATGGATGCCGACGGCTATTTCTATTACCGCTCGCGCAGCGACGACATGATCGTCTCGGCAGGCTACAACATCGCCGGCCCGGAAGTGGAAGAGGCGCTGCTGCGCCACCCGGCCGTGGCCGAATGCGGCGTGGTCGGGCGCACCGATGCCGAGCGTGGCCAGATCGTCGAGGCGCACATCGTGCTGAAGGACGGTTTCCAGCCCAGTGACCTGCTGGCAGCCGAACTGCAGGACTTCGTGCGCCAGCAGATCGCCCCGTATAAATATCCGCGCGCCATCCGTTTTCTGCCCTCCCTGCCGCGCACGGAAACGGGCAAGCTGCAGCGCTTCAAACTTCGCACGGACACCGCATGAATATTGTCTGCATCGGCGGCGGTCCCGCCGGCCTGTATTTCAGCCTGCTCATGAAGAGGCAGAACCCCGCGCACCGGATTACCGTCATCGAGCGCAACCGCCCGTACGACACGTTTGGCTGGGGCGTGGTGTTTTCCGACCAGACCCTGGGCAACCTGGCCAATGCCGATGAGCCGACGGCGCGCGCCATCCTGCAGGCGTTCAACCATTGGGACGATATCGAGATCCACTTCAAGGGCGAGACCGTGCGCTCGGGTGGCCACGGCTTTTGCGGCATCGGCCGCAAGCGCCTGCTCAACATCCTGCAGGCGCGCTGCGAGGAACTCGGCGTGCGACTGGTATTCGAGACGGAAGTGCAGGACGACCAGGCCATCGCGCGCCAGTACGGCGCCGAGCTGGTGATCGCCAGCGACGGCTTGAACAGCCGCATCCGCACGCGCTATGCGGCCAGCTACCAGCCCCAGATCGAGCAGCGCCATTGCCGCTTCGTCTGGCTCGGCACGCGCAAGAAATTCGAGGCGTTCACGTTTGCCTTCCGCCAGACGCCACACGGCTGGTTCCAGGCGCATATCTATCAATATGACGGCGATACCTCGACCTTCATCGTCGAAACGCCGGAACACGTGTGGCGCGCCGCAGGGTTGGACGCCATGAGCCAGGAAGAGGGCATCGCCTTTTGCGCCGCCCTGTTCGCCGAGCAGCTCGATGGCCATGAGTTGCTGAGCAATTCGCCGCACTTGCGCGGCTCGGCGCAGTGGATCACTTTTCCGCGCATCGTCTGCCGACAATGGGTGCACCGGCACGATGGCGTACCCGTCGTGCTGATGGGCGACGCGGCCCACACGGCGCATTACTCGATCGGTTCGGGCACCAAGCTGGCGCTGGAAGACGCCATCGAGCTGGCGCGCTGCTTCGGCCAGCATGGGGATGGCGCTGCTGGTACTGATACCGCGCTGGCCGCCTACCAGCAGCTGCGCGCCATCGAGGTGCTGAAAATCCAGAGCGCGGCGCGCAATTCCATGGAGTGGTTTGAAAACGTCGAGCGCTACAGCGCCATGGAAGCGCCGCAGTTCGCCTATTCCATGCTTACGCGCAGCCAGCGCATTTCGCATGAAAACCTGCGCCTGCGCGATCCCGCCTACGTGGCCGACTATGAGCTGTGGCTGGCGCGGTGCGCGGGCGAGCAGGCCGGCGTGGAGATGCGGGACGAGGCCATGCCGCCCATGCTCACGCCCTTCCGGCTGCGCGGCGTGCTGCTGAAAAACCGCATCGCCGTCTCGCCGATGGCGCAGTACAGCGCCGTCGATGGCGTGGCCGGCGACTACCACCTGATGCACCTGGGCGCGCGCGCCATGGGCGGCGCGGGGCTCGTGTTTGCCGAGATGACGTGCGTATCGGCCGATGCGCGCATCACGCCCGCCTGCCCCGGCATGTACAGCGAAGCGCACACGCAGGCCTGGCGGCGCATCGTCGATTGCGTGCATGGGAACAGCGATGCAAAGATCGCCCTGCAACTGGGCCACGCGGGGGCGAAAGGCTCGACGCGGCCCATGTGGGATGGCATCGACCAGCCGCTCAGGGAAGGCAACTGGCCGCTGATCTCGGCCTCGGAACAACAATACCTGGCCGGCGTGTCGCAGGTGGCGCGCGCGGCCACGGAAAGCGACCTGGCGCGCATCGAACAGGACTTCGTGCGCGCCACGCTGGCCGCCGCCGTCGCCGGTTTCGACTGGCTGGAGCTGCATTGCGCGCATGGCTATTTGCTGTCGAGTTTTATCTCGCCGCTGACCAACCGGCGCACGGACGAATATGGCGGCAGCCTGGAAAACCGCTGCCGCTATCCGCTGCGCGTGTTCCGCGCCATGCGCGCCGCCTGGCCGCAGGATAAACCGATGAGTGTGCGCATCTCGGCCCACGACTGGGTCGAAGGCGGCATCACGCCCGACGATGCGGTCGTCATCGCGCGCCTGTTCAAGCAGGCGGGCGCGGACCTGATCGACTGTTCCTCGGGCCAGGTCAGCAAGCTGGAACGGCCCGTGTATGGACGCATGTTCCAGGCGCCGTTCGCCGACCGCGTGCGCAACGAGGCGGGCATCGCCAGCATGGCCGTCGGCTCGATTTTTGAGGCCGACCACGCCAACAGCATCATCGCCGCCGGGCGCGCCGACCTGTGCGCCGTGGGCCGGCCGCACCTTGCCAACCCGGCCTGGACCCTGACGGAAATGGCGCGCATCGGCTACAGCGGCACCGGGCCAGGCGCAACCTGGCCGAAACAGTACCGGCCGGGCCAGCAGCAGCTGGAACGCAATCTGCAGCGCGAGCGCCAGCTGGCCGCCGCCAATACGGGTCTCACCCCGCAACAGGTGGCCGCGCGGCTGCTGGAAGGATGACATGAACAAGGAACGACGGGACGGCGCATTGGCCGACAAACACGCGCTGGTGACGGGCGCCGGCAGCGGCATCGGCTTCGCTTGCGCTGGCGCCTTGCTGGACGCGGGTGCCAGGGTCACCCTGGCCGGGCGCGATGGCGCGCGGCTGGCGCGCGCGCGCATGCAGCTGGAAGAGGAGGGGCATGCGGGCAGGGTGGCCGTCTGCGTGCTCGACGTGGCCGTGGAAGCGTCCGTGCAGGCAGGCTTCGCGCAGGCGGGGGCGCATTTCGGCCGCATCGACATATTGATCAATAACGCGGGCCAGGCGCATGCGGCGCCTTTCGCCAAGACGGACGCCGCCATCTGGCAGCAGATGCTGGCCGTGAACCTGACGGGCGTGTTCCACTGCTGCCAGGCGGCCATGCCGGCCATGCTGGAAGCGGGCTGGGGGCGCATCGTCAATGTGGCATCGACGGCGGGCCTGAAGGGCTACCGTTACGTCAGCGCCTACGTCGCCGCCAAGCACGGCGTGATCGGCCTGACGCGCGCGCTGGCGCTGGAAGTGGCGCCGCGCGGCGTCACCGTCAACGCCGTCTGCCCCGGCTACACGGAAACGGAGATGGTGGCGCAGGCCGTGCAGAACATCGTGCGCAAGACGGGGCGCGGCGAAGACGCGGCGCGCGCGGAACTGGCGGCCAGCAACCCGCAGCAGCGGCTGGTGCAGCCCCGGGAAGTGGCCGATGCGGTGGCTTGGCTCTGCCTGCCAGCGTCGGCCGCCATGAATGGACAATCGATCGCCGTCGCCGGCGGTGAAGTCATGTAACGGAATGAGGACCATGGATAAAGAACCCGATAATGTGCTGGACGAACCCGTGCTGGACCTGGCCAGCCGCCTGACGCAGGACCATCACCAGTCGCTCAAGCTGTGGCTGCGCATGCTCTCGTGCACGGTCAAGATTGAAAACGAGGTGCGCACGCGCTTGCGCGCCAGCTTCGGCATCACCTTGCCCCGCTTCGACTTGATGGCGCAGCTCGAACGCTTTCCCGACGGTTTACGCATGGGTGAACTGTCCAAGCGCATGATGGTCACGGGCGGCAATATCACGGGCATCACCGACCAGCTGGAACAGGAAAAGCTGGTGGCGCGCGTGGTCGACCCGAAGGACCGCCGCTCGTACAGCGTCAAGCTGACGCCGGCCGGCCGGCGCGCCTTCGACGAGATGGCGCGCGTGCACGAAGGCTGGATCGCCGAACTGCTGCACGGCGTGACGCCGGACGACAAGACGCAATTGATCGACCTGCTGTCGCACATGAAGCAGCAGCTGAATGACACCTCAATAAAGGACTGAGCATGCGCCATCTACCCGGCCAGCCGCAAGACCTGCCAGGCAACCGCGCCAGCCTGGCCCATTACGCTGCGCGGCATTTCCTGTTTTCCGTCGAAGGCGGCGTCGCCACCTTGACCCTGCACCGGCCCGAGCGCAAGAACCCGCTCACTTTTGATTCGTATGCGGAATTGCGCGAGCTGTTCCGCGCGCTGGCGCATGCGGACGACGTCAAGGCCGTGGTGATCACGGGCAGCGGCGGCAATTTCTGCTCGGGCGGCGACGTGCACGACATCATCGGCCCCCTGACGCAGCTCGACATGCCCGGCCTGCTGGCGTTTACCCGCATGACGGGCGACGTGGTGAAAGCCATGCGCGCCTGCCCGCAACCCATCATCGCCGCCATCGACGGCATTTGCGCGGGCGCCGGCGCCATGCTGGCGCTGGCTTCCGACATCCGCCTCGGCACGGCGCGCAGCAAGACGGCCTTTTTGTTTACCCGCGTGGGCCTGGCCGGCTGCGACATGGGCGCCTGCGCCTTGCTGCCGCGCGTGATCGGCCAGGGCCGCGCCGCCGAACTGCTGTACACGGGGCGCTCCCTGGCCGGCGCCGAGGCCGAGCGCTGGGGCTGGCTCAACCGGCTGGTCGAGCCGGAAGAACTGGCGCAGGCGGCGCAGCTGTTCGCCGCCGGCCTGGCCGGCGGCCCCACCTTCGCGCACGGCATGACGAAAAAAATGCTGCAGCAGGAGTGGAACATGGGCGTCGATGAAGCCATCGAGGCGGAGGCGCAGGCGCAGGCCATTTGCATGGCCACCAACGACTTCCACCGCGCGTATCACGCGTTCGTGGCGAAACAGACGCCACAATTCGAAGGAGATTGAGATGCGTGATCGCAGCTATCTGGAGTGGCCGTTTTTCGAAGCGCGCCATGCGGAGCTTGAGTCTGAGCTCGATGCCTGGGCGACCCTGCACCTGGCCGGCGCGCATGGCGCCGACGTCGATGCGGCTTGCCGCGCGCTGGTAGCGCAACTGGGGCAGGGCGGCTGGCTGACATACGCCACCGGCACCGATGGCAGGATCGACACGCGCGCCATCTGCCTGATGCGCGAAACCCTGGCCCGTCACGATGGCCTGGCCGATTTCGCCTTCGCCATGCAGGGTCTCGGTTCGGGCGCCATCGGCCTGTTCGGCAGCGTTGAGAACAAGGCGCGCTATCTGCCCGACGTGGCCAGCGGCAAGCGCATCGCCGCCTTTGCCCTGTCCGAGCCGCAGGCCGGCTCCGACGTGGCGGCCATGGCGTGCGCGGCGCGCCGTGACGGCGACGAGTATGTGCTCGACGGCGAAAAGACGTGGATCTCGAACGGCGGCATCGCCGACTTCTACGTGGTGTTCGCCCGTACGGGCGAGGCGCCGGGCGCGCGCGGCATCAGCGCCTTCATCGTCGACGCCGACAATCCTGGCCTGGAAATCGCCGAGCGCATCGCCGTCATTGCGCCGCATCCGCTGGCGCGCCTGCGCTTCAGCCAGTGCCGCGTGCCCGCGTCGCAGCGCCTGGGCGAGGCGGGGCAAGGCTTCAAGGTGGCGATGGCGACACTCGACGTGTTCCGCACCTCGGTCGCCGCCGCGGCGCTGGGCTTTGCGCGGCGCGCCTTCGACGAAGCGTTGCGCCACGCGACAAAGCGCCAGATGTTCGGCCAGACTCTGGCGGATTTTCAATTGACGCAGGCGAAATTGGCACAGATGGCCACCGGCATCGACGCGGCCGCGCTGCTCACCTACCGCGCCGCCTGGCAGCGCGACCAGGGGTGCAAGGTGACGAAAGCGGCGGCCATGGCCAAGCTGACGGCCACGGAAACGGCGCAGCAGGTGATCGACGCGGCCGTGCAACTGTTCGGCGGCATGGGCGTGGTGAGCGACCATCCGGTCGAGCGCCTGTACCGCGAAATTCGCGCCTTGCGCATCTACGAGGGCGCCAGCGAAGTACAGCAGCTGATCATCGCGCGCGAACTGCTGCGCGAGGCGGGACACGCATGAACCGCATGAACAACGAGGAGAATACGATGCAAGTGCTGCAACCAGCGGGATGGGCCAGGCCGCGCGGCTATGCGAACGGCGTGGCCGCCAGCGGACGCACGGTGTACGTCAGCGGCATGATAGGCTGGGATGCGCAGGGCCAGTTTCACACGGACGACTTCGCGGGGCAGGTGCGCCAGGCCTTGCGGAATATCGTCGCCGTGCTGGCCGAGGCGGGCGCCTTGCCCGAGCACATCGTGCGCATGAACTGGTATGTGCTGGACAAGAAGGAATATGTGGCGGCATATCCACAAATCGGCGTTGCCTACAGGGAAATTATTGGCAAGCATTTTCCTGCCATGACGGCCGTGCAGGTGGCGGGTCTGATCGAGGACAGAGCGAGGGTGGAGATCGAGGTGACGGCGGTGCTGCCTGCCTGAATTTCTACTATGAAACATTGTATATTAGCATCTAAATAATAAATATAAAAACATTATCTCTCGTGTTATATTTGGCAACCGGAAAACACACCGGTTTTAAATACTGACAGTCGAGGTAGAGGATGCAGAACAATTTTAGAGCAGCAAGAAGCGTGGCGCTGGCGGCGGCCGGCATGGTTGTTAGCCTGGGTGCGCAGGCCGATTCCGGTACCTCGCTACTCTCTCCCGGCTACAAGACGCAACTGGAAACCTGGCTCGGCGAAGGCCGCCTGGCGCTGACGAATATTTATACCAAGGCGGCGGGCGATACCTCGCTGGACTTTCACAAGGCATCCGACGGCAAGGGGCGTACTTTTTCCGTTATGGAAGCACGTAATGAGTCCGGGCAGACTTGGCTGGTTGGTGGTTACAATCCTCAAAGCTGGAATTCTTCGGGCTCCTATAACATGACCCCGGAAGATAGCCAGCGCACGGCGTTTATCTTCAACCTGAGCACGGGGCAACGCCACGTGCAGACGCCGAAAGGCTATGCGCTCGATTCGATTGGCGCCTACCAAACTTTCAATGATATCAATGCCGGCCCCACGTTTGGTATCGGTGCCGATCTTGGGGTTTCTGCGGACTTGACGACGAGGGGCGTTTCATACCGGTATTCATACCTTGATCCGGATGCAGGCGTTTTTGGCATCAGCCTGCTCGATGGTAAACCATATTCCACGCACCCGAACGTGACCTTTGGCGCGATCCAGGTCTTTTCCATCAGTGCCGTACCTGAGCCGGCAAGCTATGCCATGACGCTGCTAGGCCTTGCTCTGATCGGTGGTATGCAGGTACGCAAGCGCCATCGGCGCCGCGGCGTGGCTTGATTCCGTATTGCTCATCACCGTTGTTGCGCTCTTGCGGACAGTCGGATGCGGCATCGGCGTGTCTGTCGCCATGCCTTGCCCAGTCCAGGGAAGAGCGGTTGTGTGCGCTATGAGCTCAATAAACGGTGCTGATGCATTGGCTAATTCTCAATGGGTTATATCCCACCAGCATGATGAAATTGCTATAATTTCATCTTTAGAAATTCTTGCGTGAGTCACCTTCCTTTTCTGGGATAGCGTTGTGTTATTTAACTCATTTCCTTTTTTTTTGATCTTTCTGCCCCTGGCATTGCTTGGGTATTTTTTATTATCAAAATACTCATTTCGTCTATCCATCATCTTTCTGCTGTTCGCCTCGATTGCATTCTATTGCTACTGGGATATTTCATTCCTCCCCCTGTTGGCATTGTCTATCTGTAGCAACTTCTCGATTGGCCGGGGTATTTCGCAGCGCCAGGAACAAGGTAGGGCGCGCAGTGCCAAGGCTTGGTTGGTCGGCGGATTGGTTTTCAATCTGTCTTTGCTGATCTTCTTCAAGTATTTTGATTTCTTACTTGGCAATATTGCAGCGCTGACGGGGGCACAGATCGAGCCGATCGGCATTACTTTACCAATCGGAATATCTTTTTTTACCTTTACACAAATTGCCTATCTGGTTGACTGTCACGCAGGTAAGGTAAAGGATTATCAGCCTGAAAGCTATGGCTTGTTCGTCACTTATTTTCCGCACCTGATTGCCGGTCCCATCCTGCATCACAAGGAAATGATGCCGCAATTCGTGGCATCCGAATCGCATGTTTTCAGCCGCGGGCGGTTGGTCGTGGGATTGTCATTTTTTACAATAGGATTATTCAAGAAGGTGATTCTTGCGGATGGCGTGGCGCGCTATGTGGGGCCCGTGTTTGATCTGCACCACGAACATTTGAGCATGTTGGAGGCCTGGGCTGGCGCGTTAGCGTACACCTTCCAGTTGTATTTTGATTTTTCAGCTTATTCCGACATGGCATACGGTCTGTCGTATATGTTTGGAATTATTTTGCCGATCAACTTCAATTCACCGTATAAGGCTGCCTCCATCATCGATTTCTGGCGTCGATGGCATATTACCTTGTCCAATTTTTTGCGCGATTATCTATATATTCCCTTGGGTGGCAACCGTTTGGGTGCTTTCCACCGCTATCGCAACCTGTTGTTGACGATGTTGTTGGGCGGACTGTGGCATGGCGCCAACTGGACGTTTCTGGTGTGGGGTGCCCTGCATGGTTTTTACTTGATTATCAACCATGCTCTACGGCATATTCTGGCAGGGCGCAGTAATCTGTTGATTCGTGTTGCCGGTACTGTCATCACTTTCTGTGCGGTTGTGCTTGCCTGGGTCTTTTTCCGAGCCAGTTCGGTGACTGTGGCGGTTGACGTGTTGCACGGCATGCTGGGCGGCACGCTGACGCCGCAGATGCGTGACGGAGCGTTGGGAGTGAACCGGATCATGGAACTGGGAAACTGCCTGTGGTGGCTGGTGGCCTGCGCGACGATAGCCTTTTTCCCGCCGAATGCCTATCAGTTACTGGGACGCGGTTTGCGGCGTGAACAAGAGTTGTGGCTGAGCGGCGGTCGTGGCGAGCTCCTACTTGGCGGCATGTTGATGCTGTGCTTATTCTTCTTGGCGATCAGCGAGACGCGTGGTGTATCCGAATTCTTGTACTTTAATTTCTAACTAATCCTATGCGCTCCCTATTCGTGATCGGCCTCGGTGTCATGGCCACGGCATTGGTACTAGAAGTCTTCCTGCAATGTATGCCAGTTGTATCGGGCTTGCGCATGGAGGACAGCAGCGTAGCTGTGCCTTTCAACCGCTATCTGCCGCGGCAGCATTACGTCTACTCACATGGCTGGGCCATGGCAAATGCCCAGCGTGGTGTGACGAACTTGCAGGGATATGCCAATTCCGCCGATTTCCAGGATGGTGCCGCCGTACTGGTTGTCGGTGACAGCTTCATTGAAAGCCTTATGCTGAACTATGAGGATACCGTGCAAGGCAATCTGGAGAAGGCATTGGGCGGCAAGGTCTATGCCGCTGCCAGTTCAGGCAACGGTCTGGCCGACGCCCTGGAGATGGTGCGCTACCACCAGCCGCGCCTGCACCCGCACAATGTGGTGCTGTTTGTCGATTCAGGAGATCTGAGCGACATGCTGGCGCCGGCCCAGCGCGGGCACAACAATTTTGTGGTTACCGCGAACGGGGTGACGGTCGTCCATAATCCCTATGTTGAATCGAAGGTCAAGCGCCTGGTGTCGTATTCGGCGCTGGCGCGCTATGTATATTACAACCTGAAGCTGTCAGATTGGATCATGTCCAAGGTGCGGCGCAGCGCGACGACTGCTGCTGCGGCGACGGATCCGGATACCGCGCGCGTAGCGGCGATGGATTATTACCTGACCCAATTGCGCGAAGTGGGTGGGGGGGCGGCAACACGGTTTATTTTTCTGGTCGACGGTGATCGCAAGGCATTGTATGGCCCTGGCACGGTCAAGTCCATGTGGCAAGGCGATGACCGCGAGTTTTTTATGGCGCACGTCAGAAAGCATGGTTATGCGGTGATCGACATGCAGCCTGTGTTCGCTCAGCATTGGGCGTTGCGGCGCGAGCGCATGGACTTCCTGCCTATGGATGGCCACTGGAACAAGGTGGCGCATCGTCTGGCAGCGCAACAGATCTTACCTTTGCTGAATACGTCCCCTCCGTTACCGGCGGGGCGGCAGCCTCTCGTGAACTGATGCCTTCCGATATTGCCGGCCTTGGCTAGCCGGACTATTAATAGGCAAGACTAGACTGTATAATGCCGCTGCGCGTGTCGCCATCGTACAATGGATAGTACAAGGTCCTCCTAAGACTTAAATGCAGGTTCGATTCCTGCTGGCGACACCACGTTTCCACGCAACGCGCGTCGGCAGCCTGTGATATTCCAGGCGGTAATTACTGGTCGATGGCGATTGAAGTCCAGGTTATCGGTACAATGCGTGCTTCATTCATCCAATCGGCAGCTGTTTGGCACACCACGCGGTGTGCGCGAGACGGCGCCCGAGCACTCTTATTCATTATGGCTGTCATTTCTCTTTCATCGGCGCAACTTGCGTTCGGTCACGTCGCGCTGCTCGATCACGCGGAATTTTCACTGGAAACTTCGGAACGGGTCGGTTTGATCGGCCGCAACGGCACGGGCAAATCCTCGCTGTTGAAGGTCATTTCGGGCAAGTTCAAGCTCGACGACGGTTTGTTGGTGATGCAGCAAGGCATCAAGATCGCGTATGTGGAGCAGGAGCCGCAATTCGACCCGGAGATGTCCGTGTTCGATGCCGTCGCTTCCGGCATGGGCGAATCGCAGGCGTGGCTGAAGGAATACGATGCGCTGACGGGCCAGTTTGGCCAGGGCAATGACGACGAACTGATGGAACGCATGCACGACATCCAGGTCAAACTCGATGCGGCCGATGCGTGGAGCTTGCCGAACAAGGTGGAAACCGTGCTCGATCGCTTGAACCTGACGGGCGACATGCTGATGAAAACCCTGTCCGGCGGGATGCAAAAGCGCGTGGCGCTGGCGCGCGCGCTGGTGTCCGCGCCCGACGTGCTGCTGCTCGATGAGCCCACCAACCATCTGGACTTCAGCTCCATCCTGTGGCTGGAAGGCTTGTTGCGCGACTTCAAGGGCAGCGTGCTGTTCATTACCCATGACCGCTCCTTCCTCGACAACGTCGCTACGCGCATCATTGAACTGGACCGCGGCCGCTTGCTGTCGTATCCAGGCAACTTCACGGCTTACCAGACCCGCAAGGCGGAGCAGCTGGAAATCGAGGAAGTGGAAAACGCCAAGTTCGACAAGTTCCTGGCGCAGGAAGAAGTGTGGATACGCAAGGGCGTCAAGGCCCGCCGCGTGCGTGACGAAGGCCGTGTGCGCCGCCTGGAAGCGCTGCGCCTGACGCGCAATGCGCGCCGCGAACAGCAGGGACAAGTCAAGCTGGACGTGTCGGCCGGCGAACGCTCGGGCAAGATCGTGGCGGATCTGGAAAACGTCTCGAAGATTTATGGCGACAAGGTCATCGTCAAGGATTTCAGCGCCACCATCTTGCGCGGCGACAAGGTCGGCCTGATTGGCGCCAACGGCGCCGGCAAGACCACCTTGCTGAAGATGATCCTGGGTCAGGAAGAGTCGGACACGGGCACCATCCGCCTGGGCACCAAGCTGCAAGTGGCGTATTTCGACCAGATGCGTACGCAGCTGAACGAAGAGGCGAACCTGATGGAAACCATCGCGCCGGGCAGCGACTGGGTCGAGATCAATGGCCAGCGCCGTCACGTGATGACCTACCTGAACGACTTCCTGTTCGCGCCGGAACGCGCCCGTTCGCCCGTCAAGTCGCTGTCCGGTGGCGAGCGCAACCGTTTGCTGCTGGCGCGCCTGTTCGCCAAGCCGGCTAACGTGCTGGTGCTCGATGAGCCGACCAATGACTTGGATATCGATACCCTGGAATTGCTGGAAGAGTTGCTGGAAGAATACACCGGCACCGTCTTCCTCGTCAGCCATGACCGCACCTTCCTCGACAACGTCGTCACGCAAGTGATCGTCGCCGAAGGCGAGGGCAAGTGGCGCGAATTCGTCGGCGGCTACACGGACTGGGAGCGCGTGCGCACCTTGCCGATCGCCACGGCGCCAGCCAGCAAGCCGGCCGTCAAGGTTGAGGCTGCCGCACCGGCCGCCAAGCAGAAAAAGCTCAGCTACAAGGAGCAGCGCGAGCTGGAAGAGTTACCGAAACTGATCGCCAAGCTGGAAGACGAGCAATCGGTGCTGGCCGCCGAGCTGTCGCACCCGGACTTCTACAAGAAGACGCCGGCCGAAGGCAAGCGCCTGAACGCGCGCGTGGCCGAGATCGAAGGCGAACTGCTGGAAGCGCTGGAAAAGTGGGAGCAGATCGAGGCGCGCGCCAACGGTTGATTGTTTTCTGCCTCTTCTGTTGTAATTAAGTTAGGATTACTTGCCACGGCAACGGTTCAGCTTGATATAATTATATAATTATATTTATTACATCGGAGGATGCATGTTTGTCATGAAAAACACGCGCTCCGGACCACGGCGTCCGGCGCGTGGCTTCACTTCCGGTGGCCATCAGCATGTTTGACCGCGCCGCCTTGCCACGCGTAGCGCCATTCCTGGCCTATCTTTCCTTCATTTTCATCGCCGACATGCTGGGCCGGGCGGGCTTTGCCGCGCAGGACCTGCGCTGGCTGTACGCCGTCAAGATCGGCGTCGTGCTGGGCATGTTGTTGTACTGGCGCCGCAGTTATACGGAACTGGCCTGGATGAGACTCGGTGCGCGCGCCACTGCCGTGGCCATCGCCGCCGGGTTTGTTGTTTTTCTGCTGTGGATTCATTTGAATGCAGGCTGGATGGTGATCGGCAGTGCCGACGGCTTCGATCCGCGCAATGATGGCCAGATCGAGTGGAGTCTGGTGGTCTTGCGCATCGCCGGCGCCGCTCTCGTGGTGCCCGTGATGGAAGAGCTGTTCTGGCGCTCCTTCCTGCTGCGCTGGATCGACGCCCCCGATTTCCTGGCATTCCAGCCACGCCTGGCCAGCGCCAAGGCGTTTGTTGTCAGCGTGGTACTGTTTGGGTTCGAACATAATTTGTGGCTGGCTGGCATCGTTGCCGGCGCCGCGTATAGCTTGCTGTACATGCGCAGCCAATCGCTGTGGTCGCCCATCCTCGCCCATGGCGTGACGAATGGCGTGCTGGGTCTCTGGATTGTTTCCGGTGGACACTGGACTTACTGGTAATATTGCCAACCAACTGTTTGCTCTTTCAAAGACAATACCCATGTTGAATTCCTTGAGTAAAAATAAGCGTCTTCCAGGCACTTCCGTCTCGGCGCATCCATGTTTGAGTCGCCTCTCCACCGCTGTGCTAATGCTTAGCGGTGCTGTGTTCAGCCTACCGGTCGCTGCGGCATTCAGTGACACCATCGCACCATTTGTCGCCACTTCGTATTCGTATGACGATAACCTTTTTCGCTTGCCCGATAATTCTCCGGGTTTTGATGGCGCTCGCTCGGACACCTCGCGGCAAGTACAAGCTGGCTTCCTGGTCAATCGCCCGATCGGGCGTCAATTACTGACTGGGCAGATGAAGTGGTCACGCGTATCGTTCGATCATTTTAATCAGCTGGATTACAACGGCAAAGATTACCTCGGTGATCTGGAATGGCATATCGCTAATCACCTGGAAGGTCACCTGGGGGCGAGCTATGCGCAGACATTGACACCATTTAATGACTTGCGTACTACCGATCGAAATTTGCGAGTGGTGCGGCGCGAATATGCCAATGGCACCTGGCGTTTTCACCCGCGCTGGCGGGTACGTGGCGGTTTCACGCGCGAGCGCTATACCTATGACTCCATCGCGCAACGCTACGCTGACCGTAGCGAAAACGCGACGGAATTGGGCATGGATTACCTGGCACCCAGCGATAGCCGAATTGGCCTGCAACTGCGTCACTTGAAGGGCAGTTTTCCAAATCGTACCAATTTGAATTTCGCTGGCATTGAGCAGGGTTACGAGCAGGATGAAATCAAGGCCAATATCTATTGGCGCTTTAGCGGGGTTACCCAGCTTCAATTGTTAGGGGGGTGGGTCAAGCGCAAGAACCAGGTATTTTCGGGGCGTGATTCCAGCGGTGCGAATGGCAGGGCGATCATGTATTGGGCGCCGCTGGGAAAAGTTCGTTTCACGGGCAGCTTGTGGCATGAATTTGCTGCGGTGGAAAACTCCTTGATTACCAGTAGTTTGAATAATGGCGCCAGCCTGGCTGCAGCGTGGGATATTTCTGCCAAGGTGCGCATGGATGCTCAAGTGCGGCGCGAGAAGCGCGATTTTTCGGCCGCAAGCGGCTTGGTGTTGCCGGGAGATATCAGCGATTCTACGCGCACGGCTTCGCTTGGAGTGACATATGCCCCGCGGCCGACTATCCAGCTTGGGATCAGCGCCTTCCGGGATGCACGTAGTGGAGCTCCTATCATAAATACTGGCAGTTATCATGCCAAAGGCATTTCGTTCAATGCCAGTGCCCAGTTTTAAATAGCATCATGACGGTTAACGATATACCCCTGATTTCGTTTTTCCAGCGCATACTTGACCCATTGATCATAATGGGGACGCTGTATATGCTGTCCGCCCTATCCGGCGCGCCCTTTACCGGTTACTCGCTGGTATTGATGATCCTTGCGTTTTTTATTTCATCATCCGTATTCCAGTATGTCGATCCCTATCGCACATGGCGCAGCGGTCGCATGCTGGCCTATGCCCGCGATATTTTTGTCAGCTGGGGCATCACGGCCCTGATCCTGGTATTTCTGGGCTCGGCGACAGGGCTGGCGTATCATTATGACCACAATCTGGTGCTGGCCTGGTTCCTGTTGACGCCGTTTGTATTGCTGCTCAGTCATCTGGCCGCTCGGCGAATGGTGGCCGATCCCGGACGCGACAGTGAAGTGCGCTCGGTCGTCATCATCGGCGCCAACGATGCCAGCCTGAAATTTGCCGCCACCGTCGAGCGTAATCCGAACCTGTTCATGAGCGTGCGCGGCTTTTTTGACGACCGCACCGATGACCGCTGGCCCGAGAAAATGCGCGAGCCCATGCTGGGCAAGATGGCCGATATCGCTACTTATGTGCGCGAACACAATATCAAGATGATATTCATCAGCCAGCCTATTTCGGCCCAGCCTCGCATCCGCAAGATGCTCGATGAATTGCAGGATACGACGGCGTCAGTGTATTTTTTGCCGGATATTTATATCTTCGATTTGATGCAGGCACGTTTCGACAATGTGGGCGGCATGCCGGTGATCGCCATCCGCGAGTCGCCGTTTACGGGTTTTAACAGCATGGTCAAGCGGGGCAGTGACATCGTGCTGGGCTTGTTGATCCAGATTATGCTTTTGCCAGTGATGTTGGTCATCGCCATTGCCGTCAAGGTAACGTCGAAGGGGCCGGTGATCTTCCGCCAACGGCGTTACGGCCTGTATGGCGAGGAAATTATCGTCTATAAATTCCGCTCGATGACTGTCAGCGAGGATGGGGCGACAGTGATCCAGGCTACCAAGAACGACCAGCGCGTGACCCGCATCGGGGGCTTTTTACGTAGGAGCTCGCTTGACGAATTGCCACAATTTATTAATGTACTGCAAGGGCGCATGAGCATCGTCGGTCCGCGCCCGCACGCGGTGGCTCATAACGAGCAGTATCGTAAGTTGATCAAGGGCTACATGCTGCGCCATAAGGTCAAGCCTGGGATTACGGGGTGGGCGCAAGTGAATGGTTTGCGCGGTGAGACGGAGACCTTGGACAAGATGGAGGCGCGCATCCATTTTGATCTCGACTATTTGCGCAACTGGTCGTTATGGCTCGACTTGTGGATAATCATGCGCACTATAAAGGTTGTGCTCAAACGGGACAATGCTCATTGATTTGAGTTTTGATGAGCAATATGCTGTGGGAATATTTTTTGCGTAAGATCAATACGAGTTAGAATAAATAAAGCATACGAAGTGTGAGTCTGGCTCACACTGGATAAATCAGGCGGTGATGCAATGACCGATATGAGGCAGGCACCACAACATCGTGCGACGGCACTCGGCGGCGCCTTGCTTGCCAGGCCGTTATGCTGGGCATTGGCCAGGGGGGCGCTCTGCCGCACTTGGCCACTGGCTTGTTTTTTTGCTTCGGCGCAGCTTGTTAAAGTCAGGCTCATTCCTTCCTGCACACCTCGTGTACAAATTTGCTTCCTGCGTACAGCATGCAAGCCAACGTCGTTTATCACTCACAAGAAGTGCTATTCTGTTAAAACTATAAGCGAGGGAATAATGTTTCTCTATGTTAAGTTTTCTGCGGAAACAGTTGTTTTTAAACCTTCTTAATAGATTTTTAAGCAAATACTCTTCTGGCGACATTGTATAATGTGTATCATATTTATAATATTGACAATTATCTGCTGAGGCGGCATAATTCTCTCGGAAATCTATGTTTTTTTAACAATGTTTTTTTTGCACAAGCATTGTGTAGAAGTCTATAGTTAGCAACGCGTGATTTCCTTACCTAAACCGAAGGAGTAATTTTGAACCATATGCACAATGCACGTTTGATCGTGCGCAAGCCAGTGTTAACCCCCCGTTTGCTGTGTGCAGCCTTGGTCTTGTTGACTGTGGCTGGCCTGTCAGCTTGCGGTGACAAGGAGAAGAAGCCTGGCCAGGCGCTGGCCAGTGTGAATGGTGAGGAAATTACCGTTTTGCAGCTTAATGAAGAAATGCAGCGTGCCAATGTTCAGGCGTCGCAGCAGGACGTTGCCAGCAAGCAGTTGCTAGAGTCCCTGATTGACCGTCAGTTGCTTCAGAATGAGGCTGTGAAGGAAAAAGTCGACCGCGATCCGAAGGTGGTACAGGCCGTCGAACGAGCCAAGGCGCTCATTGTCGCGCAAGCTTACATGCAAAAGCGTATTGGGAACCTTGCGCGACCGACAAAGGAAGAGGTGGAAGATTACTTCAACAAGAATCCACAGTTTTTCAGCCAACGCAGGCAGTTCGACATGAAAGAGCTGATCATCGCCAGCGCTGACATGAATGACCAGCTCAAGGCTGCTATGGACAGCGCCAAATCGCTGGAAGACGTCGCCACTTGGCTGGATGCGAATAAAGTCAAGTATGCGCGCACGCAGTTGTCGCGTACCAGCGCTGATCTGGCGCCGGAATTGAGCTCGAAACTGCTGGCAATGCCGAAAGGACAGCTGTTCATCATTCGCGAAGGGGATCGTACATTGCTGATCTCGCTTGCTGATATACGCGAGAATCCTGCCAGCCTGGCACAGGCAGCACCGCAGATCGAGCAATTCCTTTTTAATAAAAAAAATAAAGATATCGCCGATGCGGAGTTGAAGCGCCTGCGTGCCGTAGCCAAGATCGAGTATCTGAACAAGGAGGCCACTGGCAAGCCTGTGGCCAGCACCCCTGCGGCCAGCACTCCTGCGCTAGGCGCGACTCCAGGGCCTGCCGTGCCAGCCCCGGCGGCGCCGGTTTCCAAGGAAGCCAATGATCGTGGCGTTGCAGGCTTGAAGTGAGCCGCAGCTTTTTTTGCTTGTTAATTGACTATGAAGTGAGCGTATCATGAAACGATTTTCGATGTGGTGTATGGCGTGCTTGCTGGCCCTGAGCGCAGGGTTTGCTGGCGCGGCAGACGTGCAGCTGGGAGCTGGAGATGTGTTAAAAATTTCCGTGTATGGCAATCCCGATCTGGCGCTGGAGACGCGAGTGAGCGAGGCGGGCGAAATCACTTTTCCATTGGTAGGCAATGTGGCGTTGGGCGGACTGTCTGTCTCAGCGGCGGAAAAGAAAATTGGCGGATTGCTTGAAAGCGGCAATTTCCTGCGAAAGGCTCAGGTCAATATCATCGTCACGTCTCTGCAAAGCCAGCAGGTATCCGTGTTGGGACAGGTCAACCGTCCAGGCCGCTATCCGATTGAAGGCAAGCGCAGCGTGATGGATTTGCTGGCAATGGCCGGCGGCATTGGCGTTGAAGGCGGCGATACGGTCAGCCTGATCCGCAAACGCGGTGGGAAGTCGAGCAAGGAAAGCATCGACGTCATCGATATGGTGCGCAATGCGGACCTGAACCGGGATTTCGACCTGGCTGGTAATGACGTGATTTATGTTGAACGTGCGCCACGCTTCTACATTTATGGCGAAGTGCAGCGTCCTGGCGCCTTTCGTCTGGAACGCAGCATGACGGTCCTGCAAGCCTTGTCGGTCGGTGGTGGCCTTACGGTACGCGGCACAGAGCGCAACATGCGCATCAAGCGCCGCGACGCGAATGGCGTGATGCAGGTCATCACGGCCAAACATGACGACTTGCTGCAAGTGGACGATGTTGTCTATGTACAAGAAAGTCTGTTCTGATCAAGACCAGAGCTGGATTCTTACCGCGATACGGCTGGTATTTTAGAGAGTTGAGAGTTAGATTATGAATTTTTCCCAAATTTTACTGATTCTGCGAGCCCGTATGCGGATCGTGGTGATCACGTTGCTGATCACTGTGGCGACGACGCTATTAGTCAGCTTGTTGTTGCCCAAGACATATCAGGCAACCAGTTCGCTGGTGCTTAATTACAAGGGCGTCGATCCACTGACCGGCCTGACCATGCCTGGTCAGCTGTTGCCTGGTTATATGGCGACGCAAATCGACATAATCAGCAGCAAGAATGTCGCTTTGCGTGTCGTTGACAGCCTAGGCTTGGCGCAGAGTCCCGCCGTCATCGAACAATTCCGCGAGGCAACCGACGGTAAGGGGACGGTACGCGACTGGCTGGCCGATTTGTTACTGAAAAAGCTGGAAGTGGTGCCGTCGCGCGAAAGTAGTGTAGTCGATATCAGCTTCAAGGGAGCCGATCCGCAATTTGTTGCCGCCATTGCTAACGCTTTTTCGGATGAATATCAGAAAATCAATATTCAGCTCAAAGTTGATCCGATGAAAAAGGCTGCTTTGTATTTCGACTCGCAGATCAAGCTCCTGCGTGACAATGTTGAAGTGGCACAAAGTAAATTGTCCAAGTACCAGCAGGATAATGGCATTGTCAGTCTCGACAACCGCCTGGACGTGGAGTCGAACCGCCTCAATGACTTATCCGCGCAGCTCGTCGTCGCCCAGGGACAGTCGATGGAAGCGATGTCGCGCCAGAGCATGGCAGCAGGCAGCCGTTCTGCCGATTCGCCAGACGTCGCATCGAATCCCTTGATTCAAAATTTGAAAATAGGCCTGGGCAATGCAGAGTCGAAATTCGCCGAGGTATCGCAGCGTTTGAGCAGCAATCACCCGCAGTACCAGAGCGCTAAGGCTGAGGTGGAAAAGCTGCGTGCCGATTTGCGAGAGCAAATGGCGGTCGCTTCGCGTAGCGTTGGCAATAACGCACAGATTTTCCAGCAACGCGAAGGCGCCATCCGCTCGGCCCTGCAGGCTCAGAAGACGCGCGTGCTGGAACTGAACCGCACCCGCGATGAAATGAATGTGCTGAGTAAGGATGTTGAGAATGCGCAGCGCGCCTTTGACATCGCATCGCAGCGCTTCTCGCAAACCCGCATCGAGGGACAGTCTGACCAATCCGATGTGGCCGTACTTAATCCCGCCGCGCCACCGATCGAACCTTCGGGACCGAAAGTGTTGCTCAATACCGTGTTGTCGTTTTTCCTGGGAACCATGCTGGGCCTGGGCTTGGCAATTCTCGCAGAGATGTTGGACCGCCGTGTGCGCTCCGACAGCGACTTGTCCGAGCATGCACAAGTGCCCGTGCTGGGCGTCATTGACTGGACTGGCAAGCCACGCAAGCGTTTCGGCTTGTTCAAATCGATCGCTCCACGTCGCCTTCGCTTAAATTAGGATTTTTTATGGATACAACGTTGAAACATACGGCGGTGGCTGCCCCCGCACCTGCCACCGCGCCAGGGCGCGGTGATTCGAGCATGGGCCGGCTGTTGCTGGAAGCTGGCAAGATCACACCTGAACATGCGGAGCGCGTGCTGCGCATGCAGAAGGAGCTGGGCATCCGCTTCGGCGAAGCAGCATTGCGTCTGGGGCTGATTACTGAAGCTGACATCCAGCAAATACTGGCGCAGCAATTCGACTACCCGTATCTGCAACCGGGTGAGGCGAAGTTCTCCAGCAAGCTGGTGGCAGCTTATGAGCCATTCAGCCGCCAAGTGGAAACCTTGCGCGCGGTGCGCAGCCAGTTGATGTTACGCTGGTTCTCGCGTGGCAATAAGTCGCTCATCATTGCCAGCATCGAACCCGGTGATGGCGCCAGCCTGTTTGCCGCTAACCTGGCCGTGGTATTTTCCCAGCTAGGTGAAAACACCCTGCTGGTCGATGCCAACCTGCGTCAGCCTACCCAGCACGAGATCTTTGATTTGAAGGGCAAGCAGGGCTTGTCCGATGTGCTCGCCGGCCGTGCCGACCTGCATGCAGTGGCCAAGGTTGAATCATTCGTGTCGCTGTCCGTATTGGGGGCGGGTACCTTGCCGCCGAATCCACAGGAGTTGCTGAGCCGCTCATCCTTTGGTGGACTGGTTAATCAGCTTGAGGCGCAGCACGATATCGTGTTGTACGACACATCTGCGTTTACCTCCGGAGCCGATGCGCTGGCGATCGCCGGACGCGCACACGGCGTATTGTTGGTGGTGCGCAAGAACAAGACTTTGCTTGATGACGTAGCTGCAGTCTCCGAGCAATTGGCTAATTCTGGCGCGGAGCTGGTCGGCTCTGTCCTGGTAGATTTCTGATGGCACGCGATATCCAGCCATGGCCGGTGGCACCGCTCACGGGCTTGCGCATGGCAATGCCGGAATGGTGGCCTGTGCTATTGGGGCTTGCCTGCCTGTTCGTCCCGACTTTCTACACGCTATTTAATGGTATGTGGACTACGGAAGAGCAGGCGCATGGCCCGATCATTCTGTTTCTGTCGCTGTGGCTGGCGTATCGCACTTGGCCGGCCGTACTGGCCGCCCCAGTTAAGCCGGCGGCCGCTGGCTGGCCTCTGGCCGTGCTGGCGATGATGCTGTATATCGTCGGTAGATCGCAGCTGATCACGGCCTTCGAAATTCTGTCGTTCATCCTGGCGCTGGCTGCTGTCTTGCTGATCAAGCGCGGCGCACGCGCACTGGTACTGCTATGGTTCCCCTTCTTTTTCATGTTGTTCATGGTGCCGTTGCCTGGTCCCTTGGTGAGCATGCTGACAATGCCGATGAAAATGGCAGTGTCGTATGTGACCGAACACCTGCTGTTCATGGCAGGTTATCCGATCGCCCGTAGTGGCGTGATCCTGCAAATCGGTCAATACCAGTTACTGGTGGCCGATGCTTGTGCCGGCTTGCAAACCTTGCTGACTCTGGAGGCGCTGGGTCTGTTCTATCTGAATTTGGTGCGTCATACTTCTGCATTCCGCAACGTCATGCTGGCCCTGTTGATCATTCCGATCTCGTTTCTTGCGAACGTGATTCGTGTCATCGTGCTGTGTCTGATCACCTATTATTTTGGCGATGCCGCAGGGCAGGGATTCTTGCACGGTTTTGCCGGCATGGTGCTCTTCCTGACCGCACTGACCTTGATACTCAGCATGGATTCCTTCTTACAATGGATTGTCAAAAAGCGTGCGGCCAAGGCTGGCAGCATCGTCGGGAGCGAGCCATGATCACGAAACCCCTTTCCATCAGCCTAATCCTGTGCGCGTTGATGCTGGCCTCGGCCGGTATGACGAAAGCCTTGACGCCAACGGCCAGGCAGGCCGATTCACAGCCTCGCTTCAATCTGGACGCGATGATACCGTCGAGCTTTGCCGAATGGCAGGTTGATACCAGCATCGTGCCGCTCAAGCTAGACCCCGAGGTGCAGGCGAAACTCGACAAATTGTATAACCAGACGGTCACTCGCACCTACATCAATCGCGATGGTAGTCGGGTAATGTTGTCGATTGCCTATGGCGGTGACCAGAGCGAAGGACTGGGCTTGCATCGCCCTGAGGTGTGTTACGCGGCGCAGGGCTTTTCGGTGGAGTCGGACAAAGTCGAGGATATGGGAACTGCTTTTGGCCGCCTGCCTGTCAAGCGCTTGATGGCGGTAAGCGGCGAGCGCCGTGAACCAATCAGTTACTGGATTACGATCGGTAGTGAGCTCATCAAACCAGGCATCGGGCAGAAGCTGACCCAGATTCGTCTGGGCCTGACGGGCACCGTACCCGACGGAATGTTGGTGCGCGTGTCGTCGATCGGTGCCGACACGGCTGCTGGTTATCGCTTGCAAGATAAGTTTGTGAATGATTTGTTGAATGCAGTGAGCCAGGAAACGCGTACCAGACTGATCGGCGCACCCGGTGTATAGACAAGGGAAACCATCATGAAGTTTGCGTTTGGAATCAAGGGGCCTGCTCCGTTAGGCGCGCGCAAACGCGCCCGCCCGTCAGCATCGCGCGCCATGCCGGTGCTGCTGTTTTTTGTCGTCGTGATCCTGGCGCTCTTCATGGGCGCCATCGTCGGTCTGGGTTCGCCCGTGATTGTCACGTTGTTTGGCGGAGCCATTTTTGTGGCCCTGATTTTTTTCATACTGAATGCCTACCAGCTCTTGCTGGCGGTGTTCGTGCTGACCTTTGTGGTGCAGGGGTCAGCCGTGTACTTCCTTGGCAACCGGCAAGCGCCCTGGGTCGTGGTTGGCCTGGCAGGATTATTTACCTTGCGCGCCTTGATAGAGCTGATGTTTTCCCGCAGCGCCAGGGTCAAGCCGGATATGGGCACGGCCGATGCCGGCGTGATGGTGTCGCTGCTGGTGTATGCGACGTGTTTCTGCGCCAGCGCGGTATTGAACCGTTCGGCTACCGCGCAGCTCGTCGTCGCCATCAAGTCATCCTGGCCCATGTTCGGCGTGCTGCTGGCCTTTGCATGGGGCCGCTGGAGCCCCGAGCAATTGAAGCGTCTGTGGTGGATACTCATCGTCGTGGCGATGCTGCAGTTGCCTGTGGTGTTTTATCAGCATTTCTTTATTTCCAGCAAGCGTGTGTTTACTGGCCATGATTCGGTGGTGGGTACGTTTGGCGGCAATCCCCTTGGCGGCGGCAATAGTGCCTTGCTGGTAATGTTCGTGATCGCGGTCATAAGCTATAGCCTGGCGCTGTGGAACCGCAGTCTCATGACAGGGAGGCGCGCCTCCATCATTTGTGCCGTGTGCCTGGGGGTAATTTTGCTGGGTGAGGTCAAGGCTGCCTTCATCTGGCTGCCTATCGCGCTGGTGATTGTGCTGCGTAAGCGCATCATGAAGAACATCCTGTCCGTGATCTGGTACACGGTGCTTGCCATAATATTGGGCGGTACGATTTATTTGACTTATAACGCGCTTTACTGGGGCAAGCAGCTCGACAGCCAGCATACGCTTAGCGGCAAGTTGAAAGCCGGCGGCGGCTACTTCTTCGATCCGAGTAGCTTCAGCTATGAAACGGGCGAGGTGGGACGCGGTGCGGCGCTGGCCATCTGGGCACGCGATCATCTGGCCACTACGCCGACGCGCTTGATCGGTTATGGCCCTGGCGCCATCAAGTCCGGGCCAGGGCTGGGTGAGGGCCCCCTATACAAGCGCTTTGCGCCGCTGCATGTCGATTCAATGGCCATGTCCGTGTTGCTGTGGGATGTAGGATTGGTGGGATGCCTGGCCTATGTGGCGATGATATTGTTCGGCATCATGGCCGGCTGGCGCTACATGAAAGAGGCCCGCGGCAGCCCCATCCAGATGGCCATCATGGAAACTTCTACTGGCGTGCTGGTGATGTTCGCTTCCCTGTTGATCTATAACCGCACCCTGATGGACGATACGGGTAGTCAGTTGCTGTTCGTCTTCTGCCTGTCGTGTGTCGTGCAGATCGCGCGTTTTGGCGCGCAGACCGACGTGCAGCAGCCGGTGCGTGGCCCGCAGGCCGTCAGGCACGGCCGGGCCTGGGCCAAGCCGCAGCAAGTAAACCCGGCGAGTGCGCCGCATGGCTGATAGTCCATATCACGCTGCGCGGGTGATATTGCAGGCAAAGTGGTTCGCGGTAGCAAAGATCGGCGTGGCCTTGGCCGCACTATGGTTTCAGTTTGTCCTGGTGCGCAACCTGAGCGTGGCCGACTATGTATCCTTTACGATTTTCACTGCGGCTAATGGCTTGCTGGTGTTCGCCACCATGTTCGGTATGGATCGGGTCGTGTATCGCTTCATGCCGCCGCTGCGAGAGGACATGCGCTGGCGCGAAATGCTGGTATTGATGACAGGCTTGATCGCCGTGCGGCAGCTGGCCATCCTGTTGTTGTTATTGTTATTCTGGCTTGCCGGTCACTTGATCTTGCCTGCAGCTATCTTGAGGGAAGTGCGCTTGCTGTCGGTGCAATATGCGCTGTTCGCCGTTGCCATGGCCTTCACGGATACCTTTGCGGTTTTTTGCAACAGCCTGGGCCAACAGGGGCGGCAGGCAATCTTACAGACCAGTATGACCTTCCTGCGCATTGCTGTCATCATCGGCTGGCTGGCCTGGAGCGGCGCGCTCGATGCCTTCATGGTGGCTGATGTGATGATCGTCACGGAAAGCCTGTTTGCCGCCGCCATGCTGGTCGTGCTGGCGCGTGAATTTCTCGCCTTGCGCCGCAAGGCGCATGTGGCAGGGCCGCTGGTCTTCGCCTTTACTTGGAAGACGCTGGTCGCTGACAGCCTCGGCACGCAGATGACTTATATGCTGAGTTTGCCTTTTCGCGGCGGGTTGATGAAAGTTATCGTCGGTGCCTTTGCGACGCCTATGGCGACAGCGTCCTTCGGTTTCTTTCAGACCATAGCCGATCGCGCATATCAGTTCATGCCGATTTTTATGATGAAGGGCATGGTAGAGCCGGCGTTGGCCAGCGATTTCGCCGCGCGCGGCGATTTTGGCCGCATCCGCCTGATGATTTCACTGCTGATCCGGCTGAACTTCGTCATTCTCGGCCTCGGCATGGGCATCCTGCTGGGCTGTGGCGTGCCGCTGATCGACTGGCTGACGCATAACCGATATGGCTCGGAAACGTGGGTCGCCATCCTGCTGTTATTGCAGCTAGGCGCCATGACTCTCGGTGAAGCGTTGTGGCTCGGCCTCAATCCGATCGGCCGTATCGGGCCGCACAATCGGGTCTGGATCTGGGTGTCGCTCATTTGCTATGCAGCGATCGGACTGGCCGCTTGGCTGCGTAATATTCCGCTGCTGATAATGGTCAGCGCAGTCCCTTATTTGCTGGTATTTGCTATCTTGCGCTGGATTCAACGCGAGCCCTTGCTGCTCGGAGGCTTGGGTATGCGCGCCATATCGCGCCTGGGTGTGCCGGTTGCCGGCGCCGTCATGGTGGCGCGCCTGGCCTTGTGGCTGCTCGCCGACTGGATGGCATTGGGCTTGCTGGCAGCTGTTGTGGGCGGCGTACTGGCCTATTATCTGTTATTGCGCAAAGTGATCTTGTTTCGTCGCGATGAGGTGGCGAGCATCTCTGCCATCTCGCCACGGCTGGCTCGCATGTTCATGTTGATGTCGGCCAGATAATCGCCAGCAGGCATATTAACCTGGGCGCTTGTTGTTGAACTGGAGAATGAATGAAAATTGCTTATCTGGTCATGGCACACGACCAGCCGACTTTGTTCGCGCGCCTGATCGGTGCGCTGGCCGGACCGGATGTGCACTTTTATGCTCACATCGATGCAAAGTCCGACGCGGCGCCGTTTCGCGAGGCAGTGTCCTCGACCCCGGTGCATTTCGTTGCCGCACCGGTTAGGGTGAACTGGGGGGGATATTCCCAAGTCTCCGCAATGTTGAGCCTGTTGCAACTGGCCGCGCAGCACGGTCCCCATGACTACTACGTCTTCCTCAGCGGGCGGGATTACCCCTTGCGCAGCCAGCGGGCGATCAGCGCTCATCTCGAAGCTGGAGGCGGCACAAGTTATATGAACTTTTACCCCTTGACGGAAGGTGTCGATTTCGTCGCCAAGGTGCGCCGCCACTGCTATTACGATCTCTATGCCCGCTTGCCTGGTCGATGGCTGCGACGTGTGGCTAATCGCTTGGTGCGCGAAGTCAGTAATATGCTGCCCGCAAGAACGTTTATTCTTGGCATGCAGCCGTATCGGGGATCCACGTCGTGGTGCCTGTCGCAACCCGTCGTCGCCTATCTTCTGGCATTTGTTGCCGATCCGGCTAATTATATTTATCTAAAATTCTTCCATTCGGTTAATTGCGCGGACGAGATTTTTTTTCAAACCATTGTGCTCAATTCACCCCTCGCTTCCACCTTGCAGAATTACGAACAGGATGTATTGCAGCGGGCGATCGGCGAAATGAAAAATGAGAATAAGGTCTCTTTGCACTACATAGATTGGAATCCGGTGCGTGAGGATCCCGCGATCTTCGATACCGGCGATTTTCTGGCATTGATCGGATCCGGGAAATTTTTCGCGCGTAAATTCGATACCGTCAAATCCGCCGCCGTGCTCGACATGCTGGATGCCGCGCGTCACGCGGATGACGGCAGGAATTGAGTCGCTGCGGCCACCGCAGTAACATTGCCAAGCTCGCCATATGTGCCTGTAGCCCGCATTCCGACTCACTCTATCCATTTTGTTTCGTTTCTGCAACGGTGCCATCAGAGCCTTTGAGTCGGTGTCATTTGCAGGCTTTTCGACCTTGTCGAATGGCATGATTTGAGGTAGCTTGTAAGCTGTTTCAGAGGATAAAAACGTATCTCCGGCTTGTCATTATTGTTTGTACATGGTTGCACTAGGATGGTTGTTCCAAATAAAAAACATCTAGCCAAGAAGCACTATTGCTATATCTCAAATTAACATAATCGTGGATCAACGTTTCTTACTCCGATGAGGCAATCGAGCTATTGAGACGTGGTCCGGCCAGCAGCCGTGGTCCAGGTCCATCCTATTTTTGTTGTTCCGGAGGTTATGAAATGAAATCCGCTAAAATCATATTGCATTGCGCATTGTTGGGATTGATACCTGCTTGCGGTCAAGTGCATGCAGATTGGGCGCAGGCGGTTACGCCCCTTGAGATCAGAACGGTGCCAGAGAATAATCTCATCCAGCCGCAGAATCCCCCCACGTTTTCCTGGTCCCGCCATCCGCAGGAACCGGCTTCATACGTGCTTGAACTGAAAATGAACGGTACTGTTGTGCGTACCTTCACCAGTACCCGCAGTTGGTATCTGCCGTCGAAAGCGCTGCCGTTGGGCGAGTACACCTGGCGCGTGCGCCCATCGACCACCACCGAGTGGTCTTCCGAACGCAAGTTTGTCATCAGTACTGCCTCGATGGTATATGAGGTGCCGGAAAACGCCGACCTGCGCGCGCGCGCGCTGCAAAAGACGCGTCCGCGTGGATTGCAGGGCGGCTTGCCTCTGGTAAAAAACTGGGATGCTACCTTGCTCAGTCAAAGGGGGGCTGCCGTCACCCAGCTGACAAAAGATGTCGTCTGGAACATGACCGCATTGCCGTTCATCACAGATGCCATCTGGCCGCTCAATACGAGCGGTGTGCTGACCGCCGCGGGCGCCGTGCAGGTGGCCGATATCCGCAAGCAGCTTGGTATGCGCACGCGGCAACTTGAGTCATCGGTTTTGTTGTACCGCTTGACCGGAGAAAGTCGTTTCCTGACTGAAGCGCTCAAGCGTGGCGACGAGCTGGCTGGTTTTGATCCCCTGGGACCGACCAATTATAGCAAGCAGGATCAGGCGCCATTTGCCATCGCCTCTTCGCTTATCCGTGCCTTTGATACTCTGGGCAGCAGCCTCGATACCACGCGCCGGGCCAAATGGCTGCGGTCGGTGACGGCGTATGGCAATCAGATTTATGCCGACTTAGCGAGGGACAATGGCCGCAATGACCAATATCCATACGATTCGCACGCAATCAGCAACACTGCCGGTTTGGCGCTGATTTCGATTCTTGCCCTTGGCGATATACCTGCCGCTAATGCCTGGTTCGATTTTTCGTTCCGCTCGTACGTCAGTTCGCTGAGCGTGTGGAGTGGCCCTGAAGGTGGTTTTGCCAATGGCACAGCCTATGGCGAATACGCTGTCGATCTGTATATGCAGGTGTGGCAACCGACGGCACAGGCGATGAATGTCAATCTGTATGCGAAACCGTGGTCGCAGGGTTTTCTGAACTTCTTCATGTATTTCGTGCCGCCCGGGGCGCAGACGCATGTCTTCGGTGATGGGCACGAAGCGGTGCCGTCGGCGCAGATCATGAAGGCCTATGCATTGAATTTCTCCTCGCCCGCTGCCGCCTGGTATGTGGATAAAATGTCGGTCAAGGAAGATGTGTTGACTCTGCTTAAGTCGGATTACCCCTTGCCCGCGTTGACGGTGGTGCCGCAGGCGCCGACGGCGAATGCGATCATGCTGCCCAGCATAGGCTGGGGCGCCATGCATAGCAGCATGGCCGATATGAACCGTACTTCCGTGTATTTCAAATCCAGCCCATATGGTTCCTATAATCATAGCCATGGCGACCAGAACAGCTTTGTCATCATGAGCGCCGGCGTGCCCCTGTTGGCGGAGGGCGGCTGGTACGACTATTATGGTTCGCCCCTGTGGAGTTCCTGGTACCGCCAGACCAAGGCGCACAATGCCTTGACCTTCGATGGCGGCATCGGGCAAACCAGTGGCGGCACTGCGGTATCTACGATCAGGGATAACGGCAGGATCACCGCCTTTGCCACCACCAAGAACCTTGATTACATCGAGGGCGATGCGACGCCTTCCTATGGGGGGCAGCTGAAGTCGGCCATCCGCAAGTTGTGGTATGTGCGAGAAACCGATTCGGTGGTGGTGTATGACAAGGCGATATCTGCCATAGCGCGTACATGGGAGTGGAACATGCACGCCATGGCACCGATCGTAAGGGACGCCAGCGGCAACATCTCGATCAGCAACAAGGGACGCATCGCGTGTATCCGCCCCTTAATCACCAATGGGGTGCGCTTCGAAAAGCGTACCGGCGTGCCGCTCATGCCGGGCCGCGTGGAAGATCAGGCGGTGTTTGTCTCCAACGCCAAGTCGCTCAATGGCGAGTTCCTGATTCTGATTGATGTGGGTTGCAAGAATCCTTCCGTGTCGCTGACCAGTGGCACTACCGGACGGACCTTGAAAGTTGGCACGCAGACCATGATCGTGCCGAACTAAGCCGATTTGGCGCGGCACTAGGCCAGATGCCTGAGCAGGCTGTGATAACGTTGGGCCAGCACCGCCGAAAGTACGCGGTAACTTCGGTGTTGTTCAATGTAGGCCACGCCTGCTGCAGCCTTTGCACGCGCCGCGTTGTTGTTGTCTAGGACCGTGCTCAGTGCTGATGCCAGGGCTTCCGGCGTGCTGGCACTGAGCCAACCGGCCGCGCTGGCGCCCAGCACTTGAGCCTGGTCTGGGTTGTCATTGCCGACAGCGGGCATGCCTAGGGCCAGGTATTCCAGCAGCTTCGTGGGGGAGTTGACATCGAGCAACGGCCCGCGCGGCAGGTACGATACGCCGACATCGGCGCCGAGCAGCAAGGGCAGGGCTTCAGCGCTGCTGAGCCAACCTGTTATGTGTATGGCTTCATCCATGCCCAGGCTTTGCGCATGGGCATGCAGCAGGTCGATGTCGGATGGCGTCGGTGAACTGCCGATCAGCAACAGGCGCGCTGTTGGATAGCTGCGGCGCACGATGACCAGGGCATCGAACAATATTTCTATTTGGCGCGAGCGGTCCAGCGTACCGAGATAGGCAATTACCGGCAATGTATCCCATTGCGGCAGGCGGCGCGGCACGATGACCCCGGCCTTCAAGATTTCCGTATCCACTCCCATCGGCACCACCGTCATTTTATCGGAGGCGATCCCGCGTTCGATCATTCCCCGTTTCATGGTTTCGCTTTGCACGAAGACATGGTCGGCGCGTGCCAGTACGACTTTGTAAAACAAGATTTTTTCCAGCAAACCCTTGCACAGGGCAAGCCGATAATGCAGGCTGCCTGGCCGCCGCGCCAGCTCTGCGCGCGAGCGCTCAATACGTCCGTCGCACATGAGAAACGACACCCAATAGGTAAACGGTATGCCCTTAATGCGAGCAATTAGCATACTGAACAGTCCGATGGACACCATGTCCCTCACCTGGATGACATCACACCGTGCAGGCGTAGCGAACCATACCTTGCGCAGGCACAAGATAAAGAACGCTAGTTCCTGGCGCCAGCGGCCCGTATGTCTGGCCGGCGTGCTGCATGAGGTGAATCCGTCCGCAATAGCGTTGCCGGAACCTGGTTTGCCCACGATATCGCAATACACTTGATGCCGTGGCAGATACTTGCCAAACAGGGTGGAGACATCAGCCCGGTAGGAGGGAAGTGGTTCTGGAACTAGTTGTAAGATGTGCAAAGATGGTGAGGAAGTCAATTTTTACTTTCATGAGATGGTGCTTGCGTATACGCTGATGTTGCCGAGCATTATGTCCAAAATCCATGCAATCTTGCACCCGATGCAACATATAAAAAATTTAAGTGTACTATAAATGTTTTCCTTAATGTTGTGTATAATATGCATCAATATTGTTTTATTTGCACTTTGATGTGCGGTGAATAGTTCCTTAAAAACATCGTCGTGTCGCCAGGGTGTTCCTGTGTGCGGCTGCTTCGAATTGACAGGCGAAAGCATGATTAAAGTATTCCGCATCGCCGCTTGGCTGCATCGTCTGGGTCTTCCCCTGATTCCACGTTGCCTGTACATACTTAACCGCCTGCTATTTGCCGTGGTGTTGCCACCTGGTGCTGTAGTGGGAAAGGATGTGCGTTTCGCCTACAGTGGTCTGGGTACCGTGGTGCATGCGCGCGCACGCATCGGTGACCGCGTTAAGGTGGCGCAAAATGTCACCATTGGCGGACGGGCCGGACATTATGAGGTGCCGGTGATCGAGAGCGATGTCGAGATCGGTGCTGGCGCCTGCATACTCGGCCCCGTCGTAATCGGTCGTGGTGCTCGCATCGGGGCCAATGCCGTAGTGTTGGAACACGTCGCCGCGGGCGCGATCGCGGTCGGCGTGCCGGCCCGCGCCAAACCGCACAGGGTATCTCCCGATGCTTGATGCTGTCTGGCACGTCGCCGTTACCTGTGAGGCCGTTTGCGCACGCACCTTCTATTCCCGTATGAGTATCTGATGATCGTCACCAAAGAATTTCATTTGCCATCACTTGACGGCTTTCGTGCCTTTGCTGCCTTGACGGTATTTGTCAGTCATGCGGGCCTGGGCCATGTGGTGCCAGGCGGCTTTGGCGTCACTGTATTTTTCTTCCTCAGCGGCTATCTGATTACCACCTTGCTGCGGCGCGAACTGGAGCAGGGCGGCGGCATCAATTTCCGCCACTTCTATCTGCGCCGCGCGTACCGTATCCTGCCTCCCATGTATCTGGTGCTGTTTTCCCTCCTGATCCTATGCCTGTCCGGCGTGATCTCGCACAATGTGACGGGCGGTGGCTTGGTGGCGCAAATCCTGCAGGTTAGCAATTATTATATATTGTACGCAGACGCGTCCGGGCTGGTGCCTTTCACGGGTATTTTCTGGTCTTTGGCGGTAGAGGAACATTTTTATCTGCTTTTCCCCCTTCTATTCATTTTTTGCATGCGACGCTGGGGGCGGCATAGCGTGGCGGGTATCTTTCTCGCTCTTTGCATATTTGTGCTTGCCTGGCGCTGCGTGCTGGTCTTCCTGCTCGACGCGGAGCCCGCACGTACCTATTTGGCCAGCGATACCCGTATGGATAGTCTGTTGTTTGGCTGCATCATGGGGGTATGGCGCAATCCGGCGCTCGATGCACAGGTATTTTTTAATTCGCTCTGGGCCAACGTTTTACTGTTGATCAGTGCCGTGGGCTTGCTGATCTTCGCTTTCGTGTACCGTGACGAGGCATTTCGCGAGACAGCGCGCTATACGGTGCAGGGGCTGGCCCTGTTTCCTATCTTCTGGCTGGCTGTCAGGCATCCGGATTGGCCTGTTTTTCGCGTGCTGAACTGGCGGCCTGTGCGTACTCTTGGCGTGATTTCATATGTTTTTTATTTGTCGCACTTGTTCTGGATGTACTGCGGCCACCTGATCTTTGGCCCGAGCCAGCTTGCCGCCGGCTTGTGCGGCTTGCTGCTCACAATCATTTTTTCCTATGTCGTGCACCATGTGGTGGAGCTGCCGTTCGCCCGCTTGCGGCGTAAGTTGCACCAATGAGCCCTATGCTTGAAAGCATCTGGTTTTCTACGATTTTTCTGGCAGGCGAATGAAAAAAATTATCATGATAGGTACGTCCTTCGACACCATGGGCGGCATTTCCGCAGTCGTCAACGTATATCGTTCAGCAGGTTTGTTTGAACGCTACCCGGTCGAATATGTCGCCACGCATTGCGATGGCAGCCGACTAGCCAAGCTGTGCATGGCTATCTCGGCCCTGGGGCGGTTTTTGGTATTGCTGTGCAGCGGAAGGGTTGGTCTCCTGCATATGCACGTGTCCTCACGCGCCAGTTTCTGGCGCAAGGCGCCATTTTTTCTGATTGCAACCTTGTGCCGCCGGCCGACTATAGTGCATGTGCACAGCGGTGCCTTTCACCTGTTTTACGAGCAGTGCGGCAGCGCAGGAAAAGCGCTCATCCGCTATGTGTTTGATCGCGCTTCGCGCGTGGTGGTGCTGTCGGAAATGTGGAAAGGCTGGGTGCAGAGCATTAGCTGCAACAATCATGTCGTTGCGATCTACAATCCCGTAATGCTGCCTCCGCTCGATCCTAGGTGCGACACAGAGCAGGGCAGCACAGTATTGATGCTGGGGCGCTTGGGCAAGCCGAAGGGAACTTACGATTTGCTTGAGGCAGCCCGCAGCGTGCGCGATGAGTTTCCCGCCATCCAATTGGCGTTGGGTGGCGATGGCGAGCATGACAAAGTGGAGGCTGCTGTCGCGCAAATGGGCCTCGCTGGGCAAGTACATCTGCTGGGGTGGGTCACCGGCAGCGACAAGGAACAGGCGTTGCGTACTGCGAGCATTTATGCGTTGCCGTCCTACAATGAAGGCTTGCCTATGAGTGTACTTGAAGCGATGGCTGCCGGCCTGCCCGTCATTTCGACGCCAGTCGGCGGAATTCCCGAGGCCATTAGCGATGGTGTGGAAGGTTTCTTGGTACCGCCGGGCGACGTGGTGCTGCTGACGCAACGGTTGCGCCAATTGCTAGCCGATGCCTGTCTGGCACGCCGCATGGGCAAGGCTGGGCGTGACAAGATCGAACGCCAGTTTTCTGCAGCAGCGATCGTGCCGCATATCGAAGCTCTGTATCGCGCGTTGGGGGCGAAGGCGGGGAGTGTCGCGCCATGACTACGCTTGCCTGGAAACTGAATCGTATCAAGTTGATGGGAGGTGCTGAAATTGTCTGGCGCTTCAGGCAAATTGCGCAAAAGAAGGCTGCCAAGTGGGGATGGGGCCTGGTGCCACAGGCACCTACTTCTCGCTGGCCGGCCACCGCACAGTCCTTTATTGAAATGGGCCAGTTGCCGGATGACACCGCGCTGCTGGCCGCGGCCGAGCGTATCCTGGATGGACGCTGGCGTGTTTTTGCCATGCATGACGCGCCGCTGGGTTTTCCGCCTGAATGGAACCGCGACCCGAAGACGGGTACTCTGGCACCCATGATATTAGGCAAGGCAATTGACTATCGCAGCGAAGCGGTAGTGGGGGACATCAAATACCTGTGGGAGCCCAGTCGTCATCTGGAACTGGTCACGCTGGCTCTGGCGGCACGCAGCAGCGGAGAGGCGCGCTATGCCCAGGCAGCCCGCGCACTGTTGGAATCGTGGCTGGCACAGTGCCCCTATCCCTTGGGCGTGCATTGGACCAGTTCACTGGAACTGGCGGTGCGCCTGGTGAATTGGAGTGTTGCCTGGCAATTGCTTGGCGGCGCAGACTCGTCTTTGTTCCATTGTCCTGAAGGCCTGGCTTTCCAGCGCCGCTGGCTTGATGCCATATATCAACATTGTCATTTCATTGCCGGCTACTTCTCGCGCCATTCTTCGGCGAATAACCATTTGCTGGGCGAATATATGGGCTTGTATATCGCCAGCGTGACATGGCCTTGCTGGTCGGAAAGCAAGCGCTGGCTTCGCGAGGCCAAGGCCGGCATGGAAAAAGAAGCGCTCAAGCAGAACTTCGCGGACGGCGTGAACAAGGAACAGGCGGTGTACTACCAGCACGAAGTGATGGACATGCTGCTTCTGTGCCAGCGGGCCGCCCATGCACAGGGCGATACTTTTTCCGATGGCTACCTGCAGCGTCTGGAACGGATGGCCGAATTCATCTGCTCGATGATGGACATGGATGGCAACGTGCCTATGACGGGTGACGCTGACGATGCGCAAATGGTACGCCTAGCCTACGAGAAGCACTGGAGTCCCTACCGTTCGCTGCTGGCCAGCTGCGCCCTGCTTTTCAATCGCGGTGACTTCAAGCGCAAGGCTGAGTACTTCGACGACAAGAACCGCTGGCTGTTTGGGCAGGCTGGATTGCAACAATGGCTGGCTCTCGATGCTAGCGCTCCCGAGGCGCCCGTACTGGCCTTTCCCGAAGGCGGTTACTTTCTGCTGGGTAGCCATTTCGGCACGCCGGACGAGGTGCGTCTGGTGGCCGATTGCGCACCGCTCGGCTATCTGTCCATTGCCGCCCATGGCCATGCCGATGCGCTGGCCTTTACTCTCTCGGTGAGCGGGGAAGAGTTGCTCACCGATCCTGGCACTTACGCCTATCACACGCAAAAAAAATGGCGCGACTACTTCCGCAGCACGCCCGCGCATAACACGGTAGCCGTCGACGGCCTGGACCAGTCTGAAATCGGCGGCAATTTCATGTGGCTGAAAAAAGCCAATGCGCGCATGATTGCTCATGAAACGAATTCCGAGGTGCAAGTTTTTGAGGGCGAACACGATGGCTACGGCCGCCTGGCCGATCCCGTGCTGCACCGGCGTCGTATCGAGTTTAACTTTAATAATAAATGCATTGTTGTAAAAGACATATTACAATGTACAAATGTACATGATATTTCCGTGCATTGGCAGTTCGGCGACCACTGCGTGGTCGCTGTCGACGAGGGGCAATTGCAGGCGCAGGGACTGCGGTCCGGATTGCGCATGCGCTGTTCGCATGGAACGCTGGACCTATTGCGCGGCAGCGATACACCGCCTGGCGGCTGGATATCGCGCCGCTTCGACGAGAAATCACCGATTGTCAGCGCCGCCTGGCGCGTGAGGGTGCAGGGAACCACTGAAATCGTGACGCACATCGAGCTGATGCCGCAGGCGTCGCCGGCTAATTCGCCGGCTAATTATTAAGGGAGCATATTTTGAAAATCAGTATTTTTGGCCTCGGCTACGTGGGTGCGGTCTCGGCCGGTTGCCTGGCAACGGATGGACACGAAGTCATCGGCGTCGATCCGAACAGGACTAAGGTGGAACTGATCAACCAGGGCACCACGCCCATCATTGAAAAAGACATTGGCGAGATGATCGCCGCCACCGTGAAGAGCGGCCACTTGCGCGCCACGGCGGATGTGCGCGACGCCGTCTTCGGCTCGGACATGTCGCTCATCTGCGTAGGCACGCCGTCGCAGCTCAATGGCAACCTGGACCTGAGCCACGTGCGCAAGGTGTGCCAGGAAATCGGCGCCGCCATCCGCGAAAAGGACAGCTTCCACGTCGTCGTGGCACGCTCGACCATGCTGCCCGGCTCCATGCGCGCGCTCGTCATTCCGACCCTGGAAGCGGCCTCGGGCAAGGTGGCCGGCGTTGACTTTGGCGTGTGCAACAATCCTGAATTCCTGCGCGAAGGCACGGCCGTCTACGATTATTACCATCCGCCAAAGACCGTCATCGGCGAATCCGATGAAAAGGCGGGCGCGCTGCTGGTGCAGCTGTATGAAAAGATGGATGCGCCGCTGGTGCGCACGGACGTGGAAACGGCCGAGATGGTCAAGTACACGGACAATACGTGGCACGCCGTCAAGGTGGCGTTCGCCAATGAAATCGGCAACATCTGCAAGGCCGTCGGCATCGATGGCCACACGGTGATGGAGATTTTCTGCCAGGACACCAAGCTGAACCTGTCTCCGTACTACATGAAGCCGGGCTTTGCCTTTGGCGGCTCGTGCCTGCCGAAAGACGTGCGCGCGCTGACCTACAAGGCGCGCAGCCTGGACCTCGATTTGCCTCTGCTCAATTCCATCCTGCCATCGAACCAGAAGCAAGTGGAAAAAGGCATCAAGATGATCGTCGACAAGGGCGCGCGCAAGGTGGGCATCCTGGGCTTTTCCTTCAAAGCCGGTACGGACGACTTGCGCGAGTCGCCGCTGGTCGATGTCATCGAGTATCTGCTGGGCAAGGGCTACGAGCTGAAGCTGTACGACAAGAACGTCAACCTGGCCGCCCTGACAGGCGCCAACCAGGATTACATCCTGAACATGATCCCGCATATTTCCAAGCTAATGGTGGACAACATGCAGGACGTGCTCGATTTTGCCGACACCATCGTCATCGGCAATGGCGCGGCCGAATTCAAGAGCGTGCCGGGCAGCCTGAAGCCGCACCAGCATATCGTCGACCTGGTGCGCATCAGCAAGGAACAAAGTGGAGAGCAATATGACGGCATCTGCTGGTAACAAGGTGGCAGGTGCGCCACGCCGCGTGCTGATCCTGGTGGAGAACCTGCCGTCGCCGTTCGACCGGCGCGTGTGGCAGGAAGCGACCACCCTGCATGCGAATGGCTACGAAGTGTCGATCATCTGTCCCACGGGCAAAGGTTACGAATCGCGCTACGAAGCCATCGACGGCATCCATATCTACCGCTACCACCTGCCGCTGGAAGCGGAAGGGGCGAAGGGCTATCTGGTGGAATATTCGCTGGCGCTGTTCCACACCTTCCGCCTGGCGTGGAAAGTGCATTTCGCGCGCGGCTTCGACGTCATCCACGCCTGCAATCCGCCCGATCTGCTGTTCCTCATCGGTGGTTTCTTCAAGTTGACGATGGGCAAGCGTTTCCTGTTTGACCACCATGACATCAATCCGGAGTTGTACGAAGCCAAGTTTGGCCGGCGCGATTTCTTTTACAAGCTGATGGTGCTGTTCGAGCGCTGGTCGTTCCAGAGCGCCGACGTGTCGATCGCCACCAACGAGTCGTACAAGAAGATCGCCATCGAGCGGGGCGGCATGAAGCCCGAGGATGTCTACGTGGTGCGCAGCGGACCCAAGCTGGATCGCTTGCGCGTGCTGCCGCCGGTGCCGGAACTCAAGAAGGGCCGCGCCTACCTGGTCGGCTACGTGGGCGTGATGGGCGCGCAGGAAGGCATCGACCTGCTGCTGCAGGCGGCGCAATACATCGTGCAGACCCTGAAGCGCGAGGATGTGCATTTCGGTCTGGTCGGTGGCGGCACCTCGCTCGAACAGATGAAGCAGATGGCGCAGGACATGGGCATCGCCGGCTACGTGACGTTTACCGGACGCGTGCCGGACCAGCAATTGCTGGAAATGCTCAACACCTCGGACGTGTGCGTGAACCCGGACGTGGCCAACGACATGAACGACAAGTCGACCATGAACAAGATCATGGAATACATGGCCCTTGGCAAGCCGATCGTGCAATTCGACCTGGTCGAGGGCAAGGTTTCCGCACAGCAGGCATCGCTGTATGCCTTGAAGAACGACCCCATCGACATGGCGCGCAAGATCGTCGAATTGCTGGACGACCCGGCCCGCCGCGAGCAGATGGGCGCGTTTGGCCGCCATCGCGTGATCAACGAGCTGGAGTGGGAATATGAAGCGCCAAAGCTGCTGGCCGCGTATGCGCGCCTGTTTCCCGCCGCCGCGCCCGCCGCTGCCGTGACCTTGAGCAAGGATGGCCGCTGAAGTGTTCCGCCTGGCCAGCTATCCCCAACCCTGATGGAGCAGTTTGACGATGAAAGCAATGATTTTGGCGGCAGGCAAGGGCACGCGCGTGCGGCCCCTGACCTATGATTTGCCCAAGCCGATGATCCCCATCCTGGGCAAGCCCGTGATGGCTTATCTGGTGGAACACCTGGCGCAGCATGGCGTGACGGACATCATGGTCAACGTCAGCTACCTGCATGAAAAGATCGAGGAGTATTTCGGCGAAGGCCACCAGTTTGGCGTGCGCATCGGCTATTCCTTCGAAGGCTATACGAACGATGCGGGCGAGGTCGTGCCGCAGCCGCTGGGCTCGGCCGGCGGCATGAAGAAGATCCAGGAGTTTGGCGGCTTTTTTGACGACACGACGATCGTGCTGTGCGGCGACGCCTTGATCGACCTCGACCTGGAAGCTGCCCTGCGCGAGCATCGCCGCGTGGGGGCGCTGGCGTCCGTCATCACCCTGGAAGTGCCGTGGGACAAGGTATCGAGCTATGGCGTGGTGGTCAGCGACGATGACGGGCGCATTCGCGCCTTTCAGGAAAAGCCGGCGCAGGCCGATGCGCTGTCCAATTGCGTCAGCACCGGCATCTACATTTTCGAGCCGGCCGTGCTGGACTTGATTCCCCGCGACCGTCCTTTCGATATCGGATCGGAACTGTTTCCCTTGCTGGTGGAAAAGGGCTTGCCGTTCTATGCGCAGAAGCGTCAATACAACTGGATCGACATTGGCAGCGTCAAGGATTACTGGGAAGTGTTGCAAAGCGTGCTGATGGGTGAAGTGGCTCATTTGCATGTGCCTGGCACCCAGATCGCCGAAGGCGTGTGGGCCGGCCTGAACACCAGCATCGACTGGAGCGGCGGTACGCGCATCGAGGGGCCCGTCTACATCGGATCGGGCTGCCGCATCGAAGCGGGAGCGACCATCATCGGGCCCACCTGGATCGGCCACGGCAGCCATGTTTGCAGCGGCGCCGAGGTGGTGCGTAGCGTGCTGTTCGAATACACGCGCGTGCTGCCTGGCGTGGTGCTTGAGGAAATGATCGTCTTCAAGGATTATAGTGTCGACCGCGCCGGGCGGATGCGCCATGTCTCCGACTATGAGATTGATGCCTGGGGCAATGCGCGCGACCGGCGCAGCCTGCGCCGCGCGGAAACGCCGCCGGCCCTGTATGCTGCCCAATAAACTGTTTTTGAAATGAAACCATGAAAATTTATCCAGTCATCCTGTCCGGCGGTTCGGGCACCCGTTTATGGCCGCTGTCGCGCGCCGTATTGCCCAAGCAACTGTTGCCGCTGGTAACGGACAAGACCATGCTGCAGGAAACGGCGCTGCGCGTGCAGAGCCTGCCGAACCGCCGTGCCGGCGATAGCGGACTGGCCGGTTTCGACGTCATGCCGCCGCTGGTGGTGTGCGGCAATGAGCACCGTTTCATGGTGGCCGAGCAGCTGCGCGAGATCGGCTTGCCGCCGCTGGGCATTTTGCTTGAACCCGTGGGGCGCAACACGGCGCCGGCCGTGGCTGTGGCCGCGCAATATCTGCTGGCCATCGACCCGCAGGCGCTGATGCTGGTATTGCCAGCCGACCATGTCATTACCGACGTGGCTGCGTTTCACCAGGCCATCGCCCAGGCGGCGCTGCTGGCGGCCGATGGCGCCCTGGCCACCTTCGGCATCGTGCCGACGGCGCCGGAAACGGGTTACGGCTACATCCGCAGCGGCGCGCCCGTGAGTCCGGGTGCCGTCGGCTGCAAGGTCGAGCGTTTCGTGGAAAAGCCGGACCTGGCCACGGCGCAGTCGTTCCTGGCCGCCGGTAATTATTTCTGGAACAGCGGCATGTTCATGTTCCGCGCCGAACGCTATCTGGGCGAGCTGGGGGAATTCCAGCCGGCCATGCTCACCGCCTGCGAAACGGCCGTGCGCGACGGCTACCGCGACCTCGATTTCTGCCGTCTGGAAGAGAAGGCCTTCGCCGCGTGCGCGTCCGATTCGATCGACTATGCCGTCATGGAGCATACGGCGCATGCGGTGGTGCTGCCGGCCGCCATCGGCTGGAGCGATGTCGGTTCCTGGTCGGCTCTGTGGGAAGTGCAGCAGGGTGATGCCAATGGCAACGTGGTGCGCGGCGACGTGTATCTCGATGGCGTCAGCAATTGCCTGGTGCGCGCCGAGCGCCGCATGGTGGCCGTGCTGGGTGTGCAGGACCTGATCGTCGTGGAAACGGACGATGCGGTGCTGATCGCGCACAAGGACCAGGTGCAGCGCGTGAAACAGGTGGTCGATCACTTGAAGCAGGCGGGGCGCAGCGAACATGTGCAGCACCGCAAGGTGTACCGCCCGTGGGGCAGTTATGAAGGCATCGATATCGGCGAACGCTTCCAGGTCAAGCGCATCACGGTCAATCCGGGCGGCAAGTTGTCCCTGCAGATGCACCATCACCGGGCCGAACACTGGGTGGTGGTCAGCGGCACGGCGCAAGTCACGTGCGGCGAGAAGGTGACCTTGCTGACGGAAAACGAATCGACGTACATCCCGATCGGCATGACGCACCGCCTGGAAAACCCGGGCAAGCTGCCCTTGCACCTGATCGAAGTGCAGTCGGGCAGCTACCTGGGCGAAGACGACATCGTGCGCCTGGAAGATGTCTATCAGCGCGCCTGATGTGTGGTTTTTTACGATATCCGCACCGTGAAACTATTGGCTTTAAGAATGATGCTATAAAGTAACTTTCAATTAAACAATAGTTAACACAAAAAATTACTTTATGCTATGATTCTGCCTGGTTTGATCAAATAACTCATGCGGACGCGCTGGCGCGTCCGCATTCACGTTCAGTGGAATCGCATGAAGAAAAATACGTATTCGGTGCTGGCCGCGCTGGCCTTTGCCGGTTCAGCTTTGTTCGCGCAGGCAGCCTTTGCCGCGCCCGTCGACATCAGCTCCACGCCCGGCGCCGTCAATCTGGCAGCGGGCGGTTCGCTGACCTTTGGCGACAAGTTCAAAAACAATCAAAAGAGTAATTTTTTCAATGACCTGTTCACGTTCAATGTGGCACAGGCCAGTGACCTGAGCGTGGTACTGAACTCGCGCAGCAGTAGCGCGACGAATGGCCTGAATCTGACGGGTTTCGGCTTGTACAGCAGCGTTGGCAATACCTTGCTGCTGGGCGGCGATCAGTTGTTGACCGGCATTAATGACAAGTGGACCCTGTCGTATGCCAACCTGGCTGCCGGTTCCTATTACCTGAAAGTCAGCGGCAACGTGGTGTCGAACACGGGCGCGGCTTTCAGCGCGAATGGCAGCCTGGTGTCGGCCGTGCCTGAGCCTGGTACGTATGCGATGTTGCTGGCGGGCTTGGGGCTGCTGGGCTTCATGGCACGCCGCCGCCAGAAGGCCGCTTGAGCCCTGCCTGGCTGATAGGCATCCTCGTTTGCGTTTCCATCCCGCAGCTGGCCTGAGCCAGTTGCAGTCATCTTGGTGAAAAGTATGAAAAAATTCCTGAAATCCCTGTTCGTGGCCGCCATGTTTGCCGGCAGCAGCCTGGTAGCCCATGCGGCGCCGGTTGACATCAGCCACGCGACGGTGGATCTGACGCAAGACTTGCTCGACTATTCCAGCAGTGACCTGCTGGGCTCGTTTTCGCTGGCATCCGACCAGCTGGCCGGCGCGGGCAATAACTTTTTCAGCGACAAATTCACGTTCAGCGTGACGGGTTTTAACGACCTGAGCGCGCTGGCGACGTCGCTCAAGCCGAGCGCCAACTCGGGCCTGACGCTGACCGGTTTCAGCCTGGGTAATGCCAGCGGCATTCTGTTTCATGGCGCGCTAGACCTGATCAATTTTACGGCGCAAGACCAGGCATGGTCGCTGCAGTCCGGTTCCACGCCTTTGGCTGCGGGTAATTACTTTCTGCAAATTGACGGCTATGTTGCCTCGCCAACGGGCGGCAGCTACAGCGGTATCCTGGCCGTCACGCCGGTACCGGAACCGGAAACCTACGGCATGTTGCTGGCGGGCCTGGCTTTGGTCGGCTTCATGGCACACCGCCGCAAGCTGCAAGCCTGAAGATAAAAAATTCTGTACATGAAACGGAGGCTGCGGCCTCCGTTTTTTTTGTCGCCGGCCGACGTGGGGCTATAATCGTCACGCACAGTTGGTGGCTGCGGCATGGCTGCTTCGATCTTCCTCAACGGCGAAATTGACCTTGCATAAATTTCTCTTCCTTTTACTGGTGCTGACCGCTGGCATCGCCCACGCCGATGCGCCATCCATGCCCTTGGGATTGCATGCCGCGCAATTGGCTGTCGTGATCAATGAAGCCGAGCCGAACAGCATCGCGGTGGGTGAGTATTACCGCCAGGCGCATGGTATTCCTCTTGTAAACGTTGTGCACGTGAATATTCCGAATCGCCCGCGCAAGCTCAGCATGGATCAGTTCGCGCAGTTGAAGGAGCGTATTGACGCGCAATTGAAGCCCCATATCCAGGCCGTGCTGATGGTGTGGAGCGCGCCGTACGCGGTCGAATGCAATTCCATCACGTCCGCCTATACCCTGGGCTACGATGCGGGGCAATGCGCGAAGACGTGTGACGCCGGCAAGCCCAGCACCTATTTCAACAGCAATGTGCCGCAACCGTTTACGCAGATGGGCATGCGCCTGTCGATGCTGCTGCCCGTCGACTATGTGGAAGAGGCCAAGGCAGTGGTGGATCGCGGGACGGTCAGCGGTTTTTCCGTGCCTGCCGCCAGCGCGTATTATCTGACCACCAGCGAAAAGGCGCGCAACAGCCGTGCCGCCTTTTTTCCACCGGCAGGGGTCGTGCGCCAGCGCAAGCTGACGGTCAAGAACCTGAAGGTCGATGTGCTCGATGGGGCGCAGGACATCATGGTGTACCAGACCGGCATGGCCAAGGTCGCCAAGCTCGACACCTTGCGCTTCCTGCCTGGCGCTCTGGCGGACCATCTCACTTCGTTCGGTGGTGATCTGCAGGGGATGGCGCAAATGAGCAGCCAGCGCTGGCTGGAGGCGGGCGCTACGGCCAGCTACGGTACCGTCAGCGAGCCGTGCAATTACTGGCAAAAATTTCCCAATCCGACAGTGCTGCTACGTCGCTACCTGACAGGCATGACGGCACTGGAAGCGTACTGGGGGAGTGTGGCCTGGCCAGCGCAGGGATTGTTTATTGGTGACCCGCTGGCCGCACCATACGCCGTTTACCGGCGCTGAAGTTGTCATCCACAGAGGAAGAAAAAGGTTCTTGCGAGCCTTTTTCTATGCTTTGCGACCTGCCTTGCGGCGTCCGGCAAAGGCCAGCAAGCCGAGCCCTGCCATCAGCATGGCCCAGGTTTCCGGTTCAGGTACGGCCGGAGTGACGGGTGGCACGAGGCTGCCGCCGTTGCTGCCGCCATCAATACCGCCGCCCACGCCGCCACCACCTACGCCGCCACCGCCACCGGCGGGTGAGCCGGTCTCGCGACTGGATGAGCTCACAAATGGAGCATACTCGCTGCGTGCGCCAGCATATGCGCGTGGCACGCCGCGATAGCCGTCCGCATCATCTATTGGTTGATTTTCTTGCACAGAGACGAAGTCACGCGTGCCGAAGCGGTATTCGCCGCCGGCACGACCGGTACGCAAGCCACCTTCGCTGCCGCTGCCGCCCTGTTGCGCCAGCAGGTTCGCCAGGCGATGGTCCTTGTTGGGGGATTGCGGGTGGCGCAGCACCTGGTCTGACTCGCCCAGGCTGAACTCGGGCGTCTGGTTCGTGCCATCGTTGGTGCGCGCGCCAAAGCCGATGAAGCCATTGACTAGGCTGCAAGCACTGTAAGTGCCGTCGAAGTCGGCCTCATTGGTCTTGCCGCTGGCGCCGGATGTGTTTGCCTGGCAGCCTTTGTCGTCTGTATTGGACTGTTGTTGGGTGCTTTGTGCCTGCGCTGAACCGCCGCACAGCGCTAGCGCCGCAGCAAGAACCAGGGCACGTATGGGGAGTCGGGTGATGGGTTTTAACATAGCTGATCTCTTAGGAGTGCATCCCGCGCGCGCCAGTGCGCGTGCTGTCCAGGATGGGATTTCTGCCGGATCCCGCGATGCCGCCTTTGTGGGCATCGCCGAATCGGCAACTCAAGGTGCTGGCGTGGATGAAGCCTGCTCCTGCGGTCCTTACTGCATTTTACTTTAAAGCGCTAATCCCTTATCAGGATAAAAACTTATTTGCCTGAAATATATCATATTTTTCCTCTAAATGCTTTCCTTGAGTGAATGAGATGAATTATTTGTTGCTGATAAGTTACTTCTTTAGATGCTGCAGATGGCGTATTTACTCCATTCAGCTTAATCAAATGTCATCAAGTCGTCATCCCGGGCTATTAATATGCAAATAACAAGTCTGAAATACTTTTGTTAACTGTGGCGCGCCGGCCGATCATGTAGGGCCGGCGTCATTTTTTTATCGACCGGGATCCTCATGCACACCTCGTTTTCCCCCTTGCGCACGCCGCTGCGCCTGACCGTCATGGCCGCCGTGCTGGCCAGCCTGTCCCTGCCAGCCCTGGCGGCCTCCGATATCGTCATCAGCCAGGTGTATGGCGGTGGCGGCAACAACGGTGCGCTGTACCGCAACGATTTCATCGAACTGTTCAACCGCGGCGCCAGCCCCGTCAACCTGGGCAACTGGAGCGTGCAATACGCGTCCGCCGCCGGTTCGAACTGGGCCGTGACGGCCTTGCCGGCTATCGATCTGCAACCGGGCCAGTATCTGCTGGTCCAGCAAGCCAAGGGCACGGGCGGCACGCAGGACTTGCCCGCGCCGGACGCCACGGGCAGCCTGGCCATGTCGGGCACGGCGGGCAAGGTGTTGCTGAGCAATGGCAAGACGGCGCAGACGGGTACCAGCCCCACGGGCGCCGCCGTCGTCGACCTGGTCGGCTTCGGCACGGCCAACGGCTTTGAGGGCGCCGTCGCGCCCGCGCCATCGAATACGCTGTCGATTGCGCGCGCGCATGGCGGCTGCGGCGACACGGACGACAACAGCGTGGATTTTGCCACCGGCAGCGTGACGCCGCGCAATACGGCGTCACCGTTGAATGTGTGTGGCGGCCCTGTCGTGCATCAGATCATTACCAGCTGCCCCGCCAGCCTGGCCTTGGCCGTGGGCAATGGCGGCAGCGCCGTGCTGCGCGCGGCCGATGTGGATGGCGTCGTGAACGCCGCTACCTTGAGCTCGCCGGCCGTGGCCGGCATCAGCCTGGCCAACTTCAGCGCGGCCGGCGTGGCGGGCGAGAGCGCCAGCGTGAACCTGCTGGTGGCCGCCGGCGTGCCGGTGGGCAATTACCCTGTCATCGTCAGCTTCAGCAATGACCAGCAGCAAAGCGCCAGCTGCAAGATTGATGTCGCCGTGCAAGGCCTGGCCGCCATCAGCCACACGATTCCGCAGATCCAGGGTAGCGGTGCGGCCAGCCCCTACGCCAATTCCGTGCAGACGACCGAGGGCGTTGTCACCCTGAAGGTGGGCACGGGCTTCTTTATCCAGGATGTGGCCGGCGATGGCGATCCGTCGACGTCGGACGGCATTTTTGTCTACACGGGCAGCACGGCCACCACCGTGCAGCCGGGTGAACTGGTGCGCGTGACGGGCACGGTGGTCGAGTACACGCCGTCTGGCGCAAAGAATTCCTACACGGAATTCAAGGACGTGACGGCCATCCTCACGCAAAGCGCGGGTCACAGCATCGTGCCGGCGAATGTGACTCTGCCGAACGAAAACCTGGCCGCCGTGGAAGGCATGCTGGTGCGCTTCACGCAACCGTTGACCGTGTCGCAAAACGCCTACCTGGGCGCGCGCGGCGAACTGACCCTGTCGGCCGGACGGCGCGAAGTGCCGACCAACCGTTATCCTGCCGGCTCCGCCGAGGCGCAAGCCTTGATCGCGGCCAATGCGAACAACCTGATCGTGCTCGATGATGGCATTTTCGTCACGCCGCCCACCATTCCATATCTCGGCCAGGACAACACCGTGCGCAGCGGCGATACGCTGGCCGACCTGACGGGCGTGGTGGATTTCGGCGCCATCGGTGGCGGCGGCGCCGCGTATAAACTGCAGCCGACGCAGACGCCGCAGTTCTCGCGCGACAACCCGCGCACGGGCAGCCCGGAACTGGCATCCGGCAACGTCAAGGTGGCCAGCGCGAATGTGCTCAATTTCTTTACGACCTTTACGAATGGCAACAACGTCTTTGGCCAGACGGGGCAGGGCTGCACCTTGGGCAGCGGCAACAGCAAGAGCAATTGCCGCGGCGCCGACAACCTGGCCGAATTCGTGCGCCAGCGCGACAAGATCGTCGCCGAACTCAAGACCATCGATGCGGACGTGGTGGGCTTGATGGAAATCCAGAACAATGGCGAGACGGCCGTTACCTACCTGGTCGAGCAACTGAATGCGGCCATCGGCGGCGTCACATATGCCGTGGTGCCGAAACCGGCCGCGACCGGCACGGACGCCATCCGCGTGGCCATGATCTACAAGCCAGCCAAGCTGGGCCTGGTGGGCGGCGCCCTGTCGGATGCCAACGCCATCAATAACCGTCCGCCGATGGCGCAAACGTTCAAGGCCGCCAATGGCGAGAAATTCTCGCTGGTCGTCAACCACCTGAAATCGAAGGGCAGCTGCCCTTCGAGCGGGCTGGACGCGGACCAGAACGACAGCCAGAGCTGCTGGAATGCCACCCGCGTGCAGCAGGCGCAGCGCTTGGTGGGCAGTTTCGTGCCGCAAGTGGCAGCCGCTGCCGGCGACGCGGACGTGCTGGTCATCGGCGACCTCAATTCCTATGGCGCGGAAGACCCGATCCAGGTCATCACGGGCGCCGGCTTCGTCAATGAGCTCGAGCGTTTCGTGCGGCCGTCCGGCATGCCATACTCGTACGTGTTCGGCGGCCAGAGCGGTTACCTCGACCATGCGCTGGCCAGCGCGTCGCTGAGCCCGCAAGTGGCCGGCGTGGCCGAATGGCATGTGAATGCGGACGAGCCGGAAGTGATCGACTACAACATCGACTCGGCCAAGCCGCAAGACCTGTACAACGGCTTGCCCTACCGCGCTTCGGACCATGACCCCGTCGTCGTCAGCCTGGACTTGCAGCCCGCCTACCGCGACATCACGGCCGCTGTGGCGCAGGCCAGCTCGGGCCTGACCTACAACCGCGTGACGCAAAAATACGCGGGTACGTTCTCGTTCACCAACACGGGCACGAGCACCCTGGCTGGCCCGTTCCAGGTGGTGTTCGGCGGCTTGCCGGCTGGAGTCAGCCTGGCCAATGCCACGGGCAGCCATGCGGGCGCGGCTTTTGTCACCGTCAACGCCGCCAGCCTGGCGCCAGGCGCGACAGCCTCGTTTGCCGTCAGTTTCACCAATCCGTCGAAAGTGACGATCAATTACTCCGCCAGCATCTACGCCGGCAACTTCTAAGGACTTCACCATGTTTGCATCGACACTCAACCTCACCCTGCGCCGCGCCGTGCTGGCCGCCTTGCTTGCCGGCAGCTCCAGCGTGGCGCTGGCCGATCCGCTCGGCTACCGCGTGGAAATCGACACGAGCCAGTTTTCGGGCGCCGGTTTCCTCGACTTCGCCTTTATTGCCGGTAACAGCCCCGCGCCGGGCGCCAGCGCCGTGCTCAGCAATTTCTCGGGCGCGTTTGGCGCGCTGGCGTCGCAGGAAGGCAATGTCAGCGGCAGCTTGCCCGGTACCTTGACCTTCGGCAATAGCGGCGCCTACAACGACTGGTTTCACAACGTGACCCTGGGTGGCAAGTTCGGTTTCAATATCGTCTTTGGCGGCGACTTCCTGAACACGGCCGGCAATGCGGGCACGACGTTTGGCGTGGGCTTGCTCGACGCCACGGCCACGTCCTACCTGGGCAATGCGAATGGCAACCTCGTGCAATTCGAACTGACCCCGCTCAACGGCGGCTTGCCGGCGACCATCGCCGGCAGCACCTACGCCAGCATCGCGTCGATCTCGGCCGTGCCGGAAGCGTCGGAATGGATGATGCTGACGGGCGGCCTGGCGTTGATCGGCCTGGCCCTGCGCCGCCGCCAGCCTGTCACACGCGCATAGTCTTGCCAAGCAGAGCACAGCGCGCCTGCGGGCCGCTGTGCTTCGTCTATTTAGTCGCAATAGCTATAAATCAGGAAACTAAATTGTATTGGTCACCGTTTTATGCTTGATGCATAGTAAAAAATTGTCGGGCAGTCTAGTTTTTCCTGGACTGCCGCCAACTTTTTTCGGGAGATGCATCGATGCCTGGCCATATTCTGGTGCTGGACCCTGCACCCGCAATGCAGGCGCTGCTGGCGCATAACCTCGCGGGCGCCGGCTACCGGGTCAGTTGTGCCCTGGACGCGCGTGGCGCGCTGGCGCTGCTGGCGGCCGATCCGCCCGACATGCTGCTGCTGGAATGGGAGCTGCCGGATGCGTCCGGTATCGCGCTGCTGCGCCAGATGCGCCACGATGCGCTGCTGTGCGACTTGCCCATCATTATGGCCAGTGCGCGCGACAGCGAACAGGACAAGGTGCTGGCGCTGGAAAGCGGTGCCGACGATTACCTGTGCAAGCCCGTCGGTCCCCGTGAAATGCTGGCCCGCGTGCATGCGTTACTGCGCCGGCGCGCGCCATCGGCCTTGCGCGCAGGCTCAGGCTCAAGCACGGCTGGCACTACCGCCTTGCGGCTCGATCCGCGTACCCAGCGCGTGACGGCCGGCAGCGTACCCGTCAACCTGGGGCGCGTGGAATTCAAGCTGCTGCATTTCCTCATGGATCATCCGGGCACGGTGCATAGCCGCGCGCAACTGCTGGACCAGGTGTGGGGCCATGCCGTGTATCTCGACGAACGCACGGTCGATACCCACGTGGGACGCTTGCGGCAAGCTTTGCTGCCGGGCGGCTGCGGCCACCGCATCGAAACCGTGCGCGGCAGCGGCTACCGCTACCTGGCCGCCGATGCCGCCAACGCGGCCGTGTGCGCATGATGCTGCTGACGGGGCGGGAACAGGAATACCTGCTGCACGCCATCCTCGGCGCGCATGGTATCGCCGTGTCGGGCGATTTCTTCCTGTGGAGCCAGGGGCCGCTGCAAACGTTGTTGCCGCACGACATCTTGATGTGCGCGCAGCTGGGCGCCGACGGGGCCGTGCTGCGCAGCGAAGCGTGGCACAGTATCGTGCCCGATCACGCGCAGCTGCGCGAGCGCCACGGCCAACTGGCGCGCCTGGCGCTGGCCTGGCGCGCGGGCGGCCAAAGGGCGGGCGTCATCGATGGCGTGCTGGTACATGGCAGCGTGGGGCAGGCCGGCGGCAGCTTTTTTGCCCTGTTCGCCATGGGGAGCGTGGACGCGGCGCGCCAGGCCTACGCGCTGGAATTGTTGCTGCCGTATCTGCACGTGCACTGGCTGGCGCTGCAGGGCAGCGGGCGTGCGCCCCTGGCCGGTCCGGGCGCCACGCGCGCAGCCAGTGCACGCGAACTGGAAGTGCTGCATTGGGTGCGCGAGGGGAAGAGCAATGACGAGGTGGGGCAAATCCTCGGCATCAGCGGCGCCACCGTGAAAAGCCATTTGCAGCGCATCTACAAATTGCTTGGCGTGAGCAACCGCACGCAGGCCGTGTCGCGCGGCATCGCGCTACGCCTGCTCGGCCATTAGCGCTGGTCCCGCATCCTGCCATCGCCGCCCCCCTCTTGCGTGTGTTCGACGGTGCTGGGCGACACCTTGAGCACGTCCGGGCTCGCTTGCAGACGCGCCACTTCGGCTGCTGTCAGCATGGCGGCAAAGCCGTTGAAGGTCACCGTGTAGCGGTACTGCACGGTAGCGTCCGGCACCAGCGCCAGCACGGCGCGCTGCTGCACTTCCAGCCGGGCCGTGTAGCGCCGCGCGGCGTCGCTCTTTGTATCGAGCCCATGCACGCCGTCCGCCTGCGAGGCCAGCGGCGGGGCGCGTAATTGCACCAGATAGGGTAGGCGCGGCGCGGCGGCCTGCGCCGCGACAGGCAGCGCATGGAGGCCGGTGATGCCGGCCAGGATGGCCATGCTGAGGCGAAATACGGACATGCAAGCTCCTTTGGCGCGTGGCGGACGACCAGCCTTTCATGCGCCGATTGTACGCGCGTCGCGCATAAAAAACGCGCCCCGCAGGGCGCGCCGTGTTACCGCCTGGAGCGATGCCGTTACAGCTTGGCGTCCGCTCTCACGTTGCGCAGGCTGGGGACGGCCAGCGGCAACGGGCTGTTGGTTTCCACCGACAGCACGGTGGTGGACGCCGCCGCGTTGTTGCCATCAAGGAAGACTACGCCGCCCAGGTAGCGCTTGCCCGTTTCCAGACCCGACCAGCTGACGCCGGCCGTGGCGCTGCCGCCCACATACACCTTGCTGGGCAGTGTGGCTTTCAGGTTGCCGCCCTTGTCGGCTGTCGTGACGACGGCCGACGACAGGCCGAAGCCGGTCGACGCGCCATTCGCCAGCTCGTAGCCGATCACGCACACCTTGTAGCTGCCCGCCGCCGGGGTGGTCACGCTGATCGCTTCGTTCGAGCCTGCCGTGGCCGAAGTGGCGACAGTCGCGCCGGCACTGTTGAGCAACAGCAAGTCGAGGTCATTGCCGGCGCCTTCGCTGGTGTCGCGGTCAAACGTTTCGAAGCGCGCCACGACCGTGCTGGCCGGAATGCTGACATTGACCACGCGCACGCCGCTGCCGCCCGCCTTGCAGGCGGCGGCCATTTGCTCCAGCGTGTCGACGCTGCCCGGCGCTGCCTGGCTGATGGTGTGCTCGCTGCGCGCCACCTCCTTCAGGCCGCCCGTCGCGGCGCCTACCTTGCCGGCAAAGCCGGTGGACAGGGTCAGCGAACGCAAGCCGCTGACCTTGTCGGCCCGCAGCAGTGCCGGCGACTGCACCGCGCGGCCCGAGCGGGCTGTGACGGGGCTGCGTACCGTGTGCACGCCGTCACTCCACACGAGGGCGCCATACTGCCAGGCGTTGTCCGGCGCCGTGGTGCGCGTCAGGGTGACGGTGAAGGACTTGGTTTCGCCGGGGGCCAGCGCCAGGGTGGCAGGCGCCACCGTCACGCTGTAGCCGCTGAGCGAGGCGCTGGCCGTGTAGGTGGCGCTGCTGCTGCCCACGTTGGTGACGCGGCGCGTCACCGTTTGCGTGCCCAGCACGTTGCCGATGGTGATGGACGGCATGTTCAGGTTGTAGCCGGCCAGGGTGCCGCCCGCGCATTCGGCCGTCATGCCGACGCCGCACATGTATTTCTTGTAGTCAAGCAGGTTGGTGTCGTACACGAGGCCCGGATCGGTCGCCTTGTTCGGCGTCACGTGGCCGGCGCCCTGGCCCCATGGCAGGACGCCGCGCGCGTCGCCGGCCTGGATGTCGGGCAGGGTGGTGCTGCCGGTGGTCATCAGGGCCGACTTGATGGCGGCCGGGCTCCAGTCAGGATGCTGCTGGCGCAGCAGGGCGGCCAGGCCGGCCACGTGCGGGCTGGCCATCGAGGTGCCTTGCAAGAAGATGTAGGCTTGCGCCGGCACCAGGTTGCCATCCTGCACGGCATCGCGCTGGGTGCGCGACAGGGCAGGCGAGCCGCCGGCCAGGATGTCCACGCCAGGCGCCGTGACGTCGGGCTTGAGCAGGTTGGCGTCGTACAGGTTCGGGCCGCGCGACGAGAAGTCGGCCACCACGGGCGCGGCAGGGCCGTTGCCATTGGTGACGAAGCGCGAGATGGCCGCCGTGGCCGCGCCCGTTTGCGCCTGGGCGTTGATCAGCGCGCCGTCGGCGGCGCTCACGTGCACGGCCGGCAGCACGTGCGGGTCGGATACCAGGCCGATGCCCGTGTCGACCAGCACCATGCCGGCGCCGCCCGCTTCCAGCACGGCGACGCCCTTGTCGGTGCGCGCCGTGGTGCCGCGCAGGCAGCTGACGACCTTGCCGGCCACCTTGGCCGGGTCCAGCAGGGCCACGCCGCCGTTGTCGCCGGCGCGGTAGCACAGGGCCAGTTTTTGCGCATCGGCGCCGGGCAGGCCCGCGTCTTGCGCGCGGATCAGGGTGGTGGCTGGCAGCGGGTTGTAGTTGAGCGAGGCGCCCGTGTACTTGGCGCCATTGCCCAAGGTCACGGTGGCCTGGTTGGCGCGGTTGTGCGTCGAGGCAGCCACCGTGGTGATCCACGGGCTGACGTGGGCCACGGTATTTGCCGGTCCCGCATTGCCGGCGGACGCGGCAACGAAGACGCCGGCATTCGAGGCATGCAGGAACGCTTGCTCGACCGGGTCGTTGACGCTGCCGCCGCCGCTGATCGAGTAGTTGATCACGTGTACGCCATCCTGCACGGCCTTTTCGATCGCCGCCACGCTGTCGCCGCCGTAGCAGCCGTTTTTCGCGCCGGTGGGCTGGGTCGCCAGGTTGTAGGACCAGCACACCTTGTAGACGGACAGGCGGGCGCGCGGCGCCACGCCGGAAATCGCGCCCAGCGGCGAGCCGCTGACCGTGACGGGCACGCCCGCATTACCGCCCGCGGTGGACGAGGTGTGCGTGCCGTGGCCGCCTTCACCGCTGGGGTCGCCAACGGAATCGCGCGGCGAGGTGAATTCGCTCCAGTGCTGGATCTTGTCCGTCTCGGTCAGGCGCACGGCGTTGAAGTATTGCGCGCCGAGCAGCTTGTTGTTGCAGTGGTCTTGCGTAAAGCCTTCGCCCGCCTGGCAGCTGCCTTTCCAGGCAGCCGGCGCGGCGCCGTATGCCAGGGTGGCGTTCGGGTCGAAGGTCGGGACGCCGTTGGCGTCGACCTTGTCCGCGTACGACAGGTTTTCCGGCCACACGCCGCCATCGACGATGCCGATGATGATGTCTTCGCCCGCATGCTGCTTGCCGCCCAGCTGGCTCCACAGGCCGCCCGGCTGGTCCAGCCCCAGGAAGGTGGGCGTGTAGTTCGTTTGCAGGGTGCGCGGCTCGTCGGGGGCGATGCTGGCCACGTCGCCGCTCGCCTGCAACTGGCGTACTTCGGCATCGGTCAGCAGGGCGGAAAAACCGTTGAGGACGATCTTGTACTGGTATTGCACGGGCGCGGCGGCAACGAGCGCTTGTACCCGTGCCTGTTTCTGCTCGAGGTAGTCGCCGTACAGCTGCACTTGCGCGCTGGCCAGGTCGAGGCGGCCGCCGGGGGCAGGCTGGGTCGCGCCCAGGCCTTCCACCGAGCCGGCGTAGGAAGCGATCGGTTTATCGGTCAGCTGCACGATGTAAGGGCGGCGCAGGTCATCGGCGTGGGCCTGGAAGCTCAGGCTGGCAAACAGGCTCAGCACGGCGAGCGAAATGGGACGCAAGGCGGGACGGAATGTCATGTAGGGTTTCCTGGTGACGGTAGCGGGAATCAAAAGGGGAAAAATCAGGCTTGCTGGCGGCGGCGCGCTGCGAAACCGATGCTTGCCAGACCCAGCAGCAGCATCGCGTAGGTCGATGGCTCCGGTACCGAGGCGACGATATTGTCGAGCGCAAACTGGCCCTTGTTGGTGCTGAAGGCGTTGCAGCTACCGGCCGTATTGCAGGTGAAACCGAAGAAGGCCAGCGAGGCGAATTGCTGGCTGCCGAAGCTGGCGCTGGTGTTGTAGCGTTGGAACTGGAAGTTGCCTCCGATGGGGCCGCCCAGCTGGTAGGTTTCATAGATGGACGAGCCGTTGGCGTAGAAACCTTGCACGCGCAGCAGGCCGGCTACCGCCGGATAGGTGACGCCCTGGGCGTAGCCGATGAAGCTGGCGTCGAAACCCTGCAGGCTGACGCTGCCGCCCGGGTTCAGTGGATCGAGGTAGACGATGCCGTCGTTGAGCGAGGCATAGTAATTGCTCGTATTGTTGGTCGGGCACGCCATGCCGCAGGCAGCTGGATCCGTGCCATCGAACACGGCGCCGACCAGGTCGCCATAATTGGCGCCGGCCACATTCGAGGCGCCCGTCAGCAGGAATTTGCCGAATTCCAGGGAGTCGCCGTGGCCGACGAACTGGCTATCCAAGTTATCAAAGTTGATCACGTCCGCGATGGCGGCGGGGGCCCAGGCGGCGGACAGGGCCAGGATGGCGGCACCGGTCCACTGCTTGGCGGAGAAGGGACTTGCTGCGGAAGCTGCCTTCGAATGCACAATACGAGTCATGAATTTTCCCTTGGTGATTATGTAGGATGCAATATGTTTTGCGTCTTGGAGGCTCTTTCCTGCGTGGCCGGACAAGACCGATACGCAGAAAATTGATTTTTACTATAGCAAAATAGGCAATTCCATTGTTCGATATTCTTTCAAATTTAATTTGAAAGTTACAAATAATGAATGAATAAAGTTCACGTAATACTATGACTTGAATACCGATAGTTACAGGTTTCCTACGCGAAAATAGTTGATTCCTGACACGTGCGCGAAGAGTGCAAGCGCATACCGTTCCTTTCTTGCGCCAGATCGTTTCCTCGGTGATTTGTTGTTCACAGTACAAAGAAAAGATTGTATTAACCATAACCGGCATGGTAGGCTGGTAAGCATCAGGCAAGCGCGTGTCGCCTGTGCGTGGCCATCCGCCGCGCGCAGCGACGCAATGTATTGAAGGTAGGTAATAAGGAGTGACCGGATGCATGCAGCACACAGGCAGAACCTTGCGGCAACGCGCCATGCGCGCGGCTTTACCTTGCTCGAATTGCTGGTCGTCATCGTGATCATCGGCTTGCTGGCGGCGTATGTCGGCCCCAAGTATTTCGCCCAGCTGGGCAAATCGGAAGTGACGGTGGCCAAGGCGCAGATCGAGGCGTTTGAAAAATCGCTCGACACCTACCGCCTCGACGTGGGACGCTACCCTACGACGGAAGAGGGTTTGGCCGCGCTGCTGGCCGCGCCGCCCGCCGCCGGCACGCGCTGGAATGGCCCCTACCTGAAAAAAGCCGTGCCGCTCGATCCGTGGGGTCACGCCTACCAATACCGCGCGCCCGGCAGCAAGGGCGAATATGACATCGTCTCGATGGGCAAGGATGGCCAGCCGGGCGGCAGCGGCGAGAACGCCGACATCAGCTCGCAATAACGCCAGCGTCATTCTTTTTCCTACGGATAAGCCATCATGCAGTTCGAAGTACGCGCGCTTTCCACGGACCAGGCCGTCGCTACCTTGCAGACGTGCGTGATCGACGGCCGCGACGAAGCCGACGCGCGCCGCCAGGCCGAGGCACGGGGCCTGTTTGTCAGCGCCATCCGCCCCGTGCGGGCCACGCCGTTCAGCGCGGCCGGGCGCCAGCGGGCGCGGGCCTTGCCCCTGCTGCTGTTCAGCCAGGAATTGCTGGCGCTGCTGCAAGCGGGCCTGGGCATCGTCGAAGCGCTGGAAGCCTTGCTGGAAAAGGAAGCATCGCCGGCCACGCGCAGCGTGCTCACGCGCCTGCTGGAAGGCTTGCGTGAAGGCAAGCGCTTTTCCGCCGTGCTGGCAGAGCAGGCGGAACTGTTTCCCCCCCTGTATATCGGCATCGTCAAGGCGGCCGAAGGCACGAGCGACTTGCCGCGCGCGCTGTCGCGCTACATCGACTACCAGCAGCGCATCGATACGGTGCGCGGCAAGATCGTCAGCGCCGCCATCTATCCCGCCATCCTGCTGGCCGTGGGCGGCGGCGTCAGCGCCTTCCTGATCAGCTATGTGGTGCCCCGTTTCGCCGAGGTCTACCAGGGCGCCGGGCGCAACCTGCCGTGGATGTCGCAAGTCATGCTCAGCTGGGGCCAGTTCGTCACCGAACACGGCGTGCTGCTGTTGCTGGGGCTGGCGCTCGCCGGCAGCGCGGTGTTCATGGCCGTGCGGCGCGTGCTGCGCCATGGCGGCGTGGCGCGCTTGCTGGCGAAACTGCCCGGCATCGGCGAGCGCGTGCGCATCTATGAACTGTCGCGCCTGTACCTGACCCTGGGCATGCTGGCCGAAGGCGGCATCACCATCGTGCAAGCCATTACGACCGTGCAGGCGATGGTGTCGCCGGGCATGCAAGCGTCCTTGCAGCAGGCGCGCGGCGCCATCGAGGCGGGCCAGCCCCTGTCGTCCGCCTTCGAGCAGCATCAATTGACGACGCCGATTTCCCTGCGCATGCTGCGCGTGGGCGAGCGCACGGGCGACATGGGGCCCATGCTGACGCAGTCGGCCGCCTTTTATGACGGTGAAATCAGCCGCTGGATCGATCGTTTTACGCGCACTTTCGAACCCTTGCTGATGGCCGCCATCGGCCTGGTCGTGGGCGCCATCGTGATCCTGCTGTACATGCCCATCTTTGACCTTGCCGGCGATCTTTCATGATGCAGACCGTTGCCGAATCCACCGTGCCCACCGTGGCCATCGACGCTGCGCTGCTGCAGCGCGCGCGCATCCTGAGCCGGCAATCGAAGCGCAGCCTGGTCGAGGAATTGCAGCAGCTGAGCGGCATCGAGGCGCGCGCCGTGGTGCGCGCACTGGCGCGCCCGTTCGGCCTGGAGGTGCTGGAAACGGCCGACATGCTGGCGTTGTCTCCCGCCTTCGATGTACTGCCGCTGTCGCAGGCGCTGGCGCGCCACAGCGTGCTGCTGCGCGCCGCCGACGGCCAGCTGGTGGGCGTGATTGCAGACCCGTTCGATCTCGACCTGCAAACCTGGCTGAGCGCGCGCGCGGGGCAGGGCGCCTTGAACGTGCGCCTGGCGCTGCAGGCCGACATCGGCGCCTACCTGTCGAAGCAGGAAGAATCGGCGCGCGCCGTCGACAGCCTGCTGCCCGGCGCCGCCACCGACGCGCGGCGCGACGGCAAGACGGCCGCCGTGCTGTCGTTCGCCAGCGTATCGGAAGCGGCCAGCCCCGCCGTCAAGCTGGTCAACTCGACCTTGTATGACGCGCTGAAGGCCGGTGCTTCCGACATCCACCTGGAAAGCACGGCCGGCGGCCTGGCCGTCAAGTACCGCGTCGACGGCGTGCTCGATCACGCCACGGCCGTCAACGGCATCGAAGTGGCCGAACACATCATCTCGCGCCTGAAAGTGCTGGCCGAACTCGATATTGCCGAGCGCCGCGTGCCGCAGGACGGCAGCTTCCGCGTCGAATCGGGCGGACGCGAAATCGATTTGCGCGTCTCCATCATGCCCAGCATCCATGGCGAGGATGCCGTCATCCGCATCCTCGACAAGCGCGCGATGATCGAGGCGTACGGCGCCCTGACGCTCGAAGCGCTGGGCTTTGACGCGCCATCGCTGCAAGCCTTGCGCGCGCTGGCGCAGGAAGCCTACGGTATGCTGCTCGTCACCGGCCCCACGGGTTCGGGCAAGACGACGACCCTGTATGCGGCGCTGACGGAAATCCACAACGGGCGCGAAAAGATCATCACCATCGAAGACCCGGTCGAATACCAGCTGCCCGGCATTCTGCAAATCCCCGTGAATGAAAAGAAGGGGCTGACCTTCGCCAAGGGCTTGCGCTCGATCCTGCGCCACGACCCCGACAAGATCATGGTGGGCGAGATCCGCGACCGCGAGACGGCGGAAATCGCCGTGCAGTCGGCGCTCACGGGCCACCTGGTGCTCACCACCGTGCACGCGAATAATGTCTTCGACGTCTTCGGCCGTTTTACCCACATGGGCATCGATCCGTATGCCTTCGTCTCGGCCCTGAACGGCATCTGGGCGCAACGGCTGATCCGCACCAATTGCCCCCATTGCGCCACCGACTACACGCCCGACGATGGTGAACTGGCCAGCGTGGGGCTGGTGCGTGCCGACGTGGCGCAATATCAATTCAAGCAGGGCAAGGGTTGCGGCGACTGCCGCGGCACGGGCTACAAGGGGCGCCGCTCGATCGCCGAGATTCTTGTGCTGACCGATGAAATCCGCGAACTGATCGTCGACAAGAAACCGATCCGCCAGATCAAGGCGGCAGCGTATGCGAACGGCACGCGCAGCCTGCGCCTGGCGGCGCTGGAACTGGTCAAGCGGGGCGCCACCACCATCACGGAAATCAAGAGGGTCACCCTGCATGCGTAGAGGTTTTGGACAAGGATTGCGCCTGGGCGTGGCGGCGGGCAAGGTGAGCCTGTGGTGCAGCAGTCGCTGGCGCGCGCCCGCCTGGGCGCCGCTGGGCGAAGCCGCGTATGCGCCGGACGACACGCCGCATGGCGACTTTGCCGCCCTGGGACAGGCATTGGAACAGCTGCTGCCGGTGGATGAATACGCGGGCTGGCCCCTGTCCGTGGTGCTTGACGATGCCCTGGCGCGCCTGTGGCAGGTGGACCTGCCGCAAGGCGCCGCGCGCCTGGCCGACATCGAGGCGGCCGCCGCGCTGCGCTTCCAGTCGCTGTATGGCGATACGCCGGGCCTGTGGCACAGCAGCAGCGCCTGGGATGCGCGCGCGCCGTTTTTCTGCGCCGTGCCCCGCGCGCTGCTGGCGCAGCTGACGCGCGTGGCCGCCGCACGCAAGCTGGCCCTGATTTTCATTACGCCGCAGTTTGCGCGCCACTGGAACCGCTGGCACGGCGCGTTAAAGCCGGGCGCCTGGTTTGGCCAGCTGCAGGAGAATACCTTGACCCTGGGCGTGCGGCACGATGGTCATTTGCGCGCCGTGCGCGCGCTGCCCGTGCCGCCGGGCGCAGGCCTGGATTGGCTGCTGCAGACGCTGGCGCGCGAGGCGCTGCTGCAAGGCGTGTCTGCGCCAGCGCTGTTGCAGCTGTGCGGCGCGCCGCCAGCGCTCTGGCTGGCGCCGGCGGCAGCGTTTCACTGCCAGATTTTTTCCGCGCCGGACGGGGACGGCGCCTTGTCTGCGGCCGCCTGGCTGGCCCGCAGCGGAGGCGTGGCATGACGCGCCTCGATATCGATTTCGCGCCGCCAAACTGGCGCCGCAGCCTGCACCGCGTGCCTGCGTGGGCGTGGTGCATCGGCGCGCTGGGCGTGGCGCTGACCGTCACGGCGGCGTACAGCGGTAGCGCCGCGCTGCAGCGACAGCAGGCAAGCGAGGCACGCTGGCATCTGGCGCAGCAGCGCGTGATGGCGGCCATGCAGGGACCGGCGACTGTACCGCAGGCGCCCATCGCACCCGCGCAGGCGGCGGACGTGAATGCGGCCATCCTGCAATTGAACCTGCCGTGGCGCGACCTGCAGGATGCGCTGGCCAGCGCCACGCCGCCCGCCATCGCGCTGCTGGCGCTGGAACCGGATGCGCGCAAGCGCGTGCTGAAGATCACGGCCGAGACCACCGGCAGCGATGCCATGGTCGCCTACATCGCGCAATTGAAGCAGCAGGAGCTGTTCGGCACCCGCGTGCAGCTGCTGCGTCATGAAATCAACGCGCTCGATCCGAACAAACCCTTGCGCTTTCAGCTCGAAGCGCGCTGGGGCGCGCCATGATGGCCATTGACCTCGCCATCGTGCGCCTGCGCGCGCAACTGCTGTTGCGCCGCTTGGGCGCACCCGCCTGCCTGGCCGTGGTCTTGCTCTTGCTGGGCGCGGCCGCCTGGGTCTGGGCCTGGCAGCAGCGGGCCGCAGCGGCGCAGCTGGAAGCGCGGCCCTTGCCGCAGCCATCGCTGGCCGTCGCCATCGCGGCGCCGCCGGCGACAGCCAGCGAGAACCTGGCGCGCTTTTATGCCGTCCTGGGACAGCAGCGCCACGCGGAGCAGCAAGTCAAGCAGCTGTTCGACCTGGCCGCGAAAAATGGTTTGCTGCTGGCGCAGGGCGAATACAAGAGCGGCTACGACAAGGCCAGCAGGGTCGCCACCTGGCAGGTGACCTTGCCGCTGAAGGGCAGTTATGCGGCCGTGTGGCAGTTCGCGCTGCAAGCGCTGCGCGCAGTCCCCTTCGCCTCGCTCGACGAACTGAGTTTTCGCCGCGAGCAGATCGCCGATACGCAACTCGAAGCGCGCTTGCGCCTGACGTTCTATCTGACCGATACGCCTGGCGATGCGGGAGAGGCACCATGACGCCGCGTCACTATCTGCTGCTGGCCGGCGTGCTGGGCGCGGGTGCCTTGCTGCTGTTCGGCGAGCGCCAGCCCGTGGCCGACGTGGCCGAAGCGGTCGAGCGGGCCGTCGCGCCCGCGCGCCATGCCACCGCCAAGGCGCCGGCCGCGCAGCCGGCCATCCTTGCCCTGCTGCCGCGCAGCGAAGTGGCGGGCGAGGAGGGCGAGACCTTTGGCGGTGCCGATGGCGTCTTCCAGAGCCAGAACTGGAACCCGCCGCCGCCGAAAATGGCGGTGACGGCCGCGCCCCCGCCGCCCCCGCCGATGGCGCCGCCGCTGCCCTTCGTCTACCTGGGCAAGGCGGCCGCCGACGGCGCGTGGGAAGTGTTTTTGTCGCGCGCCGACAAGACGTATATCGTGCGCGCCAATACCGTCATCGATGGCGCCTACAAGGTCGTGACGATCGCGCCGCCCGTCATGACGCTCACTTATCTGCCGTTGAACCAGGTTCAGCAGCTCAACATTGGAGTTTCCGAGTGATGTCTCGTTCCTTTTCATCGGCGCTGCTGCTCTTGCTGCTGACCGGCTGCGCAGGGCAGCAGGCCTACCGCGACGGGCGCGAGCTGATTGCGCAAGACCAGGTGCCTGCCGGCCTGCAAAAACTGCAGGAAGCGCTGCAGCAAGACCCCGGCAATGCGCAATACCGCAGCGCCTATCTGCAGGCGCGCGAACGGGCCACCAGCAGCCGCTTGCAGCAGGCCGAGCGCCAGGCGCAGGCGGGGCAGGGCGACCTGGCGCGCGCGGGCTTTCTGAGCGTGCTGGAAATCGATGCGCAGAACGAACGGGCCAACAGCGGCTTGCGGGCGCTCGAGCGCGAGCAGCGCCAGGGCAAGCTGCTGGCCGAAGCGCAGAAAGATATCGAGGCCAAGCGCTACGACCCGGCGCGCCAGCGCTTGAACGCCATCCTCACGGAGCAGCCGAATCACACCGGCGCGCGCGCGCTGCTGCGCGAGGTCGATGAGAAAACGGCGCCGCCCGTGGTCGAGTCGGGTCTGGCCAGGTCGTACAAGCAGCCGATCACGATCGAGTTTCGCGACGCGCCATTAAAACAGGTGTTCGAGCTGATCGCGCGCCGTTCCGGCCTCAATTTCGTCTTCGACAAGGACGTCAAGGCGGACGCGAAAACGTCGATCTTCCTGAAAAACAGCACGGTGGAATCGGCCGTGTATTTCCTGCTGGTGACGAACCAGCTGGAGCAGCAGGTGATGGATGCGAACACGATTTTGATCTACCCGAACGTGGCGGCGAAATTGAAGGAATATCAGGAAGTGCTGGTAAAAACCTTCTTCCTGGCGAACGCGGACGCCAAGCAGGTGGCCAACACGCTCAAGACCATCTTGAAGACGCGCGACGTGGTGGCCGATGAAAAACTCAACCTCGTCATCGTGCGCGACACGCCCGAGGCGATCCGCCTGGCCGAGCGCCTGATCGCGCTGCAGGACGTGCCGGAGGCGGAGGTGGTGCTGGAACTGGAAATCCTCGAAGTCAAGCGCAGCCGTCTGATGGAACTGGGCGTGGTCTGGCCATCGAGCCTGACCCTGACGCCGCTTTCCACCTCGGGCGGCGCGGGGCTGACCATCAGTGACCTGAATAACCTGAACCAGCGCACCATCGGCGTGAGCGACCTGTCCGTGACGGCGAACGCCAAGAAGACAGACGGCGATGCGAACATTCTGGCCAACCCGCGCATCCGCGTGCGCAACCGGGAAAAGGCGAAGTTCGTCATCGGCGACAGGGTGCCCGTGGTGACCACCACCATTTCGCCGGGCACGGGCGGCTTCGCTTCCGAGTCCATCAGCTACCTGGACGTGGGCTTGACGGTGAATGCCGAACCGACCATCTATTTGAACAATGAGGTGGGCATCCGCATCTCGCTCGAAGTGAGCAACCTGGGCGCGGCCACCACCACCCGCAGCGGCTCGACCCTGTACCAGATCGGCACGCGCCAGGCGTCGACCATGCTGCAACTGAAGGATGGTGAAAACCAGGTGCTGGCTGGCCTGATCAACAATGAGGAGCGCAGCTCGGGCAACAAGGTGCCGGGCCTGGGCGACATTCCCGTGCTGGGACGCCTGTTCGGCAGCAGCAAGGACGACAGCCAGAAGACGGAAATCGTGTTGTCGATCACGCCGCACCTGGTGCGCACGGTGCAGCGTCCGGAAGCGAAGGACTCGGAATTCTCGGCCGGCACCGAGGGTAGCTTCCGCCGCCGTCCCGACATGGCGGCCAAGGCGCCCACGCAGATGCCGGGCACGCTGATCGTGCGTTCCGGCCCGTCGGCCGTCGGCATGCAGCCGGCGCCGGCGCAGCCGATGATGACGCCGCCCCAGGTGCCACCGGCCTTGCCGCAAAGCGTGCCCGCGCCGGCAGTGGCGCCGTCGCCAGAGCCGGCCGCGTCGCCGTTGCCGATATCGGCGGGCCAGCCCGTGCCGCTGCAGGCGGCGCCCTTGCCGCTGTCGTCGAGCCAGCCGGTGCCGGTGGCGCCGCCGCCGCCCGTCAAATGAGACTGGCGCACGCGCAGGGTGGGCGGGGCGGCTTCACCCTGATCGAGCTGCTGGTGACCCTGGCCATCCTGGGCGTGCTGGCCACCCTGGTGATCCCGGTCACGCAGGTGACGGTGCAGCGGCGCCAGGAGCAGGAATTGCGGCGCGCGCTGCGCGAGATCCGACAGGGGCTCGACGCCTATAAACGGGCCGGCGACGAGGGCCGCATTGTGCGCGCGCCGGACGCCAGCGGTTATCCGAAAAGCCTGGAACTGCTGGTCGAGGGCGTGCCGGACCAGCGCAACCCGAAGCGCAGCAAGCTGTTTTTCCTGCGCCGCGTGCCGCGCGACCCGTTCAACGCGGACGCTGGCCTGAGCGATGCGCAAACCTGGGGCAAGCGCAGCTATGCCAGCGAAGCGGCCGAGCCGCGCGAGGGCGACGATGTCTATGATGTGTATTGCACGTCCGGCAAGACGGGCTTGAACAACGTGCCTTACCGTCTATGGTGACCCATGACCGCTGAAAACGCTCCATGCCGCGCGCGCGGCTTTACCCTGATCGAGTTGCTGGTGGTGCTCGGCATCGTGGCGCTGCTGCTGACCCTGGCCGTGCCCCGCTATTTTCCCAGCCTCGACAAGGCGAAGGAAACCGTGCTGGCGGATAACCTGCGCAACCTGCGCACGACCATCGACCAGTTCCACGGCGATACGGGACGCTATCCCGACTCTCTGGAGCAACTGGTGGAAAAGAAATACCTGCGCGCCATGCCCATTGACCCCATCACGGAAAGCGACAGCAGCTGGCTCATCGTGCCGCCGCCCGACGACACGCCGGGCCAGGTGTATGACGTGAAAAGCGGCGCGCCCGGCAAGGACCGCAGCGGCACGCCATTCGCTGACTGGTAGCGGCGATGCACCGTCCTGCGCGCCGCCAGCGCGGTTTTACCTATCTGGGCCTGATCATCCTGGTGGCCATCCTGGGCCTGGTGGGGGCGGCCGGGCTGAAGATGGGCTCCCTGCTGCAGCGCCAGGCGGCCGAGCAGGAATTGCTCGACATCGGCGCGCAATTTTCCGACGCCTTGTACAGCTATGCGGCCGCCACGCCGCCCGGCCAGCCGCAACAGCCGCCGACCCTGGCCGCCCTGCTGCGCGACCCCCGTTTTCCGCAAGTGCGCCGCCATTTGCGCAAGCTGTATGTGGACCCCATCACGGGACGCGCCGAGTGGGGTTTGCTGTACCAGCCGGGCAGCCAGGGCATCATCGGCGTGCACAGCCTGTCGCAGGCGGCGCCATTAAAAGTTGGCAATTTCGAGGCCCGGTTTGCCGGCTTCGAAGGCAAGGCGCATTTCTCGGAATGGCGTTTCATGGTCGATGCACGGGTGTCACCCGTGCCGTCTGCGGGACCGGCAACCGTGCCGGCGATTGATGAGGCCGGCATCATGCCCGCCTTGCCGGCGCCACCGTTGTTTTCCCGCCCTGTTGCTCCATCGCAAGAACAGGCGCCACCAGAGCCAATTGAACAGCCTGAACCGCAAAGTCCCGGTGAAAACACTGCCGAATAGGCGTTTTCACCGTTAAACATGGGAAAAATAGATGTATGCGCCGGTAACTATTTTTCTGCAGAAATTCATAGATAGTGGCAAATAGTTCATTTTGAAAATAGTTATCTTAGATGAAACTTCAATAAAATATTTATAAGTAATTCAATGCAATTATGCTACTATCCTGCTTAGTACTTTCGGTACTGAAACTATTGGTGGCCTGCGCATTGCAGCCATAAATTACTTTTTAAGGGATAAACTATGAAATTGAAATTTATCGCTGCAGGCATTCTGGCAGCAGCATCGTTCAGCGCGTCGGCAGCAACGTACGACCTGGGTATCCTGGACCCGACCGGTTCCGATACCCTGTCGGCCATCACCACCAAGTTTGCCGCGAACAGCGCGGTCGATGATTTCTGGACCTTCAAGCTGGTCACGCCATCGTCGACGTCGTTTGGCGCACTGCAAACGTTCTCCGTGGTCGAAGGCGCGATCAAGGATTTCTCGGCCACGCTGCTGGGTTACGGCAACCTGACCAACACCAGCGCCGCTGGTATCCAGAGCCTGAGCTGGGATGGCCAGCTGGCCGCCGGTTCGTACACGGTGCATGTGACGGGCCTGACGGGTCTGAAAAACGCCGCCTACCTGGGTTCCGTGTCGGCCCTGCCAGTACCAGAACCAGAAACCTATGGCATGCTGCTGGGTGGCCTGGCGCTGGTCGGTTTCGCCGCACGTCGTCGCGCCCAAAAAGCTGCCTAAGCTTTCGCCGCAACGAAAAAAAACCCGCTGCGGCGGGTTTTTTTTCGTCTGGGTCATCTGCGCAAGGCGCCACGCAGGCAACCACGTCCGGCACAATATGGACAAGCTGCGCAGGACTAGGCGCCAAGTCGAAGACAGTACGCCAGCCAGTACGGCGAGACGCAGGCAACAACGTCCTGCACAGCTTGTCAAGCGTGGCGCTTGAAATCGCGGAAGCGGAAGCCAACTAAGAAGAGGGTGGCAAAGTACGCCACGCCGCACAGGGCCACCACCAGGGCCAGCGCGCCGGCCCGCAACAGCGGGTGGGCTTGCATGGCGATCCAGTCGATGCGCATGGCGCCAACATACGCTACGCCGCCCATCACGATGAGTGCCGGCAGCAGGCGCAGGAAGAACTTGGCCCAGCCCGGTTTCGGCTGGTAGATGCCGCGCTTGCGCAAGCCCCAGTACAGGAAGCTGGCGTTCAGGCAGGCGCCCAGGCCGATCGACAGGGCCAGACCGGCCACGGCGATGTAGGGCACGAACAGCAAATTCATCAGCTGTGTGGCGATCAGCACGCCGATGGCGATTTTCACGGGCGTGCGGATATCCTGGCGCGCATAGAAGGCGGGCGCCAGGGTTTTCACGAGGATGATGCCGATCAGGCCCAGGCTGTAGGCCACCAGCGGCTGCGTCGACATGGTCACGGATTCTGCCGTGAACTTGCCGTAATGGAATAGCGTGGCGATCAGCGGCGTGGCCAGGGTTGCCATGCCGACGGCGGCGGGCAGGGCCAGCAGGAAGGTCAAACGCAAGCCCCAGTCCAGCAAGGCCGAGTATTCCGTCTTGTCGCCATCCACGTTCGCCTTCGACAGGCTGGGCAGCAAGATGGTGCCCAGGGCCACGCCCAGCATGGCGGTGGGGAACTCCATCAGGCGGTCCGCGTACGACAGCCAGGAAATGCTGCCCTCGGCCAGGCGCGAGGCGATGCTGGTGTTGATCATCAGGCTGATCTGCGCTGCCGAGACGGCGAACACGGCCGGCCCCATCTTTTTCAGCACGCGGCGCACGCCGCCGTCGGACAGGCCGATGGCGGGATTGAGCGACAGGCGCGGCAGCATGCCGATCTTGATCAGCGCGGGAACCTGGATCGCCACCTGCAGCAAGCCGCCGGCGAACACGGCAATGGCCATGGCGTAGATCGGCTGTTCCAGATGGGGCGCGAGGAACAGCGAGGCGGCGATGAACGACAGGTTCAGCAGCACTGGCGTGAACGCGGGAATCTTGAATTCGCGCCAGGTGTTCAAGATGCCGCCCGCCAGGGCCACGAAGGACATGCAGGTAATATAAGGGAACATCAAGCGCGTCATCCACACGGCCGCGTCAAAAGCGCCCGGATCCTTGGACAGGCCCGTGGCGATCACATACACGAACCAGGGTGCGCCGACGATGCCGATGGCGGACACGAGCAAGGTGGCCCAGACGAGGGTGGTGGCCACGTGGTCGGCCAGTTGCTTGCTCGCTTCCTGGCCATGCTGGTTCTTGTATTCAGACAAGATCGGCACGAAGGCTTGCGAGAACGCGCCTTCGGCAAACAGGCGGCGCAACAGATTGGGGATGCGGAAGGCAACAATGAAGGCGTCCGTGTAGGCGCCGGCGCCAAAGGCGCGCGCGAACAGGCTTTCGCGCAATAATCCGGTTACACGGGACAGCATGGTCATGCTGGAAATGGCGGCGAGGGTTTTAAGCAAGTTCATGGGGCCAGATTATAGCCGGGTGCGGTACCGTTAAACGCTTAAAATATGGTAACAAGTGGGTAACAAGCGCGGCCGATTCGCCCTTGCCAGCCCCATTTTCAGGTGTTTTTGACGTGATACACGGTTTTTTGATTTGCCCCCGCTTGAAAATATCGCTATAATCGAAGGCTGTACAGAATTCTGTTACGCAGACACTAATGTTTGACAGGCACTGGTTTGGCACACATGGTTCGGCAGACGCACAGAACGCACCGGTTGGCAAACACTAATGTTTGCAAACGCACTTTGACCCTGTTTTAGGAAATTCCATGGCAAATACCGCACAAGCGCGCAAACGCGCTCGTCAAGCAGTTAAGCAAAACGCACACAATTCGTCCCAACGTTCGACCTTGCGCACGGCTATCAAAGCTGCTCGCAAAGCGATCCAGGGCGGCGACAAGGCAGCTGCTGCTGCAATCTTCCAAGCATCCGTGTCGACCATCGACCGTATCGCTGACAAGAAGATCATCCACAAAAACAAGGCAGCTCGCCATAAGAGCCGTCTGGCAGCCGCTTTGAAAGCACTGTCCGCTTAATATTCGCCAGCAGGCAAGCCACCACGGTGGTCTTGTCTGTGCCGGTACGCTGGCACTGGTTGAAAAGCAAAAACCCGCAGATTCGTTCTGGCGGGTTTTTTCGCGTTTTTTTCACCTTTTTTGTGCGGTTTTTGCGGCCTCGGCCGCTAGCGGCCAGCCGCAATTGCCTAGCGCGCCGCCGGCAAGTTGCCGATGTTCATGCCCGGCTTGATATTCCTTTGCTTGAACCAGCCCAGGTGCATTTCCAGCGCATAGCGCACGGGCACGCTCTTCGTGGAGCAATGGCTGTCGAGCGTGTGCGGCTGCATGTCTGCGATGTTGACGATCTTGCCGCCGGCATCGATAAAGGCCACCGACAGGGGCAGCGGCGTGTCCTTCATCCACATGCATTGCGTGGACGGATGGCCAAAGACGAACAGCATGCCCGCATTGGCCGGCATCTTTTCACGGTACATCAAACCCTGTTCGCGCTGCGCTTCCGTGGCGGCCACTTCCGCCTGGATCAAATGCATGCCGGCCGACAGTTGCACGCTCTTTGTTTGCGCTTGGGCAATGCTGGCGTACGCCAGCAGGGCGATCGACAGGCTGAGACGGCGTAGGGAGTTTTTCATGGGGCGGGACGGTGGCTGCGAAGCGGCGATTAAGCCATGCTGGCGGCCGCCTGGTCAAGCGTGCTGCCTGGCCGCACCGAAAGCGTGGGGTTACAGCAACATGCTGCCATAACCCCGGGAACTGCGTTTATTTCACGGGCTTGCCTTCAGCGGCCGGTTGCTTGGTCTTGCGCGCCTGGGGAATCAGGCGCGGCGCATCCGTTGCGGCCGAGGCCTTGGTGGATGCACCGGAACGCGCCGCGTCCGTCGCGGCCGACGCGTTGACGGTGGCCGACGCCGGCGGCACCGGCTTGACGGCGTCGGTGGCGGCCGAGGCATGGCTGGCAGCCGATGCGGGCGGGGGCTTGACGGCATCGGTAGCGGCGGAAGCGTGCACCTGGGCGCCCGATTGCGCCAGTGCGGCGCCAGCAAGCAGGGAAGCGGCCAGGGCCAGTATTACTTTTGTCATCATCTTTCCTTTTCAGTCATGTGAAGGTCAGATGATTTTAATGCATTATCTAAAAATAAATAGTGCTTATTGGCAAAATTCGGCGCCGAGAGTGCTTTTTCTTGTCCAGTTCACGTTTTTCCAATGTTCCCGGCCGGCACTTCGCACCATTCGCCGGGCAGCAAGGGATGGCTGGCCAGCGAGAACGGGCCGATGGCGCTGCGTACCAGGCGCAAGGTGGGCAGGCCGACGGCGGCTGTCATGCGCCGCACTTGCCGGTTTTTTCCTTCTTTCAAAGTGATCGCCAGCCATGCGGTCGGTTTGTCGGCGCGCGCACGGATGGGCGGATTGCGCGGCCATAGCCATTCCGGCTCGGCGATGCGCACGGCCTTGCATGGCTTGGTGATGAAGTCGCCCAGGTCCAGCGGCGCCTGCAGGCGCGCCAGGCTGGCCGCGTCGGGCACGCCGTCGACCTGCACCAGATAGGTTTTCGCTTCCTTGCGGTCCGGGTGGCTGATCTCGTGCTGCAGGCGGCCGTCGTCGGTCAGCAGCAGCAAGCCTTCGCTGTCGGCGTCGAGCCGGCCGGCCGGATAGATGCCGGGAATGGTCAAATGGTCGGCCAGGGTGGCGCGGCCTTCCTGCGGTGAAAATTGGCACAGGACCTGGAATGGTTTATTGAAGAGGATGAGTGGCATGCTGGTAGAGGAATTGATGGAAGCGATGGTGGCTGCTGGTCGGCGCCGCAAAAGCGTGGCGCCCTGTAAGATAGTGGTGCATAATGTGGGTATAAGTCTTATGTCTTATAGAAGACGTAGACGATATGGCAACGAGGTTCTTTGGTACTGCGGATGGCCCGGAGTTTCTTTCCCTGCTAAAGTGCGTTGTTGCCGCCATGTTCGGACTTGTTTTTGTAAACTCTGCAACCGCAGAGCGCGTCGCCGGCCTGTGTTGCCCGCCAGCGGTGTGTCCCACTTCGGAGATCACGATGTATCAACATATCACTGTACCTGCTGACGGCCAAAAAATCACCGTCAACGCCGATTTTTCGCTGAATGTACCAGATAATCCCATCGTTCCCTTCATTGAAGGCGATGGCACGGGCATCGATATCAGCCCGGTCATGATCAAGGTGATCGACGCGGCCGTGGCCAAGGCCTACGGCGGCGCGCGCAAGATCAGCTGGATGGAAATCTATGCGGGCGAAAAATCGACGAATGTGTATGGCCCCGACGTGTGGCTGCCGGAAGAAACTCTGGAAGTACTGAAAGATTACGTGGTCTCCATCAAGGGCCCGCTGACCACGCCCGTCGGCGGCGGCATCCGCTCGCTGAACGTGGCCCTGCGCCAGCAGCTCGATCTGTACGTTTGCCTGCGCCCCGTGCGCTACTTTACGGGCGTGCCGTCGCCCGTGAAAGAGCCGGAAAAGACCGACATGGTGATTTTCCGCGAAAACTCGGAAGATATCTACGCCGGCATCGAATACCAGCAAGGTTCGCCCGAGGCCAAGAAACTGATGGATTTCCTCATCAATGAAATGGGCGTGACGAAAATCCGCTTCCCGGCCACGTCCGGCCTGGGCATCAAGCCCGTCTCCATCGAAGGCACCGAGCGCCTGGTGCGCAAGGCTATCCAGTACGCGATCGACAATGACAAGCCATCCGTGACGATTGTGCACAAAGGCAACATCATGAAGTACACGGAAGGCGGCTTCCGCGACTGGGCGTATGCGCTGGCGCAAAAGGAATTCGGTGCCGAGTTGATCGATGGCGGCCCCTGGTGCAAGTTCAAGAATCCGAAGACGGGCCGCGACATCATCGTCAAGGATTCCATCGCTGACGCGTTCCTGCAACAGATTTTGCTGCGGCCGGCCGAATACAGCGTCATCGCTACCCTGAATTTGAATGGCGACTATATTTCCGACGCGCTGGCGGCGCAAGTGGGCGGCATCGGCATCGCGCCGGGCGCCAACCTGTCCGATTCCGTCGCCATGTTCGAAGCGACGCACGGCACGGCGCCGAAGTACGCGGGCAAGGATTACGTGAACCCCGGTTCGCTGATCCTGTCGGCGGAAATGATGCTGCGCCACATGGGCTGGCTGGAAGCGGCCGACCTGATTATTTCATCGATGCAAAAATCGATCGCCTCGAAGCGCGTCACCTATGACTTCGCCCGCCTGATGGAAGGCGCCACGCAAGTGTCGTGCTCGGGTTTCGGCGACGTGATGATCGAGCACATGTAACTGAAGGGGCAGGGCGCCGCGCGCCCTGCGGACGAAAAAAAACCCCGTTTGACAACGGGGTTTTTCACATCTGAGGGCCGGCGATGCTTAGGCTGCTTGGATGTTGGAAGCTTGCTTGCCTTTAGGGCCTTGCGTGACTTCGAATTGAACTTTTTGACCTTCTTTGAGGGTCTTGAAACCGTTCATGTTGATTGCGGAGAAATGAGCAAACAAATCTTCGCCGCCATCATCTGGAGTGATGAAGCCAAAACCTTTGGAATCATTGAACCACTTAACTGTACCTGTTGCCATAAAAAGAACTTTCAAAATTAAAACAAATCACACGAGCCATAAAAGCAAGAAGCTTCTTGCCCCCTCCTCGACGTCTCACTTCTTATCAAGCTGTACATTACTGCAACAGTCGATACAGCATTGTTGGCGGAATAAATAATGAAGTCAAGCGCTTTTCCATCGATATTGCCAAATTCTTCACGACAACCAAAAAAGCAACTCTTGATTTTGACAGCAAGAGCGCCATCTGCGCACTATTAAGAAAACGCGTAAGATTGAAAACAATTGGAAAGGCGTAGATATTGCGCATGACAACCACTGTGAAAGCATTAGAATAAGCGTATGGCAACCAAGCACGACACAGAAACCCTGCTGGAGCGGCAAGTGCTGAAGCCGCCACCGCTCTACCAGGTAGCCTTGCTCAATGACGACTACACCCCGATGGAATTTGTGGTGGCCATCATTCAGGAGTATTTCAACAAGGACCGTGAAACGGCGACGCAAATCATGCTCAGTGTTCATCGCTACGGCAAAGGAGTGTGCGGCGTGTTCTCTAAAGATATAGCGTGTACCAAAGTGGAGTTCGTTTTAACGCATGCGCGCAAGGCGGGGCACCCCCTGCAGTGCGTGATGGAGGAAGTATGATTGCGCAGGAATTAGAAGTAAGTTTGCACATGGCGTTTGTCGAAGCTCGGCAGGCACGGCACGAATTCATCACGGTTGAGCATTTACTGCTGGCACTGCTGGACAACCCCTCCGCTGCCGAGGTGTTGCGTGCCTGCGCGGTCAATATTGAAGACCTGCGCAAGACCCTCACCAATTTCATCGGCGATAACACGCCGACCGTGCCTGGCACGGGCGAAGTCGACACCCAGCCGACGCTTGGTTTCCAGCGCGTGATCCAGCGCGCCATCATGCACGTCCAGTCCGCCTCGAATGGCAAGAAGGAAGTCACCGGCGCCAATGTGCTGGTGGCCATCTTCGGCGAAAAGGATTCGCATGCTGTTTACTACCTGCACCAGCAGGGCGTGACGCGCCTGGACGTGGTCAATTTCATCTCGCACGGCGTGCGCAAGGACCAGTCGACGGAAAGCGCGAAAGCCTCCGAAGGCGTGGAAGAAGCGCCCGTCGATGGCCAGCCGAAGGAAAGCCCGCTCGACCAGTTCACGCAAAACCTGAACAAGGCCGCTGCCGAAGGCAAGATCGACCCGCTGATCGGCCGCGAGGAAGAAGTCGACCGCGTGATCCAGATCCTGTGCCGCCGCCGCAAGAACAATCCGCTGCTGGTCGGCGAAGCGGGCGTGGGCAAGACGGCCATCGCCGAAGGCCTCGCTTACCGCATCACGCAAAGCGACGTGCCGGAAATCCTGCAGAATGCCGTCGTGTATTCGCTGGACATGGGCGCCTTGCTGGCCGGTACCAAATACCGCGGCGACTTCGAACAGCGCCTGAAAGCCGTGCTCAAGCAATTGAAGGACAATCCGAACGGCATCCTGTTCATCGACGAGATCCACACCATCATCGGTGCCGGCTCGGCGTCGGGCGGCACGCTGGACGCGTCGAACCTGCTGAAACCGGCACTGGCCAACGGTCAATTGAAGTGCATCGGCGCGACCACGTACACGGAATTCCGCGGCGTGTTCGAGAAAGACCATGCGCTGTCCCGCCGCTTCCAGAAAGTGGACGTCAACGAGCCGACCGTCGAGCAAACCGTGCAGATCCTGCGCGGCCTCAAATCGCGTTTCGAAGAGCACCATGGCGTGAAATATTCGGCGTCGGCCCTGTCGACGGCGGCCGAACTGGCGGCGCGCTTCATCAACGACCGCCATTTGCCCGACAAGGCGATCGACGTCATCGATGAAGCGGGCGCGGCGCAGCGCATCTTGCCGAAGTCGAAGCAAAAGAAAACCATCGGCAAGGCCGAGATCGAGGACATCATTGCCAAGATCGCGCGCATCCCGCCGCAAACGGTCAACCAGGACGACCGCAGCAAGCTGCAGACGATCGACCGCGACTTGCGCAATGTCGTGTTCGGGCAAGATCCCGCCATCGATGCGCTGGCTTCGGCCATCAAGATGGCGCGTGCCGGCCTGGGCAAGACGGACAAGCCGATCGGCTCCTTCCTGTTCTCCGGTCCCACCGGCGTCGGCAAGACCGAGGTGGCCAAGCAACTTGCCTTTATCCTCGGTATCGAGCTGATCCGTTTCGACATGTCGGAATACATGGAACGCCACGCCGTCAGCCGCCTGATCGGCGCGCCGCCGGGCTACGTCGGTTTCGACCAGGGCGGCTTGCTGACGGAAGCGATCACCAAGAAGCCGCATGCGGTCTTGCTGCTCGATGAAATTGAAAAAGCCCATCCGGACATTTTCAATATCCTGCTGCAAGTGATGGACCACGGTACCTTGACGGACAACAATGGCCGCAAAGCCGATTTCCGCAACGTGATCATCATCATGACGACCAATGCGGGCGCGGAAAGCTTGCAGAAAGCTTCGATCGGTTTTACCAATTCCAAGCAGGCAGGCGACGAGATGGCCGACATCAAGCGCATGTTCACGCCGGAATTCCGCAACCGTATCGACGCGACCATCAGCTTCCGCGCGCTGGACCAGGAAATCATCCTGCGCGTGGTCGACAAGTTCCTGATGCAGCTGGAAGAGCAGTTGCACGAGAAAAAGGTCGAAGCCGTATTTACCGAGAAGCTGCGCGCTTTCCTTGGCAAGAAGGGTTTCGATCCACTGATGGGCGCGCGGCCGATGGCACGCCTGATCCAGGATCTGATCCGCAAGGCCCTGGCCGACGAGCTGTTGTTCGGCCGCCTGGTGACGGGCGGACGCGTTACTGTCGACCTCGACGACAAGGACCAGGTCTTGCTGGAATTCCCGGAACCGCCAGACGCGGCGCCGACGGCTGCGCCGGAAACGGTGGAAGTCGAATAAGCTTCCTGGCGTCAACGAAAAACCCGCCCCACGCAAGTGGTGCGGGTTTTTTTACGTTTTTGTGAGCGATAAAGAAGGTTTTCTTTGGTCGTAGTTATGCCAGAATTGCTGTCCGGTATCGACATGATGTCCATGCCGTCCTATCGCCCTGACCGCTATCTGGATGTCCACATGAAAATTTCCCGTATTCTTGCCTTCCTCCTGTTGTCCACCGGCTTGCTGGGTAGCGCCGCTGCCGCCTCCGCGCCTGCCGGCAGCTACTTCCGCTTTCCTGCCGTGCACGGCGATACCGTCGTCTTCACGGCCGAAGGCGATTTGTGGAAAAGCAGCGTGCGTGGTGGCGCGGCGCAGCGCCTGACCACGCATCCAGGCTATGAAACGAACGCGGCGATTTCGCGCGATGGCCAGTGGCTGGCCTTTTCCGCTGCCTATGAAGGGGCGCAGGAAGCGTATGTGATGCCGCTGGCGGGTGGCTTGCCGCGCCGCATTTCGTATGACAATGGCGGCGTGCTGGTGCTGGGCTGGACGGCGCAGGGCGAGGTGCTGGTCAGCACGCAAAACACGGACGGTCCCGCCTCGCGCCGCATCGTTGCCGCCATCGATCCCGTGAAACAGACGCGCCGCGTGTTTCCCGTGGCCGACGCCAACGACGCCGTGCTCGACGACGCGGGCAAGACGCTGTTCTTCACGCGTTTCGGCCTGGCCATGACCAACGACAATGTGCGCCACTACCGGGGTGGCGCGCATGCCACCCTGTGGCGCTATGACCTCGATGGCAAGGGCGAGGCCGTGCGCATGCACACGGAGCCTGCTGTGTTGGCTGGCAATAACAAGCGCCCCATGTGGTGGCAGGGCCGCGTCTACTATATTAGCGACGCGGGCGGCAGCGACAATCTGTGGACCATGCTGCCCGACGGCGCCGACCGCCGCGCATTGACCAGCCACACGCAATGGGACGTGCGTAATGCGCAGTTGGGCGATGGCAAGATTGTGTATCAATTGGGTGCGGACCTGCGGGTACGGGATCTGGTGGCAGGGACGGACTCATCGCCATTGCCGATCAGCCTCGTATCCGACTTCGACCAGCAGCGCGCGCGCCAGATCCGCTCGCCGCTCGATACCTTGAGCAATGTGCAGCTGTCGGGCAAGGATGAGCGCATCCTCCTCACTGCAAGGGGACGCGTCAGCATCGCCGGCACGGGCAGCTTGCGCCGCGTCGATATCGCCATTCCCGAAGGGGCGCGGGCGCGCGACGCCGTTTTCAGCAGCGACGAAAAATCCGTGTTCGCCATCGTCGACACGAGCGGCGAAAATGAAATCTGGAAGTACGCCGCCGATGGCTCGGGCAAGGGCGAGCAACTGACGACGCAGGGCGACAATCATCGCTGGAAGCTGTATCCGTCACCGGACGGGCGCTGGCTGGCCCATACGGATAAAAAGGGCCGCTTCTGGCTGCTGGACCTGGCGACCAAGGGCAACCAGTTGATCGACGACGCGGGCAAGGCGGGCGTGGACAAGCACGACGAAGTGCAATGGTCGCCCGACAGCCGCAACCTGGCCATCGTGCGCGTGGCCAGCAATGAGCAGCGCGAGCAGATCGGCCTGTACAACCTGGCGTCGAAACAGCTGCAGTTCGTCACCAGCGACCGTTATACGTCCGCTTCGCCCGTATTTTCACCCGATGGCAAGTGGTTGTATTTCATGTCGGCGCGCAATTTCCAGCTGGCCAACGGTTCGCCATGGGGCGACCGCAACATGGGGCCCGTGTTCGACAAGCGCATCGGCGTGTATGCGCTGGCGCTGCAGCCGGGCAACCGTTTTCCGTTCCAGCCTGACGATGAACTGAGCCGCCCTGGCGTCAAGCCGGCCGAGACGGACGATGAAAAGGCGGCCGAACTGGCGGCGGAAAAGGCATTGGAAAAGGCCGGCGGCAAGGGCGCCGTGAAAAAGGCGCCGGCCGCGCTGCCGGCCATCGTCGGCCAGGGCCTGGCCGAGCGCCTGTATGAAGTGCCGCTGGCGGCGGGCAATTACAGCGCGCTGGCCGCCGACGACAAGCGCCTGTATTTCCTCGAGCGCGATAGCGGCGAGAACAAGTTCAGCCTGAAGACCTTGGCCATTGGCAATACCGGTTCCAAGCCGGAACTGCTGGTGGCCAATGTGCGTGAATTCGACCTGGCGCAGGATAAAAAGCATTTGTACTATCGCACGGCGACGGCCACCGGCCCGGGCGAGATGCTGGTGATCGAGGCGGGCGCCAAGCTGCCGGCCGACCTGTCGAAAGCCAAAGTCAAGGTCGATGACTGGACGTTTGTGTCGAATCCGCGCCTGGAATGGAAGCAGATGTTCAACGATGCGTGGCGCTTGCACCGCGACTTCCTGTATGACGCGAAGATGCGCGGCGTAAACTGGAAGGCGGCGCGCGACAAATATGCGCCGCTGGTCGAGCGGGTCACGGACCGCGCCGAACTCAATGATTTACTCGGCATGATGGTGGCCGAAGTGGGCGCCCTGCATTCGCAGATCCGTCCCGGCGAATTGCGCCGCACGGAGCAGGAAGGCACGCCGGCCGGCCTGGGCGCCGTGCTGGCGCGTACCAGCGACGGCTACCGGGTCGAGCATGTCTACCGCAGCGAAGCGGAGTTGCCCTCGGCGCGCGCACCGTTGTCACGGCCCGACGTGGATGTGAAGGCGGGCGACGTGATCACGGCCGTCAATGGCAAGGACGTGCTGGCTGCGCGCGACATCAGCGACCTGCTGCTGAACCAGGCCGACAAGCAGGTGCTGCTGCAGGTAAAACGCGGCAAAGGCACGCCGCGCGCCGTCATCGTCACGCCCGTCAACATGGCGAAACAGACGGCGCTGCGCTATGGCGACTGGGAATTGAGCCGCGCCGAGCAGGTGGCGGCCGCCTCGCAGGGGCGCATCGGTTACCTGCATCTGCGCGCCATGGGTGCGAACGACATCGCCTCGTTCGCGCGCGATTTTTACGCCAACGTCAACCGCGAAGGCCTGATCATCGACGTGCGGCGCAATAACGGCGGCAATATCGACAGCTGGATCATCGAAAAACTGCTGCGCAAGGCCTGGGCCTACTGGGCGCCGCCGGGCGTGCAGCCATCGTCGAACATGCAGAACACCTTCCGCGGCCACCTGGTGGTGCTGGTCGATGAACTCACGTATTCGGATGGCGAGACTTTCGCCGCCGGCATCAAGGCCCTGGGCCTGGCGCCGCTGGTGGGCAAGCGCACGGCCGGCGCCGGCGTCTGGCTCAGCGACAATACGCGCCTGCTGGATAACGGCATGGCGCGCGTGGCGGAAAACGGCCAGTTCGGCATCGATGGCCAGTGGCTGATCGAAGGCGTGGGCGTGGTGCCGGACGTGGAGGTGGAAAATCCGCCGCACGCCACCTTCAATGGCGCCGACCGCCAACTGGAAGTGGCGCTCGACATGCTGGCGAAAAAGCTCAGGGAGCAGCCGCGCCCCGCCTTCCAGGCGCAGCCGATCCCCGCGCTGAAATAGTCCCGTTACAGGCCGCAGGCGGCCTTGAATTGCTGCGCGCGGCGGCGCGAGACCTCAACCACGCTGCCGTCCAGCAGGTGCAGCTCGAGGCCGTCGGACGTGTTCGGCGCCAGCTGCGCCACCTGCGCCAGGTTGACGATCTGGCGCCGAAATGCACGCGCGCGCATGCCTTCCGATTCCGGCAGGCGGATATCGTCCAGCGCGCCGAACCAGCAGCGCGTACTGGTCGAAGGCCGTGCAAAAGATGACGTCGGGCGCATCATCCAGCGCGGCCAGCAGGTCGATCATGTGAGCAGGCGACTGCACTTTTGCCACCTCTTGGCGCAAGTCCGTTCCCATCAGCGTGGCCATGCCTTGCAGCTGCTGGGGCGTGATGAACGGCGCCAGGGCGGGATGAGTGGTTCAGATCCATGCATCCTGGTCCTGGCAATGCTCCGGAAGGTAGGTCAGGTACTGCACCATGCGCGGTGCCGGGCCGCGGTTCGGTGTGGCGCAATGGGGCAGGGCCTGGTGCCAGATGATGAAATCGCCGGCCATGCCGTCGACGGGCACTGGCCGCAAGTTGTCGACGGCCCATTCGCGCGGCTGGCGGCCCGGCGGCACTTGCCGCAGCCAGCCGGCGATGTGGTGCTGGAAGCCGGGCACGCAGTGAAAGGCGCCGTGCTGCGCCGGACAGTCGCTCAGGTACAGCATGCCTTGCAGCTTGAAGGGAATCGGCTGTTGCAGGCTGACGTCCCAGTGCAGGGCGCTGCCCAGGAAACGGTGCTGCGGTGTTTCCGGCGGATTGAAGCTCACCTTGTCGATGCTGGCGTAGATACCGGTGCCGGTGCCATATAGCTGCTGACAGGCGTGGCGTATGTGCGCGCTGTGGCGATTTTCCTCGAGGGCCGGATGGTCGGAAAACTGCAGCATCAGGCCCCGCTTGCCCGGGTGCGGTTGGTACCACGATGCCGCATCATCGGGGCTGGCGCCCAGGTATTCCCAAATCGCCGTTTGTGCGGCGAGGCACTGCGCGCGCGGCACGGCGCCGTGCAGCACCAGATAGCCGTGCTCCTCGAAATGGCGCAGTTCGGCGGCGGACAGCACGTCCTGGTGCGCGCTGGCGGCGTGGGCCGGACGCAGGCGCGTGCGACCAGCCAACCACGCCTGGAAGGCTTCCAGGGTAGGGCGTTGCTGGAACAGGAACTGCATGGCGTCTTCCATGGAAATGCCGCGCGCATACAGCGCCTTGATGTCCCGGTGGTCGCGCGCCAGTCCCTGGTTGCCGGTGGTGCTAGCGTGTCCCGTGCAGCGTTGCCATAATTCGTGCAAGTGAGGCCAGTCGTCCATGGTGTTTTTGGTAGGGTTGAAAAATCAGCCGGCGCGCAGGCGGCGCCACAAGGTGGTGCGGCTGATGCCAAGGTAGTGGGCGGCGGCGTCGCGGCGCCCGCCGAAGCGCGCCAGTACCGCGCTGGCACTTTCATCTTCCAGGCGCGGCGCTGAAGTGACAGCTGCGGCGGCCGGCGCCAGCGCCGCCGTGCCGGCAACGTTGGCCAGTTCCGGCGCCACGCCCAGCACGAAGGCGGGCGTCAGCGCCTGCAGCGGTTCGGCGGCCAGGAACAGCGCCAGGCGCTCGGCCAGGTTGCGCAGTTCGCGCACGTTGCCGGGCCAGTCGTAGCGGCGCAGGAGCGGCGCGCAAGCCTGGATCTCCGCGTGCAGGTTGGGGTGAGGACGGGCGCCCAGCGCGGCCAGCGCGTTTTTCAGCGACCATTCGGCCAGGCCGGGAATGTCGCTGGCGCGTTCGCGCAAGGCGGGCAAATGCAGGCGCAGCACGGCCAGGCGGTAGAACAGGTCGGCGCGGAAGCGTCCTTCGCGGATGCGCTGTTCCAGGTCGCAGTGCGTGGCGCTGATGATGCGCACATTGATGGCGACGGGACGCGTGCCGCCCACGCGCACCACTTCGCGCTCTTCCAGCACGCGCAGCAGGCGCGTTTGCAGGGCCAGCGGCATTTCGCCGATTTCGTCGAGGAACAGGGTGCCGTGGTTGGCCGCCTCGAACAGGCCCGCATGGCCGCCCCGGCGCGCGCCCGTGAAGGCCCCATCCTCGTGGCCGAACAGTTCCGATTCGAGCAGGGATTCGGCGATGGCGCCGCAATTGATGGCGATGAAGGGCCGGTTCGCGCCCAGGCTGCGCGGGCTTTCGCGGTGGATCGCCTGCGCTACCAGTTCCTTGCCGCTACCCGTCTCGCCCTGGATCAGCACCGTCGCCGGCGAGCGGGCATACAGCACCACCGACTGGCGTAGCGCTTCCATCGCTTCCGATTCGCCGCGCAGGTCGTGCAGGCCGTGGCGGGCGCGCAGGGTGTCGGCCACCACCGCGCGCCGTCCCTTGCTTGATTCGAGCTGGGTCAGGCGCGCCAGTTCCAGCGCGTCGTCGAAGGCGCGCCGGATGGCCGTGGCCGAATACACGAAGACGGCCGCCAGTCCCGCCTCTTCGGCCAGGTCGGTTACGAGGCCCGCGCCGACGACGGCTTTGACGCCGGCCGCCTTGAGTTCATTGATCTGCGCGCGCGCGTCTTCCTCGGTGGCGTAGGTGCGCTGTGCGATCTGGAAGCCGAAGGTGGTGGCGAATTCGGCCAGTTCCGGCATCGGGTCCTGGTAGGTGACGACACCGATGTGCGGCGAGATGCGCCGCGCGCGCGCCAGCGCCTGCATCACGTCGTAGCCGCTGGCCTTGGCGATGATGACGGGTACCGACAGCCGGCCTTTCAGGTAGGCGCCGTTCGATCCGGCCGCAATGACGGCGTCGCAGCGCTCGGTGGCCATGCGTTCGCGGATGTGTCGTACGGCGTCGTCGAAACCCAGGTTGATCGGTTCGATCGTCGCCAGGTCGTCGTATTCGAGCGTGATGTCGCGGAACAGGTCGAACAGCCGCGAGACAGAGACGGTCCAGATGACGGGTTTGTCGCGGTGGTCGAGCGGAGGTTGGGGAGGGCGGCGCATGCTTTATTCTAAACGATTTGTTTCAATTTCTTGCCATGCAACGGGGTTGCAACGGGCGTGTTGCAAGTGGTCTGTGGTGTTTCAGATATTGCCAATAAGGAATATGAAAAAACCGCCGGAAACTGGTTTATGATCTAGCAGCACCATGATGCCTGAGGAATATATTGCTCAGGTGTATTCCGACCGCTGCCAACCGACCCATGGTGTCCATGAACCGCGTACCGACCAGTCCCGATTTCATCGCCGATGCCTTGCAGCTGATCGCCTTGCCGGCCTGCGCCTGCGATGCCTGCGGCATGGTGGTGGCGGCGAATGGCGCGTTGCAGGCTTTGCTGGGCCGGGATATATCGGGCCGGCTGCTGGCCGACTGCTTTACGGACGCCTACCGCGCGTCGAGCACCAGCATGCTGCGCGGCACGCTCGGTGCGGCCGGACGCGAGCGGCACTGGGACAGCAGCCTGGAAGGGGAGGCGTGTGCCATCGCCGTGCAGGTATGGTCGCGGCCCCTGCTGGTGGAAGATGGCTTGCCGGGCGCGACCCTCGTGTTTGCCGACATCAGCGTGCAGCAGCGCGACCAGCAAGCCTTGCGCAAGACCTTGCTGGAACAGCAGGCCATCCTGGAAAGCGCGGCCGTCGGCATCGTCTTTTCCAAGGGCGGCTTAATCGAGGAATGCAATATCCGCGCCGCCGAGATGTTCGGCTATGCGCGCCACCAGCTGACGGGCATGCCGGGCGCGGTGCTGTACCGCTCCGCCGAGCATTGCCGCGCCCTGGGGCTGGAAGCGGCGCCGCTGCTCTCGAAGGGCAAGCCGTACCGCGCAGAGCTGGAATTGCGGCGCCAGGACGGCAGCTTGTTCTGGAGCCGGCTGCACGGGCGCGCCGTCGATCCCTTGAATACGCATGACGGGACGGTCTGGATCATCGAGGATATCAGCGACCACCGGCGCGATGAAGACCAGCTGCGCCGCGCCATGCTGGAAATGCAGGCCGTGATGGACAACGCGCCGCTGGCCATCGGTTTTCAGCGCGACAAGGGCGTGCTGCGCTACAACCGGCGCTTTGCCGAATGCTTCGGCTTCGACGGCGACAGCGGCGTGGGCCTGGCCGTCGCCGACTTGTATCCCTCGCGCGCGGCGTATGAAAATGTCGTCAGGCAGGCCGCGCCCCTGTTGCGGCGCGGCCTGCCGTTCCAGGGAGAGATGGAGATGCGCCGCCGCGACGGCTCCACGTTCTGGGCGCTGGCGTACGGCTATGTCCTGAATCCGGAGAGCCAGACCGACCGCGGCTTGCGCGACACGATCTGGCTGTTCGACGACCGCAGCGCGCAGAAGGCGGCCGAGGAGGCGACGCGCCAGCTGATGCTGGAGCAGCAGGCTATCCTCGACAATGCCTCCGTCGGCATCCTGTTTTCCCGTTCGCGCCTGGTCCTGCGCTGCAATCCACGCTTTGCCGAAATGTTCGGCTACGCGCAGGAGGAGATGACGGGCCTGCCCGCCGCCGCGCTGTTTCCTTCGCCTGCCGCTTACGAGGCGTTTGGCGTGCAGGCCACGCCGCTGCTGGGACAGGGCTTGCCGTACGAGCAGGATGAAGCGCTGTTCCGCCGCCGCGACGGCAGCCTGTTCTGGTGCCGCATCCGCGCCAAGGCCGTCGACCAGACGCACAGCGAGCAGGGCGCCATCTGGATCCTGGAAGACGTCACGGACAGCCGCCAGGCGCAGATGGAAGTGGCGGCCATCATGACGAATGCCTCGGTCAGCATCCTGTATACGAAGAACCGCCAGATCACGCGCTATAACCTGGGCTTTGCCGCGATGTTCGGCTACAGCGGCGACGAGGCGCTGGGCCTGCCCGGGCGGGCGCTGTACGTGTCGCAGCAATCCTACGATCTGCTGGGCGCGGCGGCCTTCCCCTTCCTGTCGGTGGCCAAGCCCTTCCAGACGGAAGTGGAAATGATGCGCCGCGACGGCAGCACCTTGTGGGCGCAGCTGATCGCCTATGTCGTCAATCCGGACGATCCGGCCGCCGGCACCATCTGGATCATCGAGGACCGCACGGAAGCCAAGCGCGCCGAAGAATCCCTGCGCAACGCGCTGCTGGAAAACCAGGCCATCCTCGACAGCGCCGTGCTGGGCATCTCCGTGGTGGAGGGCGGCTACAACTTGCGCGCCAACAGCAAGATGGAAGAGCTGTTCGGCTATGGACCGGGCGAGATCAACGGTCTGTCGGTGCAAGCCCTGTATCCGGACGTGGCCGCGTGGAAGGCGGCGCGCGGCGAGACGGCGCGCGATTTCGAGGCGGGCAGGGTGCATATGTCGGAATACCAGCTGGTGCGCAAGGACGGTAGCCGTTTCTGGGCGCGCCTGTCCGGCCGGCCGTTCGACCTGGCGCATGCGCATGGCCGCTCCGTGTGGCTGGTCGACGACGTGACGGCGCGCCGCGAGGCGGCCGAGGCGGTGCGCCGCGCGCGCGACGAGCTGGAATTGCGCGTGCAGGAACGCACTGCCGAACTGGCCGGCGCCAACCTGCTGCTGCAGGGCGAGATCGTCGAGCGGCGCCAGGCCGAGGCGCGCGTGCACCATATGGCTTACCACGACAACCTGACGGGCTTGCCGAACCGCGCGCTGCTGTCGGACCGGCTGGAACGGGCCATGCTGGCCGCGCAGCGCTCCGGGCGCAAGCTGGCCGTGATGTTCATCGACCTGGACCGTTTCAAGACCATCAACGATTCGCTGGGCCACATGACGGGCGACGTGCTGCTCAAGGAAGTGGCTGCCCGGCTGTGCGGCGCCGTGCGCGCCAGCGACACGGTGGCGCGCCTGGGCGGCGATGAGTTCGTCGTCCTGGTGCCGGGCATCCGCGGCAGCGACGAAGCGGCGCGCGTGGCCGAGAAGGTCATCGAGGCGCTGACGCCCGCCTTTCCGCTCGACGGCCACGTGCTGCACGTGACGCCGTCGATCGGCATCTGCCTGTACCCGGACGATGGCGGCGATGTCGACGCCCTGATGCGCCATGCCGATGCGGCCATGTACCACGCCAAGGGCAATGGCCGCAATAACTACCAGTTCTTCACGCAGACGATGAACCAGGCGGCGGCCCTGCATTTTGATTTGGAAAGCAGCTTGCGCACGGCGCTGGCGCTGCAGCAGTTCGAACTGTTTTACCAGCCCGTCATCGATATCGCCACGCGCCGCCTGCATGGCATGGAAGTGCTGCTGCGCTGGCGCCGCCCGGGCCACGGCCTGGTGCTGCCGGACCGCTTCATTCCCATCATGGAGGAAAACGGCTTGATCGTGCCAGTGGGCGAATGGGTGATGCGCCAGGCCTGCGAGCAAAGCATGGCCTGGCAGCGCCAGGGCTTGCAGCCGGTGCCGCTGGCCGTGAATTTGTCGCCGCGCCAGTTCATGCACAAGGGCCTGGTGGCGGCCATCGGCGCCGTGGTGCGGGAAACGGGTATCGATCCGGCGCTGCTGGAATTCGAGATCACCGAGACGGCGCTGATGCAGCACGGCGAGCATACGCTGGAGATTCTGCGCCAGATCAATGGCATGGGCTTGCGCCTGTCGATCGACGATTTCGGCACCGGCTATTCCAGCCTGGCCTACCTGAAGCGCTTCCCCGTGAAGAAGGTCAAGATCGACCGCGCCTTCATCAAGGATCTGGAACACAGCGCGGAAGACCGCGCCATCGTGTCGGCCATCATCGCGCTGGCCGACAGCCTGCAATTGTCGGCCGTGGCCGAGGGTGTGGAAACGGAAGAGCAGTTTGCCCTGCTGCAGGCGAACGGCTGCCGCTATGCGCAGGGCTATCTGTTTTCCGCTCCCGTGCCTGCGGCGAATGCCCAAGTACTATTGGAGCGACGCGGCGTTTAATCGATGGTGGCGACGACGGGCGCGTGATCGGAAGGCTGTTCCCATTTCCGTGGCACGCGGTCGATCACGCAGGCCGTGCAGCGGGCGCTCAGGGCTGGCGAGAGCAGGATATGGTCGATGCGCAGGCCCTTGTTCAGGCGGAAGCCCAGCTGACGGTAATCCCACCAGCTGAACGATTTTTCCGCCTGCTCGAACAGGCGGAAGGCGTCCGTCAGGCCGATGTCGAACAGGCGCTGCAGGGCGGCGCGTTCCTTGTCCGAGACCAGCACCTGGCCGGCCCAGGCGACAGGGTCGTGCACGTCGCGGTCGTCGGGGGCGATATTGTAGTCGCCGACGACGGCCAGCTGCGGGTGCTGCTGCGCTTCCTCGGCCAGCCAGTCGTGCAGGGCGGCCAGCCAGCCCAACTTGTATTCATACTTGTCCGAGTCGACGCTCTGGCCGTTCGGCACGTAGGCGCAGACGACGCGCACGCCACCGATGGTGGCGGCCAGGATGCGCTGCTGCGCATCTTCGTAGCGCGGGTTGTTCTTCACCACGTCGGTGATCGGCAGCTTCGACAGGATGGCCACGCCGTTGTAGGTTTTCTGGCCGCTGTAGACCACCTGGTAGCCGGCTGCCTCGATCTCGGCGACGGGGAACTTGTCATCCGTGAGCTTGGTTTCTTGCAGGCAGAGTATGTCGACCGGGTTATCTGTCAGCCACTGCAGCACTTGCGGCAGGCGCACTTTGAGCGAGTTGACGTTCCAGGTGGCGAGTTTCATGGGAAAAATCCTTGCTTGATGAGGTATCGATAGGCGCGAATCTTACCGCATGCGTGTCGATGGCGTTTTGCGCTGCCTGCCGGACCCGGACTTCATTTGCTGGCAGGGAAAAAAGGGTGTTAATAAAGTATTTGTATTTAACCAATCGTGGCGCATGAATATTATGTTTTTGTGTATGATTGATCAATCACTATGTTTGATTTGTCATAAGTGGCTGGCGCGGCAGGCTGCGTCTCGCCGTTTAACGCGACAAAGGTGTAAAGTTTCTCGCTAAAACGCGATAAAAACTACTAAAATGGCACCGTGTAACATCTGTGTCATACGGCTTTGTTACCGCCAAGTTAAGAACCGAACAGGAAGCAGTTGTAATTAGTTGTAATTGCTATTCCGATTACATGACCACTGTGCCGGGGATGGAGCGTCAATTCCAGCCCTGGTGCCGCCAGACTTGTTATATAAATTGCAGTACTATATCTATGAGACTGTTTTGCGACATCAATAGATGGTACTATTTTGAAATGTTGCAGTTTTAATAGTGAGACTTGCGCGTAGCATTTGCAAAGGAAGAAAATGCGAACTGCATTTGAAGCGTGGGCGCAGCGTGACGGCCACATTGTGCGGCGAAGAGAAGACAAACCGGACGAGTACCTGATTTTCGAGACCCAGCGTCGCTGGGTTATCTGGCAGGCTGCTCTGACGCATGGCAAGACGGCGGCCAAGCCGCGCGTGAGCGCGGCTGAAAAGGCGGCGAAAGCCCAGCGCGCGCTGGAAATGTCCTCCGATGAGGCGACCGTGCGCAACAAGGTGCTCAATGAGGTGCTCGACGCCTTCAGCGGCGCCGATGGCGCGGCCGGCATGGAAGGCATACTGAAAGTGATCCAGGGCCTGAAGATGAAGCAGAAGGCACTGGCCGACGACAAGAGCGAAGATTCAACGGCTTGAGGGGACGGCGATGCGTTATCGGCACTACAAGGGCGGTATTTATGAACTGGTGTGCGAAGCCACGCTGGAAGCGGATCTGACGCCAATGATCGTGTATCGCGCCGCCGACGGTTCCATCTGGACCCGTCCGAAAGACGTGTTCTTTCAACTGATCGAAGTCGAAGGCGTCATGGTTCAGCGTTTCGCTCCCATCAACTGATGGCCGCCTGCGTGCGTGCCCGGGATTCTTTCATGCGTAAATTGCTGCCTGCCGCTTTGCTGCTGGGCTTTGCCTGCGCCGCGGCGCGTGCCGAAACCATTGGTTCGGTCGACACGGTGTTCAAACTGATTGGCCCTGACCACAAGATCGTCGTCGAGGCGTATGACGACCCGCGCGTCGCTGGCGTCAGCTGCTATCTGTCGCGCGCCAAGACGGGCGGCATCAAGGGCGCCGTCGGCCTGGCCGAAGACAAGGCCGATGCGGCCGTCGCATGCCGCCAGGTTGGGCCGCTGCAATTCAGGGGCAAGCTGCCGCGCCAGGAAGAAGTGTTTACCGAGCGTGCCTCGCTCTTCTTCAAGCATGTGCGCGTCGTGCGCATGGTCGACAGCAAGCGCAATGCGCTCGTCTACCTCGTGTATTCCGACCGCCTGATCGAGGGCAGTCCGAAAAACAGCGTCACCGCCGTCGCCGTGCCAGGCGACCAGCCGATTCCCGTCCGTTAAGCGAGCTTCCCATGCGCCTGCCGCTGTCTGCTGCCCTTGCCGCCAGGACGCTGCTGCTGTTCGGCCTGGGCGGCTGCGCCACGCTGACGGGCAACACCGAGCAGATGGTGCTGGTGCAAACCATCCAGGATAACCGCGAGCTGACCGGTGCCGGCTGCATCCTCAGCAACGACGTCGGCAAGTGGTTTGTCACCACGCCCGGTCGCATCACCATCCGCAAGAGCCAGGAGCCGTTGAAGGTCGACTGCCGCAAGCACGGCTCGCCCGCCATCGCGACGGACGACCACATCGATCCCAAGCTCAATGCCAGCGTCTGGGGCAATGTCATCCTGACCCTGGGCGTCGGCTATTTCGTCGACCGCAACACGGGCGCCGGCTTCGACTACCCGTCGATTTTGACCATCGTCATGCAGGACCCGGCGCGCCTGATGCCGCCGCCCGCGCCGATTTCAGCGCCGCCGCCAGCTGCCGCCGTGCCGGAGATAGTGGTGCAGCCCAAGGTGGCGCCGTTGCCGATTCCCGATCCCGTCGTCTACTGATTAATACGCCACGCATGAAAAAACCGCCATGGTCAGTGACCATGGCGGCTGCCTTCTTACGTAACGACGCCTGACAAAACCGTAGCGAGCGGGAGCTGGTGGTGGCCGAGAAGCGCAGCTGTACTTTATGTACAGCGAGCATCGCCGGCCGCCAATAGCCCCGCGCAGTAGGTTTGGTCTGGCGTTCTCTTACACGCGGTTGATCAGGAAGGTCGTCAGCAGAGGCACTGGACGGCCGGTCGCGCCTTTTGCGCCGCCCGATTTCCATGCCGTGCCGGCGATGTCCAGATGCGCCCAGGTGTACTTCTTGGTGAAGTTTTCCAGGAAGGCCGCTGCCGTCACCGAACCGCCGCCTGGCGTGCCGATGTTGGCCAGGTCGGCGAAGTTCGACTTCAGCTGCTCGTTGTACGCCTCTTCGATCGGCATGCGCCATGCCGTGTCGCTCGACTGCTTGCCCGCTGCCAGCAGCTCATTGGCCAGTTGGTCATGCGCCGCATCGCTGCGCGTAAACAGGCCGCTGTTGTGGTGGCCCAGGGCCACGACGCAAGCGCCCGTCAGGGTGGCGATGTCGACCACGGCTGCCGGCTTGAAGCGTTCGGCGTAGGTCAGCGCGTCGCACAGCACCAGACGGCCTTCGGCGTCCGTGTTCAGCACTTCGATGGTCAGGCCGTTCATCGAGGTGACGATGTCGCCCGGCTTGGTGGCGCGGCCCGATGGCATGTTTTCGCACGCGGCGATGACGCCGATGACGTTCAGCTTCAGGTTCATTTCGCCGATGGCGCGGAATGTGCCCAGTACCGAAGCGGCGCCGCACATGTCGTACTTCATTTCATCCATGCCAGGACCGGCCTTGATCGAAATGCCGCCCGTGTCGAAGGTGATGCCCTTGCCGACCAGGACCACTGGCGCATCCTTGGCCTTGCCGCCCATGTGCTTCAGGACGATGAATTTCGGCGGCTGCTCGCTGCCGTTGGTAACGGACAGGAAGCTGCCCATTTTCAGTGCTTCGAGCTGTTTGCGGTCCAGTACTTCGACTTCAAACTTGTAATCCTTGGCCAGCTGCTTGGCCGTGTTGGCCAGGTAGGTCGGATTGGCGACGTTTGCGGGCAGGTCGCCCAGCTTGCGCGTCAGGTCGGAACCGTTGGCGATGGCGATGGCCTGTGCCAGCGCGCCGCGCGTGGCTGCCGTTGCTGGCGCCGACAGGACGATCTTGCGCACGCCCGCTGGCGCTGGATCTTTTTTGCTTTTTTGCGAGTCGCAGCGGTATTCGCTGTCGTGGGCGGCTTGCACCACGCAACGGATTGCCCAATTTACGTCGCGCTCTTTCACTTCCGCCAGCGGTAATGCGATAATGGCGTCCGCAGCGCCCAGCGAGCCGAAGGCCTTCAGTGCGGCTTGTACGCCGGTCGTGAAGCTTTTTTCGCTGACAGAGTCATCGCTGCCCATGCCTACCAGCAGAACACGTTCGGCGACGACGCCATCGACTGCGCGCAGCAGCAGGGTGCTGCCAGGCTTGCCGCTGATGTCGCCGGACTTCAGCGCAGCCGAAATCGCACCCTTGCTGTCCAGCGATTTTGCCGCTGGCGACAGTTTTTTGTTTTCGAATACCGCAACCGCGATGCATCCGCTTTTGGCCGTGCCGAGGGTGCTCTTGGTATCGAATGCTTTTATGCTAAAGTCCATTTGGTTCTCCGTTTTCATTTACTAGTAACGTGTTACTCAACTAACTGACCCGAATTATAAACTCCGAATGATCTTTCAACGCGCCCTTCGACGTGAATTGGCTAGTGCCGCCGGGGCCACCTTCACAGTTTTGTTCAGCATCCTACTCACCTGGATGCTGATCGGTATCCTTGGCAAGGCGGCGGGCGGCAAGATCGCGTCGGCCGACGTCATGTCCCTGATGGTGTTTTCCGCCCTGATGCAGCTGCCCACCATCATCATCCTCACCGGATTCATTTCGGTGCTGATGGTCGTCACGCGCAGCTACAAGGAGTCGGAGATGGTGGTGTGGTTCGCCTCAGGCCTGAGCCTGTCGCGCTGGATCTGGCCTGTGCTCAGTTTCGGCCTGCCGCTGGTGCTGGCTACCGGCGTCCTGAGCCTGTACGCCACGCCGTGGGCGCAAAAGAAAAGCGATGAGTATGTGGCGCGCTTCGAGAAGCGCGAAGACCTGCAGAAAGTCACGCCGGGCCAGTTCCGCGAATCGGCCGGCAGCAACCGCATCTTCTTCGTCGAGGGCGTCAGCGGCGAGAAGACCGTGGTGCAAAACGTCTTCGTCAATACCGTCGATGAAAAAGGCAGCGCCGTCGTCGTCGTCGCCAAGGAAGGCGTGATCAACACCGACGCCAAGGGCGAACGCTTCCTGGTGCTCAAGAGCGGCCGTCGCTATCAGGGCGTGCCGACGCAAGCGGACTTCCAGACCATGGAATTCGAACAGTACATCATGCGCATCGAGAGCAAGCAGCAGGAGCCGGGGGCGGAACTGGGCGTGCGCGCCATGAGCACCATGGCGCTCATCGCCGATCCGAATCCCTTCACCATGGCCGAATTGCTGTGGCGGGTCAGCGCGCCCCTGATCGGCCTGATGCTGATCCTGCTGGCCATTCCGCTGGGCTTTGTCAATCCGCGTGCCGGCAGTTCGACCAATTTGATCATCGCCCTGCTGATTTTCTTTACGTACAGCAACCTGATCAAGGTCATCGAGGCGAGCGTGAAACAGGGCCGCCTGACTTTTGGCCTGGCCTGGTGGCCGCTGCACCTGCTGGCGGCGCTGGCCGTGGTGGCCCTGTTTGCATGGCGCCTGAATGTGAATCACCGCTACCATCCGCTGGTCCTGCTGGCGTCCTTCAAGCGCGCGCGCCGCGCCGGCAATACGAGTAAAGCGGCATCCAAATGAAAATTTTACAGCGCTATTTTGCGGTCTCGATATTCCAGGCGGTGCTGTTCGTGCTACTGGCCTTCCTGGCACTGCAAGCCTTCATCGACCTGACGGGCGAGCTGCCCAAGGTGGGCCGCAACGGCTACACCATCCAGTATGCCTTCCTGTATGTGCTGGTGCTGGTGCCGGGACACGTGTACGAGGTGATGCCGATTGCGGCGCTGATCGGCACCATCTACACGATGGCGCAATTTGCCGCCAGTTCCGAATTTACCATCATGCGCGCATCGAGCATGTCGACGGCAATGGCTGCCGGTTTCCTGTTCCGCATCGGCATCGTCTTCGTGGTCATCACCTTCATCTTCGGCGAGTTGATCACGCCGCGCACGGAACCGCTGGCCGAACGCCTCAAGCTGACCTCGCGCGGCGCGGCCGTGTCGAGCGAATTTCGCTCCGGCCTGTGGACCAAGGACATGGTCAAGAGCGACGGCCTGACGGGCACCGTCACCGGCTCGCGCTTTTTCAATGTCGGCGAAGCGCGGCCGGACGGCCAGCTGAAAAACGTCAAGCTGTATGAATTCGACACCGATATGCGTTTGCGCACCCTCACCGTGGCCAAGGGCGCAACGTATCAGGGCAATAATATCTGGCGCCTGACCGATGTGACGGAAACCTCGTTCTCGAACAGCGCTGCCACCTCGCCCGGCTTCGAGCCGAAGCTGGCGAACTACTATGGGCAGGAAACGAGCCTGGTGCGCACGGTGCAAAGCGCCAGCAAGGACATGGCGTCGGAAGTGACGCCGAAGATCCTGACGGTGTCGGCGTCCGACCCCGAGCGCATGTCGGCCAGCGAACTGGCCGTGTACACGCGCCACCTGGCCGAGAACAAGCAGGAAACGGAGCGTTTCCGTATCGCCTTCTGGAAAAAGCTGATCGATCCGCTGGCCATTTTCGTGCTGATGGCGCTGGCGCTGCCGTTCGCCTACATGCACACGCGCAGCGGCGGCATCAGCCTGAAGATCTTCATCGGCATCATGATCGGCGTGAGCTTCATGCTGGTCAATACTCTTTTTTCGCATCTTGGGCTGCTCAGCACCTGGCCGGCCTTCCTGACGGCGGTGGCACCGAGCGCCCTGTATCTGCTGCTGGCGCTGGGCGCCCTGTGGTGGGTGGAGCGGCACTGATGGAGACGAACGTGAAACAGGCACTGATCTTGTTTGCCCATGGCGCGCGCGCCGCATCGTGGGCCGCGCCCTTTGAGCGCCTGCGCGACCTGACCCAGGCGCGCATGCCCGGCACCAGCGTGCACCTGGCCTTCCTGGAGCTGATGACGCCGCGCCTGCCCGAACTGGTAGCGACGCTGCTGGCCGAGCTGCCTGCCGGCGCCACGCTGGATGTCACCGTGGTGCCCGTGTTCCTGGGGCAGGGCGGGCATGTGCTGCGCGACTTGCCGCTGTTGCTGGAAGAACTGCGCCAGCAGCATCCGGCACTGCGCCTGAAGGTGGTCGAAGCGGTGGGCGAGAACGCCAGCGTGCTTGCGGCCATGGCCGATTACTGCGTGGCGGCGCCAGGCTCCAGCCCTCTCCCTTGAGCGGCATCGACATCGTCTACCTGTGGGTAGACGGCGCCGATCCCGCCTGGCGCATGCGCCGGCAGCAAGCATATGCCGCCTGGGCGCAGGCGCATCCCGGCCAGCTGGCCCTGCACGGCAACGTGGCGGGGCGCTACCGCGACAACGGCGAACTGCGCTACAACCTGCGCGCGCTCGAGCGCTTCTTCCCCGGCCACGGCCACATCTACCTGCTGACGGACCGGCAAGTGCCCGCCTGGCTGCGCGCCTCTCCGCGCCTGACGGTGATCGACCATGCGAGCCTGATCCCCTGCGCCGCCTTGCCGGTGTTCGATTCGGGCCATATCGAATCGTATCTGCACCATATTCCTGGCCTGTCCGAGCGCTTCCTGTATCTGAACGACGACGTATTCTTGGGTGCGCCGTTCGAGCCCGCATTCTGGTTTGGCGGGGAAGGCGAGCGGCGTTTGAGCGTGTTTACGGAAGGTGCGCTGCACGATGAGGTGCAGGACTTGCGCGCCGACGTGGCGGCGCCTGTCAACTGCGCTACTTTGTCGCGGCAATGGCTGTCGGCGCAATACGCCGACTACCGGCATGAACCGCGCCTGTATGCGCACGCGCCGCGGCCCATGCTGAAAAGCGCGCTGCATGCGCTCGAGGCGCTGGCGCCGGCCATGTTTGCCGGCGTGCGCGCGACGGTGTTCCGCTCGTGGCAGGTGCCGGCATTGCTGCCCGACCTGGTTCCGCGCTGGATGGTGCATCAGGGGCTGGCGCGCTCGCGCATGCTCGATCCGCTGCATATCGCCAGCGGCGATGTGCAGGCGCCGCAGCAGCTTGAGGAGCTGGCCGCGCGTTTCGGCAGCTTGCCGTTCTTCTGCATCAATGATACCTGCGACGAGGCCGAGGACGACGACCCGCGCCTGCTGCGCGTGGCCGCCACCTTGCAGCGGCTGCTGCCGTTGCCGTCATCATTTGAAGATGCCTAGGCCTTCTTTGGCGCCAGGCTGATGCGGGCGGCGGGCGAGCTGTCGGACAGCGATGCGAGGAACAGCAGCAAATAGGCGCCCAGTTCGAAGACTTCCTCGCCCAGCAGCGCGTAGGCGTCCGGCATGCCATGGAAGACTTTCTTGTCGAAGGGCCAGCCGGCGACCATCAGCAAACCGCCGATGGCCGTCAGGATGGTGATGCGCATGCTGAAAATCAGGCCTGCATGGGCAAACACCTTGCGCGCGCGCGGTGCGAAAAAGATCAGCACGCGTATCAGGATCAGCAATTCCACTACGCGCAGGGCTTTTTCCAGTTGCGCCCAGGCGGGCGCCGTGCCGAACTGGTCGATATCGAGTTCGCGCAGCAGGAAGCCGAACAGCAGGGCACACAAGCCCGTATGCATGAGGAAGCGCAGCGACTGGCGGTCGGTTTCGTGCCAGGCGCGCACGCCATGCACCGTGCAAGCCAGGGCCAGGAACAGCGCTTGCAGCCATTCCAGCAGATGATTTTCATCATCGATATTCGGGAATACCGTCCACAGGGCGATGGAGGCGAGCATGCTTGACAGCACAGCGCTGGCGACGCCGGCATTGCTGCGGCTGAGCGAAGTCAGGGCTTCGCGCATGGAAGTGAAATTCATGTGTGATCGTAGGGCCAAAGTTGCGCGGCGCGGTATTGCAGCCTGCGGGCGCAGCTTTTTTCGGGGAGATTGCCGGGCGGCCCCGTCAGCCGGAAGACCTTGCGGCAAGCGCTATGGCGGGCAAAGCGCGAATTTAATTGCTATCACGCAATAACTGCTCGAGAAAAGATGCGTGCGCATCGTATCATGTTTCCTATGAAGAGGTCGGTTACTGACTCTAAAGTCGGTAAAATACGGTGTGTTTATTCAAGCATGACGCGCCAGAATGGGCGCTGCTTCTTCGGTGGCCTGGTGTGCGCGCGTGGCCATGGCGTCGCCCAGCATCACCAGCACGGGGCCGTGGGTGTCGCCCAGGCCATGCGCCAGGGTGCTCAGCGGCAGGCGCACGATGCGCTGGTCCGGGCGGCTGCAGTTTTCAATCACCACCACCGGGGTGTCGGCACGGCGGCCCTGCGCCAGCAGGCGCTGCGCCGTGGCGATGGCTTCGCGGCCACCCATGTATTGCACCAGGGTGTCGCAGTCGGGGATGCGCGTCTGGTCCGGTTCGCCCGGCGCCGTGCTGGACGTGAAAAAGGCCACGCTGCGCGACACGCCCCGTTTGGTCAGCGGCTGCTGTGTGGCCGCCGCCGCCGCCAGTGCCGTGGTAATGCCGGGCACCACTTCGACGGCGATGCCCGCCTCTTCCAGCGCGCGCAATTCCTCGTCGGCGCGGCCGAACAGCATGGGGTCGCCCCCTTTCAGGCGCACGACGACGGCGTGCTTGCGCGCGTTGTCGACCAGTTGCTTGTTGATGAACGCCTGCGCCGTCGACAATTGGCCGCAGCGCTTGCCGACCAGGATCTTTTGCGCCTGGGGACACAGCTCCAGCATCTCTTCGGTGACCAGCGCGTCGTGCAGCACGACGTCCGCTTGCGCCAGCAGGCGCGCGCCGCGCAAGGTCATCAGGTCTTGCGCGCCGGGTCCGGCGCCGATCAGGTAGACCTTGCCGGGGAGAGTGGTGGAGTTGTTCATGTCTGCTTTCCTCAGTCGAGACGCCGGTTACAGCCGAACCATGCCCGCCGCGACGGTCTGGTGGGTGACTTCATCGATCAGGATGAATGCCCCCGTGGCGCGGATATCGGCATACGCGTCGGCCGCCAGCGCCTGCTGCACGTTCAGGCTGATGCGGGCGATGTCGTTCAGCTTCAAGCCTTCGGCCGGATGGCGCTGCTGCGTATTGATGTCGAGGATCGATTCGATCGCCGTCACTTTGGCCGCCGTCTGCTTCGTGCCATGCTTGATCCAGTACTTGCGGCGCAGGTCCAGCGCGTCCTCCGACAGCCAGCACACGTCGGCCACCACCTGTTTGAGCAGCGTGGCAGGGTGCTCGCTGCTGGCCAGCAAGTCGCCGCGCGAAATGTCGAGGTATTCATTGAGCAGCAGGGTGACGGACTGGCCCACCACGGCCGTCGGCAGCGAGCCGTCCAGAGTGACGATATCCTTGACGGTGGCCGTCTGGCCCGAGGGCTGCACCACCAGGGTATCGCCGATGCTGACCTTGCCCGCTTCGATGCGGCCCATGTAGCCGCGGAAGTCGTTCGCTTCGTGGCCGTTGTGGCGCGCCACCAGCTGCACCGGGAAGCGGAAGGGCGTGTCGTGCGATTCGTCGTAGACGGATAAGGACTCCAGCAGCTCGATCAGGGTCGGGCCCGTGTACCAGCCCAGCTTGTCGCCGCGTTCGACGACGTTGTCGCCGGTCAAGGCGGACAGGGGGATCGGCGTGATGTCCTTCAAGCCCAGCGACTGGGCGAATTCGCGGTAGGCGGCCACGATGCGGTTGTATACCGTCTCATCGTAGTCGACCAGGTCCATCTTGTTGACGGCCACGACCACGTGCTCGATCTGCAGCAAATGGGCAATCGTCGAATGGCGCTTGGTCTGGATCAGCAATTCCACGCTGCCGTCGTCTCCCAGTTTCACCTTCGACACGTCGATCAGGATGATGACGGCGTCGGCGGTGGACGCGCCCGTGACCATGTTGCGCGTGTATTGCTCGTGCCCAGGCGTGTCGGCGATGATGAATTTGCGTTTCGGCGTGGCAAAGTAACGGTAAGCCACGTCGATGGTGATGCCTTGCTCGCGCTCCGCTTCCAGGCCGTCCGTCAGCAGGGACAGGTCGACCGTGTCGCCCACCGTGCGCTTGTGCTTGGAGCGCGACATGGCGTCGAGCTGGTCGGCGAAGATGCCCTTGCTGTCGAACAGCAAGCGGCCGATCAGGGTGCTCTTGCCGTCATCGACGGAACCGGCCGTGATAAAGCGCAACATGCCGCGCTCCAGGCTGTCGGTGAGGTTGGTGTTCTGGATTGCTGCGTTCATTAGAAATACCCTGCTTTCTTGCGTTTTTCCATCGAGGCTTCGGAAGTCTGGTCATCCATGCGGGTGGCGCCCCGTTCCGTGATTTGCGTGATTGCCGTCTCGGCGATAATGGCGTCGACCGTCGCCGCGTCCGACGATACGGGGCAGGTGCACGAGATATCGCCCACCGTGCGGAAGCGCACGACTTGCGTTTCCACCGTTTCGCCTTCGCGCGGCGGCGTCAGATCCGTCAGCGGCACCAGCAGCCCGTTGCGCGGGATCACCTGGCGCTCGTGCGCGAAGTAGATCGGCGGCAGTTCGAGCTTTTCGCGGGCGATGTATTGCCACACGTCCAGCTCCGTCCAGTTCGAGATGGGGAAGACGCGCATGTTCTCGCCCGGATGGACGCGGGTGTTATACAGGTCCCACAGTTCGGGACGCTGGGCTTTCGGGTCCCAGGCGCCGAATTCGTCGCGGAACGAGAAGATGCGTTCCTTGGCGCGGGCCTTTTCTTCGTCGCGGCGCGCGCCGCCGATGCAGGCGTCAAATTTATGTTCGGCGATGGTTTCCAGCAAGGTCACGGCTTGTGCCGCGTTGCGCGAATCCGTGGCCGGGTTGCGCAGGCGCACGGTGCCGCGCTGGATCGAATCTTCCACGGAGCCGACGATCAGGCGTTCGCCCAGTTCCGCCACTTTCTTGTCACGGAAAGTGATGACTTCCGGGAAGTTGTGGCCCGTGTCGATGTGCACGAGGGGAAAGGGGAACTTGCCTGGGCGGAAGGCTTTCTCGGCCAGGCGCAGCAGGACGACGGAATCCTTGCCGCCGGAAAACAGCAGCGCGGGATTGGCCGATTCTGCCGCCACTTCGCGCATGATGTGGATGGCTTCCGATTCAAGGCTGTCGAGGTGACGCTGGTTCAAAATATTGCTCATATGGGTGCTTTCTTGTTCTGCTGGGTCTGTTGTGTCTGTTCAGGCTGCCACGGATTTGATACGTATCAACTTACCGTCCACCATGTGCAGGCCGCATTCCTTGGAGTCCGGATTTTCCCACCACCAGCGTCCGGCGCGCACGTCCTCGCCCGGCTGCACGGCCCGGGTACAGGGTTCGCAGCCGATCGACGGGTAGCCCTGGTCGTGCAGTGCATTGTAGGGCACGTCGTTGGCACGGATATAGTCCCACACATCTTGCTCGGACCAGTCAGCCAGCGGATTGAATTTCGTCATCGCGTGCGCGGCGTCCTCTTCCTGCACGTGCAACTCGGCGCGCGTGGTGGACTGGGCGCGGCGTTGTCCCGTCACCCAGGCCTTGTTGCCGGCCAGGGCGCGACCCAGCGGTTCGACCTTGCGGATGCGGCAGCATTCGCGGCGCATCTCGACGCTGTTGTAGAAGGCGTTCAGACCGTTCTGCTCCACGTAGGCGGCGACAAGCTCCGGCTGCGGGCGGTACAGGGTAATGTCGTGGTCGTAGCGGGCCTTGACCTTGTCGAGCACGGCCAGGGTTTCCTGGTGCAGCCGGCCCGTTTCCAGGGAAAAGATGCCGATGGGCAGCTTCGCCTTGAGAATCATGTCGGTCAGTACCATATCTTCGGCTGCCAGGCTGGACGCGAACACGGCCGGCGAAAAATCCGCGGCGATGCGTGTCAGCGTTTGCTCGGTGGCGTCAATCAAAGAAAGCAGATTGCTCATGATTGGCCCTCAGATGCCGGCCGCGTTGTCGAGGTCAGGATTCTGGCCTTCGCGCTGGTGGCGGCGGAACAGCGGCGATTTTTGATCCCACGAGGCCTGGTAGGTTTCCGAAAAAACGGACAAGCCTTTCAGGGCGTCGTGGATGCTGCGGTCCGGACGCGTCGCATACGCGTCGAAGCCGACGCGGTGCATGGAAAACAGCTGGTCGCGCAGCACGTCGCCGATGGCGCGCAACTCGCCCTGGAAACCCAGGCGGGCGCGCAGGTTGAAGGCGATGGAATAGCCGCGGCCATCCGTGAATTTCGGGAAATCCACGCCGATGACGGGCAGTTGCGCCACGTCGGCCGCCAGTTCTTCCGGGCGCTCGTCGCTGGCCAGCCAGACGCCGATGTCGGGCAGGCGCGCCAGCAGGCTCTCGCGCTGGGCTTGCCACACGGGCAGCGGTACGATGACCTTGCCGGCAGGCACGACGACCGTTTCCGGCGTCTCGCTTTCATCGAGGCGCAGCAAGCCCCAGGTATTCGGCACCACGGCGGCGTTCTTGATGATTTCTTCGCGTACTTCAAACATATTCGTCTTCTCCCACCAGGTTGCCGACCGTGATCGGCGTTGCATAGACATGTTCCTTGAACGGCGCCAGGCCCAGGCGCTGCGCCGTGTCGACGAAGCGCTCGCCTTCATGGCGGTCGCGCACGTAGACGTGCAGCAGGCGGCCGATGACTTCAGGCATCTGCAGGGAAGAGAACGATGGTCCGATGATCTTGCCGATGGCCGCGTTGTTGCCCTGCGCGCCGCCGATCGACACTTGATACCATTCGCTGCCATCCTTGTCGACGCCGAGAATGCCGATGCTGCCCACGTGATGGTGGCCGCAGGCATTGATGCAGCCGGAAATATTCAGCTCGATTTCGCCGATGTCGTGCTGGAAGTCGATGCTGTCAAAACGCTCTGCGATGGCGGCCGCGATCGGCAGCGACTTGGCGTTCGCCAGCGAGCAGAAATCGCCACCGGGGCAGCAGATCATGTCCGTCAGCAAGCCGATGTTCGGCGTGGCCAGGCCGTGCGCCTTGGCTTCCTGCCACAGTGCAAAGAGTTTCGACTGTTCCACGTCGGCCAGCACCAGGTTTTGCTCATGCGTCACGCGCAATTCGCCAAAGCTGTAGCGGTCGGCCAGATCGGCCACGAAGTCGATCTGCTCGGCCGTCGCGTCGCCTGGCGGCACGCCCGTTTTCTTCAGCGACAGCACCACGGCCGCGTAGCCGGGGCGCTGATGCGGCTTGACGTTGCGCGCCAGCCAGTTTACGTACGCCTTGTTGTCCGCGTGTTCGGCCTTGTAGTCGAGTTCCGGCAAGGGCAGGTAGGCGGGCGGATGGAAAAAGTCCGCCACGCGCTGCATTTCCTCGGCCGTCAAGGTTTCCGGACCATCCTTCAAGTCGACCCATTCCGCTTCCACCTGGCGCGTGAATTCTTCCACGCCGATGGCTTTCAACAGGATCTTGATGCGCGCCTTGTACTTGTTGTCGCGGCGGCCGTGCAGGTTGTACACGCGCATGATGGCCTGGATATACGTCAGCAAATGCTGCCACGGTAAAAATTCGCGCACGACGCTGCCCAGGATCGGCGTGCGGCCCATGCCGCCGCCGGCCATTACCTTGAAGCCCACTTCGCCAGCGGCATTGCGCACGGCCGTCAAGCCGATGTCGTGCACGGCGATGGCGGCGCGGTCTTCTTCGGCGCCATTGATGGCGACCTTGAATTTACGCGGCAGGGCGATGAACTCGGGGTGGAAGGTGCTCCACTGGCGCAGCACTTCCGCGTACGGGCGCGGATCGATGATTTCATCGGCCGCGACGCCGGCGTACGGGTCCGATGTTGTATTACGGATACAGTTGCCGGAAGTCTGGATCGCGTGCATTTCCACGGACGCCAGGTCCGTCAGGATATCGGGAGTTTGCTCCAGTTCGATCCAGTTGAACTGGATGTTCTGGCGCGTGGTGAAGTGGCCATAGCCGCGGTCATACTTGCGCGCGATGTGCGCGAACATGCGCATCTGCTTCGCCGACAGCAAGCCGTACGGCACGGCGATGCGCAGCATGTAGGCGTGGCGTTGCATGTACAGGCCGTTTTGCAGGCGCAGCGGAATGAATTCCTCTTCCGTCAGTTCATTGGCGATACGGCGCGCAACCTGGTCTCGGTACTGGGCGATGCGTTCTTTGATGATGAGGTGGTCGTACTGATCGTAATGGTACATATCAATTCCTAAAAAAGCCGGGGTGCTGGAAGATTGCCTGGGATTATGTTCTTGATACTGCTCGTGTTACTTAATAGATTAGCTTTACTGCCACGCCGGTCAAGGTCATCGCCAGCAGCACTCTTAAAAACTTTTCCGGCACGGAGCGGGCTATCCAGGAACCGAGCGTGATGCCTGGCAGGGAGCCGACCAGCAAGGAGGCCAGCAATTCCCAGTGGATGGAGCCGAGCCACCAATGGCCCAGGGCGGCGATGGCCGTCAGGGGCACGGCGTAGGCGATATCGGTGCCCGCCACTTCGGCCGAGCTCATGCGTGGATACAGCATCACCAGCAGGGTCGCGCCGATGGCGCCGGCGCCGATCGACGACACCGTCACCAGCACGCCCAGCACGGCGCCGGCGATGATGGTCGCGGCGGCAAGCTTGTTGCCTTGTAATTGTTTCTCTGGGTGCGCATTGATCCAGGCCAGCATGCGGCCCTTGAAAATGAGTGCCACGACGGTCAGCAGCACGGAGCCGGCGATCGAGTAACGAATGATCTGGCCGATTTCCGGCGACAGGGTGCCGAACGATTTCAGGGCCAGGGTCGCGATGACGGCTGCGGGCAGGGCGCCGATGCACAGGCGCTTGACGATATCCCAGCGGATGGTGCCGCGCAGGCGGTGCGTCAGGGTGCCGGCACTCTTGGTGATCGAGGCGAAGGCCAGGTCGGTGCCCACCGCCACGGAAGGCGGTACGCCAAACAGCAGGGTTAACAGCGGCGTCATCAGCGAGCCGCCGCCCACACCGGTCATTCCTACGAGTAATCCTACGGCAAATCCTGAGACTATATAAGACAAAGTCATGCTTGCACCCCCAAAGTACTCGCAATAGTAATAAACTTAGTGTTTATTCCAAACTACTTAGTACGCATTTGCTTATATGCGATATGCGTATATGCATGAACGCAAAATCATGGGTGGGGCGGAAACTCGGCAAATCACGGCAATCTAGGGCAAATCAGCAATGAATCTCCATCAACTGCGCTTCGTGCGCGAAGCGGTCCGGCAGAATTACAACCTGACGGACGCCGCCAAGGCCTTGTTTACGTCGCAACCGGGCGTATCGAAAGCCATTATCGAGCTGGAGGAAGAGCTGGGCGTGGATATTTTTACACGCCACGGTAAGCGCATCCGCGGCTTGACGGAGCCGGGCCGCCTGGTGCTGGAGTCTGTCGAGCTGATCATGCAGGAAATCGACAGCATGAAACGCATCGGCAAGGAATTCGCGGCGCAGGACAGCGGCAGCTTTACCATTGCCACCACGCATACGCAGGCGCGCTACACCTTGCCCAAGGTGGTGCAAGCCTTCATGATCAAGTTCCCCAAGGTACGATTGTCTTTACTGCAAGGCAACCCACGCCAGATCGCCGAGATGGTGCAGCGCGACCAGGCCGACCTGGCCATCGCCACGGAGTCGATCGCCGCCATCGATGGCTTGATCACCTTGCCATGTTATCAATGGGAGCACGTGGTGGTGGTGCCGGTCGACCATCCGCTGCTCAAGTCGAAGTCCGTGACCCTGGAAGAAATCGCCGCCTTCCCCCTGATTACCTATGACAGCGCGTTCGCCGGACGCAACAAGATCGACCACGCTTTCGTGCTGCGCGGCTTGAAGCCGGACATCTTGCTGGAAGCCATCGATGCGGACGTGATCAAGACTTATGTCGAGTTGGGCATGGGGATTGGTATCATAGCGGGTATGGCCTTCGATGCCGAGCGCGACAAAGGCTTGCGCGCCATCCCTGTCGGTCACCTGTTCGGCATGAATGTGTCGCGCGTGGCCGTCAAGCAAGGCGCGTATTTGCGCAGCTATATCTATACCTTTATCGAGTTGCTGACGCCGACCCTGAACCGCAAGCTCATCGAGCAGGCGATGAGTGGTGATAAAGAGCACTACGAACTATAACAATGCATGAAGTCGGCCGGGCGAGGTGTCTGGCCAAGATTATTTAAGAAGAGAAGAAACAATGATTACCGATCAGCTTGCCAAATATTACGCCACCATCGCGCAGCAGTACGAGCGCGTCTATGACAAGCCCGAACGCCAGGAAGACCTGGAAGTATTGCGCGACAAGATCGCCGACGTGCTGGAAGGCCACACCGTGCTGGAACTGGCTTGCGGCACCGGCTATTGGACGGAAGTGGTCGCCGAGTCGGCCGAGTCCGTGCTGGCCACCGATATCAACGATGAAATGCTGGCGCTGGCCCAGGCACGCGGTTTGCCCGACAACGTCACCTTCGCCAAGTTGGATGCGTTCAATTTGCCCGATGACTTGCTGGGCAAGTTCACGGCCGTGTTCGCCGGCTTCTGGTGGTCGCACGTCAAGCGCGAAGACCAGGACAAATACCTGAAGCAATTGCGCAGCAAGCTGGGCAAGGACATCCTGCTGGTGTTGATCGACAATTCCTATGTCGATGGCAGCAGCACGGTCATCGCGCGCACCGACCTGGAAGGCAACACCCACCAGTTCCGCACGACGGATGGGGGGGAGCGCTATGAAGTGCTGAAGAATTTCCCATCGGATAGCCACCTGCGCAAGAAGTTTGCCCACTCGGCCCGCGAAATTCGCATGAAGCGCCTGGAATACTACTGGCTGCTGAGCTGCCGCCTGAAGTAAGGCTGGAACGGCAACACAAGCCGCCCTCGGGCGGTTTTTTTTCGTCTGTTGTTTTTATCTAACAAGTCATTGTGCAAAAAAACAACATCTTGTCGATGTCATATTGTTGAAGTATTTGGTGGGCATGATTCGGTTCAGCAGCTAAGCAGCAACATTCTTGTCCAACCTAATGTAGAGAATCTCAAGTGAAAAAAATTACTCTGGCAGCATTGATCATCGGCACCTTCGCAGCAGCTACGGTACAAGCACAATCGAACGTCACCGTGTACGGCCTGGTTGACCTCGGTATTGCCAAGACCACTGGCCAGCCGACGGTACAACGCGAAAACAATGCGTCGCGCCTCGGTTTCAAGGGTACGGAAGATCTGGGTGGCGGCCTGTCCGCAATTTTCAACCTGGAAAGTGAATTCCTGGCTGACACCGGCGCGCAAAAAGGCGTGTTGTTCGACCGTCAAGCTTACGTGGGCTTGAAAGGCGCGTTTGGTACCGCCATCCTGGGCCGCACCAAGAACCTGGTCGATGGCACCATCGCCCGCGTCGATCCATTCAACACCTATGGCGTGGTCGGCAAGAACAATGAAACGCTGCTGCGTTCGGGCGTCGGCACGTCGCGCGTCAACAACGCCGTGACCTACAACAGCCCAAGCTTTGCAGGTTTCGTGGGCAGCCTGCAATACGTGCTGAGCGAAGTCAACAGCGCTGACGCAGGCGTGATCGGCCTGGCAACCTATGACAATGGCCCAATCAGCTTGCACGCTGGCTACGAAAAAGCCGTGCAAGCAACGGCAACGGCCGCCAAGCCTGACCTGTGGTCCATCGGTGGTGGCTATAAATTCGGCCCAGCCAAAATCACGGCCGCCTACTCGAAGGGCGACACCAAGGTGGCTGCCAACGGCGAATTCAAGTCCTACCTGATCGGCCTGAACTACACGGTTGGCGGCGGCGATGCCAAAGTGTCGTATGGCAAGCAAGAGCAAAGCAACAACAAGTTCAGTGACCGGGACACCATCAAGGAATTCGGCGTCGGCTACGACTACCACCTGTCGAAGCGTACCGACGTGTACGCTTACGCTGGCCGCGAGCGCGTCAAATCACTGACTTCGTACCAGATCGGCCTGGCACACAAATTCTAAGCATCATTCGATGTGATGGAGTGGAGGCGCCTGCGGGCGCCTTTTTTATTGCGTTGCCGCTTCTGCCGCCCCGGCATGCATGGGCAGCGAGATGTCGATGCGCGTGCCGCCCAACTCGCTATCGGCGCCGATATGGATGCTGCCATTCAAGCCCCACACCCGTTCGCGCATGCCCAGCAAGCCCAGGGCCGTGGCTTTTTCCATGTCGTGCTCGGCAATCCCGCGGCCGTCATCCTGGATGGTGATGGCCAGCGAGGAATCGATGCGGTGCAGGGCGATGGTGATGTGACTGGCCTCGGCATGGCGTGCAATATTCGTCAGCGCTTCTTGCACGATGCGGTAGATGGCCGTGCTGCGCGCATCGTCGAGCACCAGGTCGGCTTCATCGGCAAGCAAGTCGAAATGGATGGCGCGGCGCAGCAGGAAGTCGTGGCGCAGTTTTTGTAGCGCAAAATACAATCCGCCTTCATCGAGCGCGCGCGGGCGCAGGTTGCTGGCGATGCGTCGCAGCGAAGTGATGGCTGTCACCAGCAAGCCATCCATGCTGTGCAGCAAGGCGTGCAGGGATACGGTGGTGTCCGCGTGTTGGCGCACCAGGGTCAGGTCGACGCGCAAGGTGGCCAGTAACTGCCCCAGGTCATCATGCAGTTCGCGCGCGATATGCTTGCGCTCTTCTTCGCGGATCGATTGCAGCGCGCTCGACAATTCACGCAGTTGCGAAAAGGAGCGGGCCAGCTGTTCATGCATTTGTTGGCGCGCACTGATGTCGCGCACGATGATGGTAAACACGCTATGGCCGTCCTCCTGCATGGCCGAGAGCGACCCTTCGAGGGGAAACATGGCGCCATTGCTGCGCCGTCCCGTCAAGGTGTAATCGGTGGCGCGCCGGCCCGTCAGGCGCAGCTCCAGGCTGATGTCGCCAAACGGCGGATCGCCATCGTGCTTGCCCAAGCCGCCCAGGGTGCGCAAGTCGCGCAGAATATAGTGACCCAGGCGCATGCCGCGCATGCCGGCCGGCGTGTCGTCGAACAATCTGGCTGCCGCCGCGTTCGCATGCAGGATGATTTGCCCGCTGTCGATGCTGATGATGGCGTCGCTGGCGCTGTCGATGATGGCCTGGCCACGCGCCTGCCGTTGCCGGCGGGCTTTCAGTGGCGGAAACAAGCACAGCAAAAGCGCTGCCGCCATGCCCAGTGGCAGGATGCGCAGTAGTGCGGAACTGCCTCGGTCAGGCATGGGGTTCTCCTTGCGAACGTGAACGAAGGCAAGACAGGAATGACGGACAGGACTTTAGCCTATGCCTGTTGGCGCGGCGTGGCTTGATGTGGCGCAGGAAGGGGAACGAAGAGAGCCATGCGCCGCACCGGCCGGGGCCGGGCGGCGGCAAGAGGCTTACATTTGCTTGAACAGGTGCAGGAAGCTGCGGCTTACCTCGAGCTTGTCGGACTTGCCTTTGATGAGCACCAGGTGGCGGCCGCGGATGTCGCGCGTCACGCCTTCGATGGCATTCACATTGACCAGGGTGGCGCGGTGGATTTGCCAAAACAGCGAAGGATCGAGCTCTTCGGCCAGATCGCGCACGGGCTTGCGGATCAGCGCCTCATACTTGGCTGTCTGTACGCAGGTGTATTTTTCGTCAGAACGGAAGAACAGAATCTCTTCCACGGGGATCATGCGCAAGTCCTGGCCGATGCTGGCCTGTATCCATTGCAAGTAGGTCGGTTTGGCCGTGATTTTTTCCGCCAGTTGCGACAGCATGGCCGTGACGCTGCTGTTGACATCCAGGGCCGGCTTGTTCAAGTGCGTTTTCAGGCGTTCCACCGTCACCAGCAAGCGCTCATGCTCGGGCGGCTTGAGCACGTAGTCGACGGCGCCCCGCTCGAAGGCTTCGACGGCGTGGGTGTCATAGGCCGTGACGAAGACGATATGGGTCTTGCCACCAATCACTTGCGCCGCTTCCATGCCCGTCTTGCCCGGCATGCGGATATCGAGGAAGGCAAAGTCCGGTTTGAGTTGCTCCACCAGTTCGATCGCTTCGTCGCCATTCTTGGCTTCGCCGATGATTTCCAGTTCGGGCCAGGCTTGGCCCAGGCGCAGGCGCAGCTGGTCGCGCATCAGTCTTTCGTCGTCGGCAATAATAGCGGTAGGCATAGGTCTCAAGTGTGAACAGGCGAAGATTGATTATTCAATGATTTAGCGTTTTTATCAACTACTCCGTCTTATTTGGACAATTGATATGGCACTTCGATCACGGCGCACACGCCGGACGGTTGATTTGGCGTAATGGTCAGGCTGCCCTGGTCACCATGCAACAGCTTCAGGCGTTCGCGGATGGTGGGCAAACCGAGCCCCGTGCCATCGCTGGGCACCACGCCAAAGCCGAGGCCGTCATCGGTGACCGTCACGCGCAACTTGCTGTGCGCCACTTCGGCCACGATGCGCAGGGTGCCGCCTTCCGGTTTGACTTCCAGGCCGTGCTTGATGGCATTTTCCACCATCGATTGCAGCATCATGGGCGGGAAGGCGGCGCTGCGCAGGCCATCGGGAATCTGGAAATCGACGGTCAGGCGTTCTTCCATGCGCATTTTCAGCAGGTTCAAGTACGCTTGCACCATGTCCGCTTCACGGCCCAGGTTGGTAATCAGGGCGTTGTCGCGCATTTGCGGCAGCACGGCGCGCAGATACTGGATCAGGCTGCGCTGCATCTTGGCCGCGCGCGGCGGATCGACCTGGATCAGGTGTTCGACGGAGGCAAGCGTATTGAACAGGAAGTGCGGCTCGACTTGCGCCTGCATCATCTGCATCTTCGCTTCGCTGAGCTGGCGCTGCATGGATTCGCGCTCGGCTGCCTCGTTTGCCGTGACGGTTTCCGCTTCCGCGCGTTTCTTGCCGCCGACCAGGGCCTTCATGGCAAACAGGGCCAACACCAGCAAGGAGACAAAACTCTTGAACCAGGTCGAGGCTTGCTGGTGATAGCGCGACACTTTTTGTTCTGCCGCGTCATCGACCGCTTCTTCGATGGCATTCGACAATTCTTCACCGATTTGCGGCGGCAATTCAATATGCACCTCTTCGCCCGAGGCATTCGTCGTTACTGGATAGCTGGGCTTGGCAGGAGCTGCCGGTGGTTCAGGCGGTTCGGGTGGCACTGCACCGGCTTGTGCGTCTGCCTCGGCGGCATCGGCTGGATCGGCCGAGCTGCTACGGCGGTTCTTGCTGTTGCGGGGATTGAAGTGAATACCCGTATCGTCGATCAGGATATTGGTTTCACCCGAGCCCTTGCTGCTGCGTTTATGCGACTTGATGACCACTTCTTCGTCCGGGCTTGACGAGAACAGCTCATCTTGCAAGATGGAGCCGGCGATCAGGGCCAGTGCAGCGAACAGGAAGAATTTCCACCAAGACAGTTGGGTGACCCAGGTCGTCGTCGCGTCGAATGCCCGTTGCAACCAAGCGAGGATGGTTTTCAACAATTGGGGCAGGCTGGAAATCGGAAGCATGGGGGCACTTTCAAGTACAAGAGTTAATCGACGCAGCGGGCAAGTTTAACCCTTTGTTGAGTAGCGTCAGAGTCTGATGTTGCCACTGTGCCTAAAGACCACGAACTACGCCAGCCGATTGCGACAGGCTGCACAAAAAGGCGCTTGAAGTGAAGACTATGCTTGCTGGGCGGTGAGGCGGAAAAATAGCCCTTGCGGAGAGGGCGGAGCAGGGCTATAATTCGCCCCCTCGCTGAACGATGCATGCAAATGCCGAGTAAGGCAGGGTGAAAAAGAAGGTTGACGAAATGCTGCAAACGCTTCATACTCTTCCTTCTTCGCAGCTGACAAACACAACGCTTTGTCGATAGCGCGAAAGCAGTAACCGAATACAGTTCTTTAACAATTAACAGTCGATAAGTGTGGGCATTTGATGTAAGTGCAGCGCTGCGCAAGCAGCGTAAAACTTAAAATATCAAATGTTCACAAGAAATAATGAAATAGGCGCTACGCAAGTAGTGGCCTGTCAGTTTTTTGAGTGAGCAAATCTTTTGCAATGCAAAAGATTTGGATGGTAGTGATACTGTCCGACCTGTCAGAAATGACATTAAACAGAGATTAAACTGAAGAGTTTGATCCTGGCTCAGATTGAACGCTGGCGGCATGCCTTACACATGCAAGTCGAACGGCAGCACGGAGCTTGCTCTGGTGGCGAGTGGCGAACGGGTGAGTAATATATCGGAACGTACCCTAGAGTGGGGGATAACGTAGCGAAAGTTACGCTAATACCGCATACGATCTAAGGATGAAAGTGGGGGATCGCAAGACCTCATGCTCGTGGAGCGGCCGATATCTGATTAGCTAGTTGGTAGGGTAAAAGCCTACCAAGGCATCGATCAGTAGCTGGTCTGAGAGGACGACCAGCCACACTGGAACTGAGACACGGTCCAGACTCCTACGGGAGGCAGCAGTGGGGAATTTTGGACAATGGGCGAAAGCCTGATCCAGCAATGCCGCGTGAGTGAAGAAGGCCTTCGGGTTGTAAAGCTCTTTTGTCAGGGAAGAAACGGTGA